>NZ_JBFTNY010000033.1:0-54361 GCF_056397705.1 Variovorax sp. 05L425 | reverse complement strand
CAAGGAGATGGTCATGCCCGGCGACAACGTGTCGATCACGGTGAAGCTGATCAACCCGATTGCCATGGAAGAAGGTCTGCGCTTCGCGATCCGCGAAGGTGGTCGCACCGTGGGCTCGGGCGTCGTGGCAAAGATCCTCGACATCTGATTTAAGGATCGCGAAGGGGTATAGCTCAATTGGCAGAGCGTCGGTCTCCAAAACCGAAGGTTGTAGGTTCGATTCCTACTGCCCCTGCCACCTGAGGGTGGCCTCCAAAAAAAGCCCGTCATGCCCTGACGGGCTTCGGCGTCTCAGAAGGCGCTTTGAATGAAGGCCGAAAGGCCCAGGAATATTGCCCAAGATGGCTTCTTCTCAAATCGAAACTGTGAGCACCAACGCGGACAAAGCCAAGTTGGCGATGGCCGTCGTGCTGGCGGTAGGCGCCATCGTGGCGTTCTATTTGCTCGCCCGCCAGGGCGCAGTCGTGCAGTGGATCGCTTTGCTCGTTGGTCTTGCTGCCGCCGTGGGAGCGTTCGCGAGTTCGGAGAGTGGTCGGCAGTTGTGGGCCTTTGGTCGTGATGCCTGGCGAGAGGTCAAGAAAGTTGTTTGGCCGACGCGTAAGGAAGCAATCCAGATGACGGCGTATGTGTTTGCCTTCGTCGCAATCATGTCCATCTTCCTTTGGCTCACCGACAAGACGCTCGAATGGGTGTTTTTCGACCTCATTCTGGGCTGGAGAAAATAAATGACTGACGATGTCGTCGAAGCAGCGCCGGAAGGCGCGCCCGTGCTGGCCGCTGCCACCAACCCCGACTTTCGCTGGTACGTGGTGCACGCGTATTCGGGCATGGAGAAGGCTGTTGAGCGCAACATCATCGAGCGCATCACGCGCGCCGGCATGCAGGACAAGTTCGGCCGAATCTTGGTTCCGACTGAGGAAGTGGTCGAGATCAAGAATGGCCAGAAGCGTACGACTGAGCGTCGCTTCTTCCCGGGCTACGTCTTGGTCGAAATGATCATGGATGATGAGAGTTGGCATCTGGTGAAGCACACCAATAAGGTGACCGGCTTCGTCGGCGGGGCAAAGAATCGACCTGCGCCGATTTCGCAGAAGGAAGTCGAAGACATCGTCAGCCAGATGCAGCAGGGCACCGAGAAGCCGCGTCACAAGGTGGAGTTCGTCGTTGGCGAATTCGTGCGCGTCAAGGAAGGTCCATTCACTGATTTCAACGGCACGGTCGAAGAAGTCAACTACGAGAAGAGCAAGGTGCGTGTGTCCGTCATGATTTTTGGCCGCGCCACGCCCGTTGAGCTCGAGTTCGCGCAGGTCGAAAAGACCTAATCGGACAAGCGCGCCCCGCATGTGCCGGGTCGCGAGTTTTTGGTTTCTTGCTCCTCCGGCTCGGCAAGAAACGTCAACAGAGAGTCGTTAACCCCGGGGAGCTGAGGCTGAGGCAGCCAAGGCGTTATCACCCGCAAGGAGAAAAGCATGGCGAAAAAAATCGTCGGCTTCATCAAGCTGCAAGTGCCAGCTGGTAAAGCCAATCCGTCGCCGCCGATTGGTCCCGCACTGGGCCAACGCGGTTTGAACATTATGGAATTCTGCAAGGCGTTCAACGCGCAGACCCAGGGCGTCGAGCCGGGTTTGCCGCTGCCGGTGGTCATCACCGCGTTCGCCGACAAGAGCTTCACCTTCATCATCAAGACGCCCCCGGCGATCACCTTGATCAAGAAGGCCATCAAGCTCGAAAAGGGTTCTGCACGTCCGCATACTGACAAGGTCGGCAAGATCACGCGCGCACAGCTCGAAGAAATCGCCAAGACCAAGATGAAGGATCTGACTGCTGCAGACCTCGACGCCGCAGTTCGTACCATCGCCGGTTCGGCTCGCTCGATGGGCGTGAATGTGGAGGGCGTGTAAATGGCCAAGATCACCAAGAAGCAAAAGGCCCTCGAGAGCAAGGTCGACAGCGGCAAGCTGTATGCGCTCGCTGACGCGCTCGGTCTCGTGAAGGAAGCCGCCACGGCGAAGTTCGACGAATCCATCGACGTTGCGGTGCAACTCGGCATCGATGCGAAGAAGTCTGACCAGGTCGTGCGCGGCGCCGTGGTGATGCCCAACGGTACCGGCAAGACCAAGCGCGTGGCCGTGTTCGCCCAGGGCGCCAAGGCTGAGGAAGCCAAGGCCGCTGGCGCCGACATCGTCGGCATGGACGACCTGGCCGCGATGGTGAAGGCTGGCGACATGCCTTTCGACGTCGTGATCGCCGCGCCGGACGCGATGCGCGTGGTCGGTACGCTGGGCCAGATCCTCGGCCCGCGCGGCCTGATGCCGAACCCGAAGGTCGGCACGGTGACGCCCGACGTCGCGACCGCCGTCAAGAACGCCAAGGCTGGCCAGGTCCAGTTCCGCGTCGACAAGGCCGGGATCGTGCATGGCACGATCGGCCGCCGTTCGTTCGACAACGACAAGCTGCAGGGCAACCTGGCTGCGCTGATCGACGCCCTGGTCAAGGCCAAGCCGGCGACCAGCAAGGGTGTTTACCTGCGCAAGGTGGCTGTGTCTTCGACGATGGGTGTGGGTGTGCGTGTGGACACGCAGACCATCGCTCAAGGCTGATGTATTTGCCCGGCGGCCGGTCAAACGGCAGTCGGGCAATGTGGTGGGTCGGGGTCGCGTCAACGCAATCTCGGGCCATCCAAGACCGCTGGTGTGCAGGGATGCCTGTACTTAATCGCTTCACCATCGTGTGGCGGCCAGCGCAGATGGCGATCCCACTGCAAAGGAATTCGTTTCCTGAACGGTTGGTCGCTGCATGAAGCGCGTCCTGAGGCCCCGGCCGAGGGATGCATTGAAAAGGAGTAGACCTTGAGTCTGAATCGCAGTGAGAAAGAAGCGGTCATCAGTGATGTGACCAGCCTCGCCGCAAAAGCTCAAACGCTCGTGATGGCGGAATACCGTGGCATCACGGTTGCCGATATGACCAAACTGCGCAACGACGCGCGCAGCAAGGGTGTGAGCCTCAGCGTGTTGAAGAACACGCTGGCACGCCGTGCTGTCGCTGGTAGCGCGTTTGAGGTCGTCGGCG
The DNA here is from genome assembly GCF_056397705.1 of Variovorax sp. 05L425. Lineage (NCBI taxonomy): Bacteria > Pseudomonadati > Pseudomonadota > Betaproteobacteria > Burkholderiales > Comamonadaceae > Variovorax > Variovorax sp. 05L425. Next base: position 51,292 of record NZ_JBFTNY010000033.1, on the reverse strand, counting down.
ACCAGATGACCGGTCCGCTGATCTATGGCTTCTCCGAAGACGCTGTGGCCGCCGCAAAGGTGGTGGCCGATTTCGCGAAGACCAACGACAAGTTGGTGATTCGCGGCGGCGCATTCGGCGGCAAGGCCCTGGACGTCGACGGCGTGAAGCAACTGGCCAACATTCCTTCGAAGGAAGTGTTGCTGGCACAGTTGCTGGGCTTGATGCAATCCCCGATCTCGCGCACGGCCCGTGTACTGGCCGCGCTCGCCGAGAAGCGTGGTGGTGGCGACGCACAAACCGATGCACCGGCGGAAGCGCAGGCCGCTTGAGCCTTGCGTTTAAAAAATTCAACCCAATTGTTAGGAAACAAAAATGGCATTCGATAAAGACGCATTTCTGACCGCGCTCGACAGCATGACGGTCCTGGAACTCAACGACCTGGTGAAAGCCATCGAAGAGAAGTTCGGCGTGAGCGCCGCAGCCATGTCGGCCCCGGCCGCCGGTGGTGGCGCTGCCGCCGCTGTCGTCGAGGAAAAGACCGAGTTCAACGTCATGCTGATGGACGCAGGCGCGAACAAGGTTTCGGCGATCAAGGCAGTGCGCGAAATCACCGGCCTGGGCCTCAAGGAAGCCAAGGATCTGGTTGAAGCCGCTCCGAAGGCTGTCAAGGAAGGCCTGTCCAAGGCTGATGCTGAAGCCGCCAAGAAGAAGCTGGAAGACGCTGGCGCCAAGGTGGAACTGAAGTAATTCGGTCTCCCCGGAGGGCTGGAGTGTGCCGAAAGGCCCTCCAGCCTTTGCCGCTTTCAGAGCGCACCCAAAAGCCGATGTTTCCGCACGGTTTTTGAGTGTCTTCTGACCCCGACTGCAGAAGACCCCTTGGTTCGGGTGATGTGCAACGCATCACTGTCCGCCAACGGCTGGTAGTGGCCAGCCGCCAAGCAGTGGTGCGAAAGCATTGCTGACAAGTCGCTGAAGATCTCAAGCTCCGGAGCTCTCATGGCCCAAACGTCCACGTACAGTTACACCGAACGCAAGCGCATCCGAAAGAATTTCGGCAATCGCGACAGCGTCGTCGAAATCCCCTACCTGCTGCAGATGCAAAAAGACGCGTACACCGCGTTCCTGCAAGCGGGCGTCCCGCCCCAGAAACGGACGGTGGAAGGTCTGCAGGCTGCGTTCGACGCGGCGTTCCCCATCGTCTCGCACAACGGTTTCGTCGAGATGAAGTTCCTCGAGTACAACCTCGCAAAGCCCGCATTTGACGTGCGCGAGTGCCAAACCCGCGGACTCACCTTCGCTTCGGCCGTGCGTGCCAAGGTCCAGTTGATCATCTATGACCGCGAATCGTCGACCTCTCAGTCGAAGGTGGTGAAGGAAGTCAAGGAGCAAGAGGTCTACATGGGCGAAGTGCCGCTCATGACGGACAAAGGCTCGTTCATCATCAACGGTACCGAGCGCGTCATCGTGTCTCAGCTCCACCGGTCGCCGGGCGTGTTCTTCGAACACGACAAGGGCAAGACGCACAGCTCAGGCAAGCTCCTGTTCTCGGCTCGCGTGATTCCCTACCGCGGCTCGTGGCTCGACTTCGAGTTCGATCCGAAGGACATGCTGTACTTCCGCGTCGACCGTCGCCGCAAGATGCCGGTCACGATCCTGTTGAAGGCCATCGGCCTGAACCCGGAATCGATCCTCGCGAACTTCTTCGTGAACGACAACTTCCGCCTCATGGACAGCGGCGCGCAGATGGAGTTCGTCTCCGAGCGCCTGCGTGGCGAAGTCGCGCGCTTCGACATCACTGACAAGTCGGGCAAGGTCGTGGTCGCCAAGGACAAGCGCGTCACCGCTCGCCACACGCGTGAACTCGAGCAATCGGGCACCACGCACATCAGCGTGCCGGAAGACTTCCTCGTCGGCCGCGTCGTGGCCCGCAACATCGTGGACCCCGATTCCGGTGAAATCCTGGCGAAGGCCAACGACGAGTTGACCGAAGCGTTGCTGAAGAAGCTTCGTGCCGCCGGCGTGCAGGACGTGCAAGCAATCTATACGAACGAACTCGACCAGGGCGCCTACATCTCGCAAACGCTTCGCATCGACGAAACGGTGGACGAATTCGCCGCGCGCGTGGCCATCTATCGCATGATGCGCCCCGGCGAGCCGCCGACGGAAGACGCGGTGCAGGCCCTGTTCCAGCGCCTGTTCTACAACCCGGACACGTACGACCTGTCGCGCGTCGGCCGCATGAAGTTCAATGCCAAGGTCGGCCGCGACGAATCGACCGGCCCGATGGTGCTGACCAACGAGGACATCCTCGCCGTGGTCAAGATCCTCGTGGACCTGCGCAATGGCCGAGGCGAAGTCGACGATATCGACCACCTCGGCAATCGCCGCGTTCGTTGCGTCGGTGAATTGGCCGAGAACCAATACCGCACCGGCCTCGCCCGCATCGAGAAGGCTGTGAAGGAACGTCTGGGTCAGGCGGAGCAAGAGCCGCTGATGCCGCACGACCTGATCAACAGCAAGCCGATCTCGGCCGCGCTGAAGGAGTTCTTCGGCGCCTCGCAGCTGTCGCAGTTCATGGATCAGACCAACCCGCTGTCCGAGATCACCCACAAGCGTCGCGTCTCGGCCCTTGGCCCGGGCGGCCTGACCCGTGAGCGCGCAGGCTTTGAAGTGCGCGACGTGCACGTGACCCACTATGGCCGCGTGTGCCCGATCGAAACGCCTGAAGGCCCGAACATCGGTCTGATCAACTCGCTGGCTCTGTACGCCCGCCTGAACGAGTACGGCTTCATCGAGACGCCGTACCGTCGCGTGGTGGACGGCAAGGTGACGAACGAGATCGACTATCTCTCCGCCATCGAAGAAGGCAAGTATGTGATCGCGCAGGCGAACGCTGCCCTCGACAAGGACGGCAAGCTGACCGGTGATCTCGTTTCGGCTCGCGAAACCGGCGAATCGATCCTGGTGAGCGCCGAACGCGTCCAGTACATGGACGTGTCGCCCGCGCAGATCGTGTCGGTGGCTGCTTCGCTCGTGCCCTTCCTGGAGCACGACGATGCGAACCGCGCATTGATGGGCGCCAACATGCAGCGTCAGGCCGTGCCGGTACTGCGTCCCGAGAAGCCGTTCGTCGGTACTGGCATCGAGCGCGTCTCCGCGGTCGACTCCGGCACCGTGGTGACCGCCACCCGCGGTGGAACCGTCGACTATGTCGACGCGACCCGCATCGTGGTGCGCGTGAACGACGCCGAAGCGGCGGCCGGTGAAGTCGGCGTGGATATCTACAACCTGATCAAGTATCAGCGTTCGAACCAGAACACCAACATCCACCAGCGTCCGATCGTCAAGCGCGGCGACAAGATCGCCAAGGGTGACGTGGTGGCTGATGGCGCATCAACCGACCTCGGTGAACTGGCCCTTGGCCAGAACATGCTGATCGCGTTCATGCCGTGGAACGGCTACAACTTCGAAGACTCGATTTTGATCAGCGAACGCGTGGTCGCCGAAGATCGCTATACCTCGATCCACATCGAGGAACTGGTGGTGATGGCTCGCGACACCAAGCTGGGTGCCGAGGAAATCACGCGCGACATCCCGAACCTGGCCGAGCAACAGCTCAACCGCCTGGACGAATCCGGGATCATCTACGTCGGCGCCGAAGTGCAACCGGGCGACACGCTTGTCGGCAAGGTCACGCCCAAGGGCGAGACCACGCTGACGCCTGAAGAGAAGCTTCTGCGCGCGATCTTCGGCGAGAAGGCTTCCGACGTGAAGGACACCTCGCTGCGTGTTGACCAGGGCTCGCAGGGCACGGTCATCGACGTGCAAGTGTTCACTCGCGAAGGCATCACGCGCGACAAGCGCGCCCAGCAGATCATCGACGACGAGCTGAAGCGCTTCCGGCTCGACCTCAACGACCAACTGCGTATCGTCGAAGCCGACGCTTTCGATCGTATCGAGAAGCTGCTGACCGGCAGGGTCGCCAACGGCGGTCCGAACAAGCTGGCGAAGGGCACGAAGCTCGACAAGGCCTACCTCTCGTCGATCGAGAAGTTCCACTGGTTCGACATCCGCCCGGCGGAAGATGAAGTCGCTGCACAACTCGAGTCGATCAAGAACTCGCTCGAGCAGACGCGCCACAGCTTCGACCTCGCTTTCGAGGAAAAGCGCAAGAAACTCACGCAAGGCGACGAACTGCCTGCAGGCGTGCTGAAGATGGTCAAGGTCTACCTGGCCGTCAAGCGCCGCTTGCAACCCGGCGACAAGATGGCTGGCCGTCACGGCAACAAGGGTGTGGTGTCCAAGATCGTTCCGGTCGAAGACATGCCCCACATGGCCGACGGCACGCCGTGCGACATCTGCCTGAACCCGCTGGGCGTGCCCTCTCGGATGAACGTGGGTCAGGTGCTGGAAGTGCACCTGGGCTGGGCCGGCAAGGGCATTGGCCAGCGCATCGGCGACATGCTGCAGGCAGAGGCCAAGGTGGCTGAACTGCGCAAGTTCATGGACCAGCTTTACAACGGCTCGGGCCGCAAGGAAGACCTCAGCAAGCTGAGCGACGACGACGTGCTCGAAATGGCGAACAACCTGTCGCAGGGCGTGCCTTTCGCGACGCCGGTGTTCGACGGCGCTTCGGAAGAGGAAATCCGCGGCATGCTGAAGCTTGCCTACCCTGACGACATCTCCAAGCTCAAGGGACTGACCGAGACCCGCACGCAGGCGTACCTGTACGACGGACGTACCGGCGACCAGTTCGAGCGCCCGGTCACTGTCGGCTACATGCACTTCTTGAAGCTGCACCATCTGGTGGACGACAAGATGCACGCCCGCTCGACCGGCCCGTACTCGCTGGTCACGCAACAGCCGCTGGGCGGCAAGGCACAGTTCGGCGGCCAGCGTTTCGGGGAAATGGAAGTGTGGGCGCTCGAAGCCTACGGTGCTTCCTACGTCCTCCAGGAAATGCTGACCGTGAAGTCCGACGACGTGCAAGGCCGTACCAAGGTGTACGAAAGCATCGTCAAGGGCGAACACTCGATCGAAGCCGGCATGCCGGAATCGTTCAACGTGCTGGTCAAGGAAATCCGTTCGCTGGGGCTCGACATCGAGCTCGAGCGTTCTTAATTTGAAAAGGGAAAGAGTCTTATGAAATCGCTACTCGACCTGTTCAAGCAATTCACTCCGGATGAGCATTTCGATGCCATCAAGATCGGCATGGCTTCGCCCGAGAAGATCCGTTCGTGGTCTTTCGGCGAAGTGAAGAAGCCCGAGACCATCAACTATCGGACCTTCAAGCCCGAGCGCGACGGCCTGTTCTGCGCCAAGATCTTCGGCCCGATCAAGGACTACGAGTGCCTGTGCGGCAAGTACAAGCGCCTGAAGCATCGCGGTGTGATCTGCGAGAAGTGCGGCGTTGAAGTCACGCAGACCAAGGTGCGCCGCGAGCGCATGGGGCACATCGACCTGGCTGCTCCTTGCGCGCACATCTGGTTCCTGAAGTCGCTGCCGTCGCGTCTGGGCCTCGTGCTCGACATGACGCTGCGCGACATCGAACGCGTGCTGTACTTCGAAGCCTATGTGATCACCGACCCCGGCATGACCCCGCTGAAGAAGTTCGGCATCATGTCCGAGGACGACTACGACGCGAAGCGCAAGGAATACGGCGACGAGTTCATCGCCAAGATGGGCGCAGAAGGCATCAAGGACCTGCTGATGGGCATCGAGCTCGACAGCGAGATCGAGAAGCTGCGTGGCGACCTCACGGGTTCCGAAGTCAAGGTCAAGAAGAACTCCAAGCGCCTCAAGGTGCTGGAAGCCTTCCGCAAGTCGGGCATCAAGCCCGAGTGGATGGTGCTGGACGTGCTGCCGGTGCTGCCGCCGGACCTGCGTCCGCTAGTGCCGCTGGACGGTGGCCGCTTCGCGACCTCCGACCTGAACGACCTGTATCGCCGTGTCATTAACCGCAACAGCCGCTTGCGCCGCCTGCTCGAGCTCAAGGCGCCGGAAATCATTGCGCGCAACGAAAAGCGGATGCTTCAGGAAGCGGTCGACTCGCTGCTGGACAACGGCCGCCGCGGCAAGGCCATGACGGGTGCCAACAAGCGCGCACTCAAGTCGCTGGCCGACATGATCAAGGGCAAGAGCGGTCGTTTCCGCCAGAACCTGCTGGGCAAGCGCGTCGACTACTCGGGCCGTTCGGTCATCGTGGTGGGCCCGACGCTCAAGCTGCATCAGTGCGGCCTGCCGAAGCTGATGGCGCTCGAGCTGTTCAAACCTTTCATCTTCTCGCGCCTGGAAGCCATGGGCATCGCGACCACGATCAAGGCGGCGAAGAAGGAAGTTGAATCCGGTACGCCAGTGGTGTGGGACATCCTTGAAGAAGTGATCAAGGAGCACCCGGTGATGCTGAACCGCGCACCGACGCTGCACCGCCTTGGCATCCAGGCCTTCGAGCCCATCCTGATCGAAGGCAAGGCAATTCAGCTGCATCCGCTGGTCTGCGCGGCCTTCAACGCCGACTTCGACGGTGACCAGATGGCCGTCCACGTTCCGCTGTCGGTGGAAGCGCAGATGGAAGCCCGCACGCTGATGCTGGCCTCCAACAACGTGCTGTTCCCGGCCAACGGCGAACCGTCGATCGTGCCATCGCAGGACGTGGTGCTGGGTCTGTACTACACGACCCGCGATCGCATCAACGGCAAGGGCGAAGGCCTGATGTTCTCGGACATCGGCGAAGTCCAGCGCGCGCTCGACGCCAACGTGGTCGAGCTTACCGCCAAGGTCAGCGTGCGCATCACCGAGTTCACGAAGGACAAGGATACGGGCGAATTCACGCCCTCGACCTCGCTCGTCGACACCACGGTGGGTCGTGCGCTCCTGTCCGAGATCCTGCCGAAGGGCTTGGCGTTCTCGAACATCAACAAGGCGCTGAAGAAGAAGGAAATCTCCAAGCTCATCAACGCTTCGTTCCGCAAGTGCGGCCTGAAGGAGACCGTCGTGTTCGCCGACAAGCTGTTGCAGAACGGCTTCCGCCTGGCGACGAAGGCCGGTATCTCGATCGCGATCGACGACATGCTGGTGCCTGCAGAGAAGCACGGGATCATCGACCGCTCCGCCAAGGAAGTGAAGGAGATCGAGCAGCAGTATGTCTCCGGTCTCGTCACTTCCGGCGAGCGCTACAACAAGGTGGTCGACATCTGGGGCAAGGCCGGCGACGAAGTGTCGAAGGTCATGATGGCCAAGCTGTCGAAGGAGAAGGTCATCGATCGCCACGGCAAGGAAGTCGAGCAGGAGTCCTTCAACTCCATCTACATGATGGCCGACTCGGGCGCTCGCGGTTCCGCGGCGCAGATTCGCCAGGTGGCCGGCATGCGGGGCCTGATGGCCAAGCCGGACGGCTCGATCATCGAGACGCCCATCACCGCGAACTTCCGCGAAGGCCTGAACGTGTTGGAGTACTTCATCTCCACCCACGGTGCCCGTAAGGGTCTGGCCGATACCGCGCTGAAGACCGCGAACTCCGGTTACCTGACGCGTCGCCTGGTGGACGTGACGCAGGATCTGGTCGTGATCGAACAGGACTGCGGCACGCAGGACGGCGCAGTGATGCGCGCGATCGTTGAAGGCGGTGAAGTCATCGAATCCCTGCGCGAGCGCATCCTGGGCCGTACCGCGGCCGAGGACATCCTGCATCCGGAAACGCGTGCAGTGCTGGCCAAGGCCGGCGACATGCTCGACGAAGATGTGATCGAGGCGCTCGAAGCCGAGGGCGTGGACGAAGTCAAGGTTCGCACGGCGCTGACCTGCGCGACCCGCTTCGGCCTGTGCGCCAAGTGCTACGGACGCGACCTCGGCCGCGGTGGCCTGGTCAACAACGGCGAAGCAGTCGGTGTGATTGCTGCCCAGTCGATCGGCGAACCCGGCACGCAGCTCACGATGCGGACCTTCCACATCGGTGGTGCGGCATCGCGTGCGGCCGTTGCCTCGAGCGTCGAAGCCAAGTCCACCGGCGTGATCGGCTTCAACGCCACGATGCGCTACGTGACCAACAGCAAGAACGAGCTGGTCGTGATTGCGCGTTCGGGCGAGATCGTCATCCATGACGAGCATGGTCGTGAGCGTGAACGCCACAAGGTGCCGTACGGCGCCACGCTGGCGGTGAAGGCCGACCAGCAGATCAAGGCTGGCCACGTGCTGGCCAACTGGGATCCACTGACGCGCCCGATCATCACGGAATTCGCCGGTACGTCGAAGTTCGAGAACGTCGAGGAAGGCCTCACGGTCGCCAAGCAGGTGGACGAGGTCACTGGCCTGTCGACGTTGGTCGTGATCGATCCGAAGCGCCGTGGTGCAGCCAAGGTCGTTCGCCCGCAAGTGAAGCTGATTGACGCCTCCGGCGCCGAGGTCAAGATCCCCGGTACCGACCACTCGGTGACCATCGGCTTCCCGATCGGTGCGCTGGTCCAGGTGCGCGACGGTCAGGACGTGGGCCCCGGCGAAGTGCTGGCGCGTATTCCGGTCGAAGGCCAGAAGACTCGCGACATCACCGGCGGTCTGCCGCGCGTGGCTGAGCTGTTCGAGGCGCGTTCGCCGAAGGACAAGGGCATGCTGGCCGAGATGACTGGTACCGTGTCGTTCGGCAAGGAGACCAAGGGCAAGGTCCGCCTGCAGATCACCGACCCGGAAGGCAAAGTCTGGGAAGAACTCGTGCCGAAGGAAAAGAACATCCTGGTGCACGAAGGCCAGGTCGTGAACAAGGGCGAGTCGATCGTCGACGGTCCGGCCGATCCGCAGGACATCCTGCGCCTGCTGGGCTCCGAGGAACTGGCGCGCTACATCGTCGACGAAGTGCAGGACGTGTATCGCTTGCAGGGTGTGAAGATCAACGACAAGCACATCGAGGTGATCGTTCGCCAGATGCTGCGCCGCGTCGTGGTCGAGAACCCGGGCGACACCACCTACATCGCCGGTGAACAGGTCGAACGCAGCGAGATGCTCAACACCAACGACGCCCTGCGCGCCGACGGAAAGATCCCCGCGACGTTCACGAACCTGCTGCTTGGTATCACGAAGGCATCGCTCTCGACCGACAGCTTCATCAGCGCTGCATCGTTCCAGGAAACGACGCGCGTGCTGACCGAAGCCGCGATCATGGGCAAGCGCGACGAGCTGCGTGGTCTGAAGGAAAACGTCATCGTCGGCCGCCTGATTCCGGCAGGTACAGGCATGGCTTACCACCAGGCACGCAAGGTGAAGGACGCGATGGACGAAGCCGAGCGTCGTGCGATCGCCGAAGCCGAAGCGGCGGAGCTGTCCGGCTCCTCGGCCGCGGCCGACGAAGCCACGACGACGGTCGATGCCAGCGAAGGCGCTGCCACCGAATAGTTGGTTAGCATCGCCGGCCATGACCGGTAGCAAACGCCCCCTTTCCGCCTGCGGATCGGGGGCTTTTTCTTTTCCCTTATCGCGATGTTTACCTGGATGAATGGCATGCCCGATTCACTGCCGTACTGGATTGGCGGCGCGCTTGCGCTGTTCTGGTTCGTGGGCGCCTACAACCGCCTCATGCGACTGCGCTCGGCGGCGTTGAGTGCTTATGCGGTTCTCGACGCCGCAATGGCCCGTCAGCTCGATTTCGTCCTGGCGCGTGCGGCGCAGGATGATGTGCCCCCCGCCGCGGAGATGCCTCCCGGCGCGTCGCTGCAGGCCGCCGCGAATCAGCTGTCGACCCTCTTGGCCGCGACCCGCCTTCGACCGCTGGACCCGGCAGGTGTTGCTGCTATGAGTACGGCGATGCACGTGATGGTCGGCGCTTGGCAGCGCTTGTATCCGGATGCTGTGGTCAGCTTCGAGGCCGATGGCACGTTGTCGCGGCCAGCCAACCTCGAGGGCAAGGACGAGTTGCCTGAAGGTGCCGTCCCCATCGCGTGGCCCGAGCCGTCCGCCGCCGCCGAGATGGCCCGCAGCCAGTTCAATCTCGCCGTCGGCCGGTACAACGCTGCAATCACTCAGTTTCCTGCGCTCTTGGTGGCTTGGATCATGCAGCTCAAGCCTGCAGCTCCGCTACGCTGATCGACGCGCCGCGCTGCTGACGCATCACCCCATTACCATCGACCCAATTTGCCAGACCTTCCAGATTCCAATTTCGCATCGCCGCCGCTCTGGCGCCAGCTGCAACTGGTTGCCACGGCGCTCGCTTCGATCCGTGCCGGAGTTTCCGGTTCTGTCGCCTTCGCGGCGATCGAGCCAGCCCTGCGGCCGGGCGTGCAGGCGCTCGGCTTCCAGGTGCTGCGCTGGCTCGGCCGTGCCGAGGCGTTGCGCCGCCATCTGGCCAAGCGAACGCCTCCTCCAGCGGCGGACGCGCTGCTTTGCACTGCGCTCGCGCTGGCGTGGGACGCCGAGCGATCCCCCTACGAACCCTTTACCCTGGTCGACCAGGCCGTCGAGGCGGCGAAGCGCAATCCGGGTACGAGGGCGCAAGCGAGCTTCATCAACGCCTGCCTCCGGCGATTCCTGCGAGAACGCGACGACCTGGTCGCGGCCACCGAGCACGAGCCGGTTGCCCAATGGAATCACCCGCGCTGGTGGATCGAGCGCCTGAAGCGCGACCATCCGCGTGAATGGCAACGCGTCCTGACCGCGGACAACACGCAGGCGCCAATGACATTGCGCGTCAACGCCCGCAAGACCGATGTCGCGTCCTATCTGCGTGCACTGGAAGCCGCGGGGTTGCACGGCATTCCCGTCGGTGCCAGCGGCATCCAGCTCACGCGTGCGCGGCCGGTACAGCAGTTGCCGGGATTCGTTGAAGGCGAGTGCTCGGTGCAAGACGCCGCAGCTCAGATCGCTGCGCCCCTCCTGTTGAATGGCCTCGGCAAGAGGTCGACACCGCTGCGCGTGCTGGATGCATGTGCCGCGCCGGGTGGCAAGACGGCCCATCTGCTCGAGACCGGTACCCCCGGAAACCTTGACGTCGTCGCCCTCGAGGTGGACGCAGCGCGCAGCCGGCGCATCGACGAAACCCTCTCACGGCTTGGAATGAGTGCCAAAGTCGTCGTTGCGGACGCTTCGCGTCCGGCGGGATGGTGGGATGGTGTGCCCTTCGACGCCATCCTGCTCGACGCGCCGTGCACGGCTTCCGGCATCGTCCGGCGGCACCCGGACGTGCGCTGGTTGCGCCGCGAGAGCGACATCGGGCAGCTCGCGTTGCAGCAGGCGATGCTGCTCGCAGCCCTTTGGCCGCTGGTCCGGCCGGGTGGGCGCCTGTTGTATTGCACCTGTTCGGTGTTTCGCGAAGAGGGTTCGCACCAGATTGAGGCGTTCCTTGCGCACAACACCGACGCTCGTTTACTGCCCTCGCCGGGGCATTTGCTACCCCAAAGCGGGGTGAATGCGGGTGGCGTCCCGGACAATCCGTTGGGTGATCACGACGGTTTCTTCTACGCCCTGCTCGAGAAGCTGCAGCGCTGACAAACGTTCCCCGACCTGGCTGGCCGTGTTGCTGGTGCTCGTCTGGGTCCTGGCCTGGTTTCCCGGGCCGGCCGCTGCGGACACGCACAGCACATCCGTCACCCAGATGCGGCTCGAGGAGGCGGACGACGGCGTCTACCTCAGCGCCCAAGTTCAATTCGAACTCCCGCCGCTGGTCGAGGAAGTCCTCGACAAGGGTATCGCCGTCTATTTCGTGGCCGAGGCCGAGCTCTACCGGGAACGCTGGTATTGGACCGATCTCAAAGTTGCACAGGCTTCGCGGTACATGCGGCTGGCCTATCAGCCGCTTAGCCGCCGCTGGCGCCTCAACGTGTCACCCGTACCCATCACCAACGCTGGCTTCGGCGTTTCGCTGAACCAGAATTTCGAGACCCTGGCCGATGCCCTCGATGGCGTGCGCCGGGTGGGGCGCATGCGGCTGGGCGACGTTTCCGAGATCGGTGATGAGCCGACCCATCCGGTGATGTTCCGATTTCGCCTCGACACTTCACAGCTGCCGCGTCCCTTTCAAATCGGCGCCTTCGGTCAGTCGGACTGGAACATCTCCGTCGAAAAGAGCACGCGGCTCCCGCTGGAGAAGGCGAAGTGAGCACCGAAGCGCGCGGCCGCTCCCGGTCGCCGGCGGCGCGCCGCTCGCGTGCGGTTCGATGGGCCATTGGCGTCGGTGCGGCGATGGTGACAGCCATCGGCCTGGTGCTGATGTTCCTGCTGGCGCAGGCCACCAACAACCGCGCGTTCTACGAGCGCAATTACGCACGGCTTTTTTATATCAACGTCGTTGTGGCGGCGGTGCTGATCCTCGTGATCGGCTGGGTCGCATTCCGGCTTCTGAGCCGCTTGCGCCAGGGCAAGTTCGGCAGTCGCCTCCTGATCAAGCTGGCTGCCATCTTCGCGCTTGTCGGCGTCGTGCCGGGCATGCTCGTCTACGTCGTGTCCTATCAGTTCGTCGCGCGTTCGATCGAGAGCTGGTTCGACGTCAAGGTCGAGGGTGCGCTGGATGCGGGCCTGAACCTCGGCCGCGCCACGCTGGATTCGCTGTCCGACGACCTCATGAGCAAGACGAAGACCGCCAGCGGGCAATTGGCCAACGTGTCGGACGCAGGCGCCGGCCTCGTGCTGGAACGCATCCGCGACCAGTTGGGTGCCACAGACGTCGTGCTCTGGACCGGCAACGGCCAATTGGTGGCCGGGGCGGGCGCATCACGCTTTCAGCTCAACCCCGAGCGGCCCACGCAACAGCAACTGCGGCAGGTGCGTGCCGATCGAGCCATCGCCCACATCGAAGGTCTCGACGAGGCGCCGGCGCCGGGCGCGGCGGCGCCACCTCCGGCCAGCGTGCGGGCCATCGCGCTGGTGCAAAGGCAGGGCTTCGAATTCAACACAGAACCCCGCTTCCTGCAGGTCACCCAGCCGCTTCCGCCCGCAGTCGTCGCCAACGCGCTCGCCGTGCAGGAGGCGAACCGCGAATATCAGGAAAGGGCGCTCGCTCGCGAAGGTCTGCGCCGGATGTATATCGGCACCCTCACGCTGACATTGTTCCTCGCCGTGTTTGGTGCCGTGCTGCTCGCCGTGCTCTTCGGCAATCAGCTTGCGCGGCCGCTTCTGGTGCTGGCCGATGGCGTGCGGCAGGTGGCGGGCGGGGATCTGCGACCCACTGCCGTTCTGCAGGGCAAGGACGAACTCGGTGGCCTGACGCGCTCGTTCGCCGTCATGACGCAGCAACTCGCCGATGCACGAGGTGCGGTCGAGAAAACCATGGGCGAACTGGATGCCGCACGTTCCAACCTTCAAACGATCCTGGACAACCTGACCTCGGGTGTGATCGTGCTTCACGCCGACGGCGTCATCGTCTCGACCAATCCCGGCGCCACACGCGTGCTGCGCGCGCCGCTGGCGGCCTACGAAGGTCAACACCTGTCCGACGTACCGGGCCTGTCCGAATTCGCGCAAAGTGTGCAACAGCAGTTCGACGACTTCGACGTGGAACGCCTGCAGCACGGGCTCGATCATTGGCAGCACGCATTCGAACTTCACGCGGAGGGCGACGCGATGTCCGAGGACGCCATCAACATCGTGGCGCGCGGAGCGGAACTGCCAGGCGCGACGAGACTGCTGGTGTTCGACGACATCTCCGAGATCGTGTCGGCGCAGCGCGCCCAGGCTTGGGGCGAGGTCGCGCGCCGCCTGGCCCATGAAATCAAGAATCCGCTGACCCCGATCCAGCTTTCGGCGGAGCGGCTTGAAATGAAGCTCTCGGGCAAGGTGGCGCCTCCCGAGCAGGCGGTACTTGCGAAGTCGGTCAAGACCATCGTCGATCAGGTCGACGCGATGAAGCGCCTTGTCAATGAATTCCGAGACTACGCACGCCTGCCCGCGGCCGAGTTGAAACCCGTGGATCTCAATGCGTTGGTGGCAGACGTTTTGCATCTCTACCCCTCGGAAAGTTCTGCTGTCCCATTGCATCCCGAGCTGGATGACCGCTGCCCGCCCATTCGCGCCGACGCGCAGCAGATCCGGCAGGTCATTCACAACCTGTTGCAAAACGCCCAGGATGCGGCCGAAGTCAACGCCGCGCGGACGGGGCATGCGGGCGAAGTCAGCATCCGGACCCGGCTCAGCGAATCGGGCCAGCGCGTGCGCTTGACCGTCCAGGACAACGGAGCAGGCTTTGCCGAGCACATCCTCAAGCGCGCCTTCGAGCCCTACGTCACGACCAAGTCCAAGGGGACCGGGTTGGGTCTGGCCGTCGTCAAAAAAATTGCCGACGAGCACGGGGCGCGTATCGAACTTTCGAATCGTATGGTTGATGGGGGTGTGGTTGGCGCGCAAGTCTCGTTATCATTCGCGCTTGCGGGAGGACCGCAGGGAGCGGTTGCTCACACCGAGGATTCGAGGTCGTCTGTCACCTGAGCACACAGGATGCTCGGTTCGGAACAGGCAGCGAAGACACCCCTAACTACACAAACATCGGCGCACATCTCAAGCACACATGGCAAACATCCTCGTGGTCGACGACGAGCTGGGTATCCGAGACCTGCTCTTCGAAATTCTCAATGACGAAGGCCACAACGTGGAACTCGCCGAGAACGCAGCTGAAGCGCGCGCCGCGCGACAGCGTGCACGTCCTGACCTGGTTCTCCTCGACATCTGGATGCCCGACACCGACGGCGTGACCTTGCTGAAGGAATGGTCCGCGGCCGGCCTTCTGAGTATGCCGGTCGTCATGATGAGCGGTCACGCCACGATCGATACCGCCGTCGACGCCACGCGCATCGGCGCTTTTGCGTTCCTCGAAAAGCCGATCACCCTGCAGAAGTTGCTCAAGGCCGTCGAGCAGGGCCTGGCCCGGGAAAACGCCCGTCGTGCAGCTGCCAGCGTCGTGCCGCCGGCGAGCAGCTTCTCGGCGGTGGTCACGACGATAGGCGACAGTGCGCTGGTGCCTGCCGCGCCGCAGTTGTCACCTGCTGAACTGGGACCACAGGCCACGCAGAGCTTCGACCTCGATCGACCGTTGCGTGATGCGCGCGACGGCTTCGAAAAGGCGTACTTCGAGTTCCACCTCGCGATGGAAAACGGTTCGATGACGCGCGTGGCCGAAAAGACCGGCCTCGAACGAACCCATCTATACAGAAAACTGAAGCAACTCGGCGTCGATCTGTCGAGGGGGCGCCGCAGCACTGTATAATCGCGGGCTGCACACAATGGCCCGGTAGCTCAGTTGGTAGAGCAGCGGATTGAAAATCCGCGTGTCGGTGGTTCGATTCCGCCCCAGGCCACCAAATTCATGCGCCCCAGCGCCCGTTTCGGGTTCTGGGGCGTTTCTACGTGTATTGCACTCTTTGGCTGCGTTGGTGCCGAGTCCCAATCCTGGTGCCGATGAATTGGCTGACACGGCGGCGCCTTCGCGTCCGACGTTCGCGCCGCGCCGCAAACGCTAGGTTCGCTGCACATGAACCGCATGCGGGTCACGTGCACCTATGGAAATTCTTGTCGTCGTCGGTACCCTGTCCGGCCTGGGAGGCATCGAAGTCTGCGTGCGGTCGCTTGCGGAGGAGGCGCAGGCCAACGGTGATCGCGTTCGCGTGCTGGCGCTATGCCCCAGCGTTCGTGATGCCAAGTGGCACGAGGGGATCGCATATTCCGAAGTCGAGAACGGCTCGACATCTCTGAAAAGGCAGATGCTCCGCGGCTTGCCCGTTTTCATCCGCACGTGCAAGAAGCAACTGCCGGACGCAGTCGTGGTCATCTACAGCTCCACGCTTCTACTCGTGAAATTGGGACTGTGGATTGCGCGCCTCAAGCGGCCGGTGTTGGCGTGGTTGCACTTTTCGACGGCGCACCGGCAGCGAACCGAGCTCCTTAGGCTGGCGGATGGACATCTCTGCATCAGTCCTCAGATCGCGGACGCAACCAAACACGTCCCAGGCGTGCGGCCCGAGGCGGTGCATCTGGTCTACAACGGTACACGCATGGACTCGGTCACGCCGGTGCCTCGATCTGACCAAGGCCCACTGCGCCTGCTTCATGTCGGACGCCTCATGCGCGGCGACCAGAAGCGTACGGACGATCTGCTGCGTGCGCTGGCGCAGGTGCAGGCCGACTGGCAACTGGATCTCATCGGCTCCGGCAGCCCCGAGACTGAGATCGCGGAGCTTCGGTCGCTGGCGGAGCAGTTGGGCATCTCGAATCGATTGAATTGGCTCGGCCGCCAGACTGAGCCCTGGTGCGCGGTCCGGGAGGCCGACGCCCTCGTTCTCTGTTCATCCTATGAAGGCTTTCCGCTTGTCCTGATCGAGGCCATGGCGCGCGGCATTCCTTGCATCGCGAGCGATTGCCCGTCCGGACCTGGCGACATCGTCCGTCCGGGCGAGAACGGATGGCTGTTTGAGGTCGGCGATGTCCGAGGCTTGAGCGAACGCATCCAGCGCCTCGCCAGCGACCGCACTCTGCTGCCGTCGAGCGACGCCGTGCGTGAATCCGTTCAGAACTTCAGCAGCCCCAGGGTGTTCCGGCGCATTCGGGAAGCGATCGAGCATACGGTCGCTGACTGACAGGGCGTGTGCGTGTGTTGGCACAGTCGTGCCATTTCGGTGCGGCATGCTGTGATTTGGACCCATTCGGCACCATGGTCGCGCCGAGTCGGCACCACTTTTGCTTGCGGTCGTTGTGCATTCGCACAAAAGCGGCGAATTGCACCACTTCAAAGCCAAATCTCCCGCAAGTTTTCATGGACGCACTAACACAGGGCGCGAATGCGCTGTTCCTTCTCCTGGGCGCCGTCATGGTTCTCGCCATGCATGCCGGTTTCGCCTTTCTCGAACTCGGCACGGTCCGCAAGAAGAATCAGGTCAATGCGCTGGTGAAGATCCTCGTGGACTTCTCGGTGTCGACAGTCGTGTATTTCCTCGTGGGCTACGGCGTGGCTTACGGCACGCACTTCTTCGTCGGGGCCGAAGCGCTGGCTGCCAAGAGCGGCTTCGAACTGGTGCGGTTCTTCTTCCTGCTGACGTTCGCTGCCGCCATTCCTGCCATCATTTCCGGTGGGATCGCGGAGCGCGCCAAGTTCTGGCCGCAACTGATCGCAACGGCGGTCATCGTGGGCTTTGTTTATCCCCTTTACGAAGGTATCGCCTGGAACAAGGCCTTCGGCATCCAGGGCTGGATCGCGTCGCTGACCGGTAGTGAGTTCCACGATTTTGCGGGGTCGGTGGTTGTCCACGCGGTCGGCGGATGGCTGGCGCTGCCCGCGGTGCTCCTGCTGGGGGCGCGTCGCAATCGCTATCGAGGCGACGGCTCTCTCAGCGCGCATCCGCCATCGAACATCCCCTTTCTCGCGCTGGGCGCGTGGGTGCTGTGCATTGGCTGGTTCGGTTTCAACGTGATGAGCGCGCAGACGCTCGACAAGATCTCCGGCCTGGTCGCGGTGAACTCGTTGATGGCCATGGTGGGCGGCACGCTGGTGGCGCTGGCGCTGGGCAAGAACGATCCAGGGTTTGTCTACAACGGTCCATTGGCTGGCTTGGTGGCCGTGTGCGCCGGCTCCGACGTCATGCACCCGCTTGGGGCGCTGGTCGTCGGCGGCGCAGCGGGGGCGATCTTCGTGGTGATGTTCACGCTCACTCAGAACAAATGGCGGATCGACGACGTCCTTGGCGTCTGGCCCCTTCACGGCCTGTGCGGCACCTGGGGTGGTCTTGCGGCGGGCATCTTCGGCAGCAAGGCGCTGGGCGGCATCGGCGGCGTGAGCTTGACCGCCCAGGCGATCGGCGTCGCGATCGGTGTGGTCTGGGCTGCGCTGGCTGGCGCCGCCGTGTACGGCACGCTCAAGGCGACGCTCGGCTTGCGGCTGTCGCAGGAAGAGGAATACGACGGCGCCGATCTGTCGATTCATCACATCACGGCGACACCGGAACGCGAACCGACCTGGTAGTCCCGTTCGGGAGCCGTCCCCCTGTCGCCAGGACGGAATTCATAAGCATATTTATAATCACGGCGCTTATGAAAAGAGACTTTTCCCAGCGCTTCGGCTTCCTGGTCAACGACGTCGCCAAGCGATATGGCGAGCAGTTCGACCGCCTGTCGCGCGAGCGAATCGGCCTGTCACGTGCGCAGTGCCGTGTTCTCGGGGTCCTGGCCATGCACGGCGATGAGCGTCCGCTTTCGCAGGCCGAACTGGCGCAGCGCCTCGACCTGAGCGCGATGGCGGTGGGCGGCCTGTGCGACAGGCTCGAAGCCGCGGGATGGGTCTATCGCCAGCCGAGCGCCAGTGATCGGCGCATCAATGAAGTCCATCTGGCGCCCAGCGCCGAGGAGGCGCTCGATGCTGCGCTGACCATCAGCGACGCATTGCATGCCCGGGCGCTCGCGCATATGACTCCGGCGGAACGCGCTCAACTCCTCACCCTACTCGGCAAGGCGCGTGAAGGGCTGATCGCCCTGGACGCCGACGCCACGGCAGCCGGCAAATGACCACACCTTCCATGCAAGGCGCGATTGCGCACCGCGGATTGATCACGGTCTCGATCATGCTCGCGACCATCATGCAGGCGCTCGACACGACCATTGCGAACGTCGCGCTGCCGCACATGCAAGGCAGCCTGCAGGCGTCTCAGGATCAGATCACCTGGGTGCTCACCTCCTATATCGTTGCCTCGGCCATCGCGTTGCCGCTCACGGGTTGGTTGTGCGGGCACTGGGGGCGGCGCAAGGTCTTCATCGTCTCGGTCGTTGGCTTCACGATCGCGTCTGCCATGTGCGGGCTTGCGAATTCGCTCGTCGAGATCGTTGCAGCCCGACTGCTGCAAGGCGTCTTCGGCGCGGCGCTCGTGCCCCTGTCGCAGGCCGTGCTGCTCGACATCAACCCGCGAGAGAAGGTCGGCCAGGCCATGGCGATCTGGGGCGCGGGCATCATGGTCGGTCCCATCCTCGGCCCGTTGCTGGGCGGTTGGCTGACCGAGAACATCGATTGGCGATGGGTCTTCTTCATCAACCTGCCTGTCGGCATCTTCGCGCTCTGGGGCATCGTGCGCTATCTGCCGGAAAGCCGTCCACAGGGCGAGCGCCTCGACGTGTTCGGCTTCGTCACGCTCAGTATCGCGATCGGCATGCTGCAACTCTTCCTCGACCGCGGCGAGCAGATGGACTGGTTCGACTCCTGGGAAATCCGGCTCGAAGCCGTGACCGCACTGGTCGCTTTCGCGTTCTTCGTGATCCACACGTGGACCGTGCAAGGTGTCTCGTTCTTCAATCGCGATCTGCTCAAGGACCGCAATTTCGTCACCGGCCTGCTGTTCGCCTTCATCGTGGGAATGATCCTGTTCGGCACCATGGCACTGCTGCCGAGCTTCCTGCAGGGCCTGATGGACTACCCTGTGATCTACACCGGCCAGGTCACTGCGCCGCGCGGCATCGGGACCATGATTGCAATGATCGTGGTAGGCCGGCTGGTGCAGCGGATGGATGTGCGCGCGATCATGGCCGTCGGCTTCAGTCTGACCGCGTTCTCGCTTTGGCAGATGACCCGCCTGACGCTGCAGATGGACAGCACGCTGATCGTCACTTCAGGATTCATCCAAGGCCTGGGTATCGGATTCACCTTCGTGCCGTTATCGACGGCGACCTTTGCGACGCTCGCATCGCGCTTGCGCAACCAGGGCACGCCGATCTTCAGCCTGCTGCGCAACATCGGCAGCAGCGTCGGCATCTCGATCGTGCAGGCGCTACTGACCGAGGGTTCGAGCAAGGCCCACGCCACGCTGGCGGCGACGGTCGGCCCCGGCAATCAGGCTCTTGCCAACCTGCCTCAGATGCTGAACCCTGCCACGTCGGCCGGACTGGCAATGCTGAACAGCGAGGTCACACGGCAGGGGGTGCTGATCGGCTACCTCGACGATTTCGGGATCATGATGGTCATCACCCTGGCGGCGATCCCGTTGCTGCTGCTCATCCGCAGTCCGCGTCACGCGGCTACTGCGGGTGCGGCAGTCGAAGTGCCGCATTAGTGCTGCACCAGGTGCCTCAGAAGTCCACCAGCGCCAGTCCAACGCTGAACACCGTGCGCTTCCGGTTGTAGTCGACCAGCGTGTCGCCGTAGCCGTAGAAGAGCTGCGTCTGGAAGCGCAGGTTGCTCCGGACAGGGTCACCGATCG
The DNA here is from genome assembly GCF_056397705.1 of Variovorax sp. 05L425. NCBI lineage: Bacteria > Pseudomonadati > Pseudomonadota > Betaproteobacteria > Burkholderiales > Comamonadaceae > Variovorax > Variovorax sp. 05L425. The sequence goes on along the minus strand of NZ_JBFTNY010000033.1, from coordinate 31,175 downwards.
CCTTCAGCCATTCGAGCTTGATGGCGCCCTTGCCGCCATGAACCGAAACCCCGAGCTGGTTGCTTCGGTCGACCTGCCAGCCAACCCTGAGGTCGGCATTGCCCAGGTATTTCGTGATATCGGGGTTGTCGTCATTGGCTGCGTCTTCCTTGATGCGGTGCCAGACGCGTCCGGTAATGACGAACTGATCGCCAAGTTCTGCACCGGCCATCAGGTAGACACGGTTCCAGCTTCGCGAGTAGGGCAAGTCCTGGCCGTTCGACTGGTGCACCAAGCCCAGGCCGGTGTAGCGCAGACGCCAGCCGCCGGGTAGTTTGTAGTCGGACGGATAGGTGTACATGAACTCCGGTTCATGATCCGTGGTGCGGAACGGGCGTGAGAGCTCTTCGTTGAACACCTGCCAGGTCGATGCCTGCGAGTAGGCGAACCAGAGGCCGTCCTTCTTGACCGGATCATCTCCGGTGAGCAACCCTTGTGCGAGCTTGGTGCGCAGCGACAAGCCGATGCGCATGTCCTGCGCCTGGTAGGGTCGATCGGCGCCTGTATGGTCGGGTGCGGGCGAGGTCGGGATTTCCGGGTCCCGGGCCGCAACACCGATGCCCACACTGAGCGGTCGATAACCGCGGAAGCCGAGGGTGCCGCAGTTGCTGCCGGCTTCGAGTTCCCAGAATCGCGACAGCGGCGAGTACTGGCGGTCGCGGCAGCCGTCCTCGGTGGTCAGCGTGATCACTCGCGTGGCCGGCACCGTGGCGTCCACCGGCGGCAGGGTTTCTGCGAGCACTGGCGGCGCCGGGGGCACCGCGGCGGCCGGCAGGGTTTGCTGCTGAGCCCAGCGATCGAAACAGGCGAGCCGCGCCTCACTGTTGCCGGGCCCTGAGAGCCGTTGGCACTCCTGCCAGGTCAACTCCGCTTGGGCCAACGGGCTCGGCGGCTTGTCCACGGCTTGCGCCATCGCGCCCGTGGCGCCGATTCCGTTGAAGAGCGCGGCGATTAAGAGGATGCGTTGATTCATCGTTCTGTTCCCGAGTTGCCAACCTTGTTCAGCGTGAAGGGACGATTGCTGTCGTCTGCGGCGTTGCGCCAGACGCCCCTCCATTGCTTGCCGCAAGATCCGGGCGCCAGTTCGCCGAGCCAGACACCGCTGATGGCCCGGCCGTCCAGCGATTCGTCGAGGCTCAGCATGCCTTCGTCGTCGATGTCGCCTGCGAGTTGGGCGACCATGCCGGGGGAGACATCATTGCGCGTGATAGTGCCTCGCACACCCGCATAGTCGGGGTGCTTGGTGAGCTGCACCTTCGCAACGCCAGGGACGCCATCGAAGCGTGCCTCCCATTCGCCGAAGAGCACTTCGAGCGGCATCTCCGATCCGTTCGCAGGGCAATTCGCAGCTTGTGCGAGCGCAGGTGCTGGCGAGTTCTGGGCAGCGGCGTCGCCTGAAGCGAGGCAGAGGACTGCCAGCCAGACCCACATCGTGCGCTTCATGGTGCCGATGCGGCAGCCGCGGCTGCGGCTGCGTTGTCCTGGACTTTTCGAGCGAACTCCGCGCGCAATGCCTTGAGCTTTTCGCGCGGGTCTTCCTTGGCGGTCTTCTTGTCGAGTGCCATCTCCGCGATGAAACGGCTCGGCTGCGCCGCGACCATCTCGCGGCCCTGCTTGCGTCGCTTGGTCCAGCTCACAGCAAGACTGCGTTGCGCGCGCGTGATGCCCACGTACATGAGGCGGCGCTCTTCCTGCAGGCGTTCCAGCGTGCTCTCGCTGACCTTCTCCTGGCGGCCGCCATCGTCGTCGAGTTTGAAGGGCAGCAAACCTTCGGTCACGCCGATCAGCATTACATGCGGCCACTCCAACCCCTTGGACGCGTGCAGCGTGGAGAGCGTGACGACGTTCTGGTCCTGTTCGCGTTCGCTGATCGTGGACAGCAGCGAGATGGTCTGCGCCACTTCGAGCAGGCTCTTGCGCTCGCTCTCGACGGTCGCTCCGGAGGCATCGTCGATCTGCCCGCCGCAGCGCTGCGACATCCAGTCGCAGAACTCCAGCACGTTGGTCCAACGGCTGGCCGCGGCCTGTTCGCTGTCCTCGCCGTCGTAGAGATGCTTCTCGTAGTCGATTTCCTTGAGCCATTCGCCAAGGAATGCGCGCGAGTCCTCGGCGCCCATCGTGTGGCGCGCCTTGTATTCCAGGTCGTTGATGTAGCGGCCGAACTCGTGCAGGCCTTCCAGCGCGCGCTTGGGCATCACGCTCGGCAGCGAAGGGCTGAACAGCGCCTCGAACAGGCTCAACTTGTATTGGCTGGCGAAGGTGCCGAGACTCGCGAGCGTAGTGTGTCCGATGCCGCGCTTCGGCGTTGTCACCGCGCGCAGGAAGGCCGGATCGTCGTCGTTGTTGACCCACAGGCGGAACCAGCCGCACAGGTCCTTGATTTCGGCGCGATCGAAGAAGCTCTGCCCGCCAGAGACCTTGTACGGAATCTGGGCCTTGCGCAGCGCCTGCTCGATGACCCTGGCCTGGTGGTTGGCGCGATAGAGGATCGCGAAGTCGCGAAACTCCCTGTGCTGCTGGCCCTGCGTGGCTGCGTCGCCGGCACGCAGGCTCTGGATGCGGGCGACCGCGCGCTCGGCTTCGTGCGCCTCGTTGTCGGCATCGACGACGCGAACAGGTTCGCCTTCGCCGAGTTCGCTGAACAGCGTCTTCGGAAAGAGCTTGGGATTCGGACCGATGACGTTGTTGGCTGCGCGCAGGATCGCGCTCGTGCTGCGGTAGTTCTGCTCGAGCTTGATGACCTTGAGCGTGGGGTAGTCGACCGGCAGCTTCTTCAGGTTGTCGAGCGTGGCGCCGCGCCAGCCGTAGATCGACTGGTCGTCATCGCCCACGGCAGTGAAGCGCCCGCGTTCGCCGGCCAATGCCTTCAGGACCTCGTACTGCGTGGCGTTGGTGTCCTGGTATTCGTCGACCAGGATGTGGCCGAGCGCCGCCTGCCACTTGGCGCGCACTTCATCGAACTGCTGCAGCAACTTGAGCGGCATGCCGATCAGGTCGTCGAAGTCCACGCTCTGGTAGGCGACGAGCCGCTCTTCGTAGCGACCCATGATGCGAGCGGTGATGCGCTCGTTGTCGTCGGCGGCCTGCGCTTCGGCCTGCGCGGCGTTGAGGCCCATGTTCTTCCACTTGCTGATGGTCCACTGCCAGATGCGCGCGGTGGCGGCATCCGTGGTGCCGCCCGCATCCTTGAGGATCTTCGTCACGTCGTCGCTGTCGAGGATGCTGAAGGCAGGCTTCAAGCCCAGCACGGCGCCGTCTTCACGCATCATGCGCACGCCGAGCGCGTGGAAGGTGCAGACCACCACTTGTTTCGCATCGCGCCCGATGAGGCCCTTGGCGCGTTCGCGCATTTCGGCCGCAGCCTTGTTGGTAAAGGTAATGGCGGCGATGCGCTTGGGTTCCAGCCCCGCCTGGATCAACCGTGCGATCTTGTGGGTGATGACGCGTGTCTTGCCGGAACCCGCACCTGCGAGGACGAGACAGGGGCCATGCATGTAGTTGACCGCTTCTTGCTGCGCGAGATTGAGACCGGAAGACATGGAGGGGGACGGGAGAACGGGAAGCGCAAAGCGGGCAATGATACGGGGCGCCCGGCCGCCATCGGGCCCAGCAGATGTGCTAGACCGGCGTTGCTTTTTGCGTTAGGCCCGCGCAGGGACAATCGCCCCGTGCTTCAGATCTTCCTCGTCACCGTTCCCTTCTTTGCATTGATTGCAGCCGGCTATGCGGCCGCCCGCGGCGGTGCACTGCCCCTGGTGGCCATTCCGGGTCTGAATGTCTTTGTCCTGTATTTCGCGCTGCCGTGCTTGTTGTTTCGCTTCGGCGCCGGCGCGCCCATCGACCAGTTGCTCGATGTTGGCGTCGCACTGGTGTGGGGCGTGAGTGCCCTGATCGTGGTGGGCGCCACGGTAGCCGTGAGCCGCAATGAGCGCATCGGCTGGAACGATGCGGCCTTTGGTGCACTGGTCGCCGCGTTTCCGAACACCGGCTTCATGGGAGTACCGCTGCTGGTGGCGATTCTGGGCGCACAGGCGGCGACGCCGACGATCATCAGCATCGCATTCGACATGATCGTGACGTCGTCGCTGTGCATCGCCCTGTCGCGTCTCGACGGCGCGGACGAACACGGCGCCACCAAGGCCATCCGGCAGTCGCTGCGCGCCATTCTGCAGAACCCGATGCCATGGGCGATCCTGCTCGGCGTTCTGGCCTCCGCGACGCACTTGAATCTGCCGGGTCCGCTCGATCGGACCATCGCGATGCTGGCGGAGGCCGCATCGCCAGTCGCGCTGTTCACCATCGGTGCGGTGCTCGCACGCTCGGCGCTGCTGGCGCGCGAACATCAGGCCAGTGCGGCCGTTGCCGAAGCCATGGGGAGTGCGTCGATACCGCCGCACCCGGCACCGCTGCGCGACGTGTTGCCGGTGATCGCGATCAAGCTGGTCGCACACCCGCTGCTGGTCTACGGCGTCGCTCGCAGCGCGATGGCGCTCGGACTGCCGCTGGCGCGACCGGCCCTGGTCACGATCGTCCTCGTGGCGTCGCTGCCTAGCGCAAGCAACGTGTCGATGCTGGCCGAGCGATTCGGCGCCGACAACAACCGCATTGCCCGGATCATTTTCTGGACGACGGCAGCGGCCTTTTTCACCTTCCCGCTGGCGGTGGGCTGGTTGCGATAGGGAGGATTGGAGGATTCGCACTAAGGCGTCAGGACGCCCAGCTTGTAGGGATCGGCATCGGAGAGCAATTCGCAACGCGACATGTCGCGCCCCTGCGTGCCGTCGCAATAGAAGCTGTTGTAGACGCGGCCGAACAGCGTCGGCGTGGATACGAAAAGCACGCCCTGATTCGGTTGCCAGCGTTCCCTCGGCGCGGCGGCGGGGGACGCCGTGGCGGGAGCGGACGTCGCTGTGGCAGCGGCGGTGGGATCCTGTCCGGGTGCGGTGTGCTCGCCCATGAACTCGGACAACGTCCGGAAGCTGTCCTCCCCATTCCAGCGGCTTGTCAGATCGGCGGGACGCGGACGTCCTGAAATCGGAATGAGCAAGCCGTTGACCTGGAAGCCGCGCCCGAAACGGTGCTCCTTGCCCGCCAGGAATGCATAGGCGCAGGCGGCTTGGCACTGACCCTTGACTTCTGTATTGACACCGGTGGTCCGGATTGCGCGCGCATAATCGCTGGCGATTTCCGGCGTGCCGCCCAGGGAGTTTTCGAACACCACGGTCCGCACCCGGCCACTGACAAGGTGTTCTTCGAACGCCTTGATGGCGCTGCCGTCGAGCATGCCGCTGACCAGCAGTCGGTCGCCTTCCAGTTCCAAGTCAGCCGCTCGCGCCCCCCAGGCCAGACATGCGAGCGACAGAACCCACAGTACTCCGAACGGCGATTTCACGATTCCACCCCTTTGCAAGACTCGAAATGAGTCCCGCCATTTCCCTAGATTTGACATCGCCTCTGCGCATCGTCAAGCCCTGTTTGGGGGTATTTCTTACGCAGCATGTTCTGCAAGAAGGTGATAGTGCCAAATATTGCTTATGAATAATGCTTAGGTTCTCAAAGTCACTGTAAAGTGGATTCTTGATCGGGAGAGTTGAGATGACGACCTTGATGAGAGGGGTACTTTGTCTGGTCTTGCTCGCCGTTGTCACTTGGCTGTGGCATACGGGCGCGCTGGGCACAGGTGCGGCGCTCGCTACCTACCTGTTGAGCGTGGTGTTGCTGCTGTGGCCGGGTGCCGCGCATCGAAGGCGACGCTCCAGCCTGCAGTACGTTGAAATGGGCAAGGAGCCGGTCGGGCTGCTTTGAGCTCGGATGTTGCTGGCAATCAGATGCTGTGCGGGTCGACGTCGACCAGCCATCGGATGACCCCCTTGCCTTCGGGGGTGCGCCGCAATTCATGCAAGAGGGGTTGCCAGCCTGCGAGCAATCGCTGCAAGGCTGTGCGTGACTGGCTCTCGATCAACATCTGCGCCCTCTCCACATTGGCCACGCGCTGGATCGCCAGCGGAACGGCGGGGTAGCGCGTGACCCGATCTGCCCCGGGCAGGTCCTCTGCCGCCAAGCTCGCTGCACCTAGAAATGCCTGGGCGATCTCTTGGGTTCGGGCGTCAGCCCGCAGGAGCGCCTGAAAGGCGAACGGCGGCATGCCGGCGGCGGCCCGGTCCTCGAGTTCGCGTTGGGCAAAGGCGGAATAGTCATGGCGGCGCAATGCGGCGAAGAGCGGATGTTGCGGGTGATGGGTCTGGATCCACATTTCCGCGGTCGCACCTTGCGACGACAGGTAGGCCGCATCGCGACCCGCGCGTCCGGCCGATTGCATGAGCAGGCTGAACAGCCGCTCGGGCGCGCGGAAGTCGCTCGAAAACAGCGCTCCGTCGGGGTTGATTGCGGACACCAGCGTGATGCGCCTGAAGTCGTGTCCCTTGGCGATCATCTGTGTGCCCACCAGTACATCGACTTCACCCGCATGCACTGCAGCCAACTGTGATTCGAGGGCACCCTGCTTGCGCGTGCTATCGGCATCGATCCGGGCGATGCGCACCGCACTTCCGTCCGGCCGCCGGATCGGCGCGAAAAGTTCGCCCAAGTGTTCTTCGAGCCGTTCCGTGCCACGGCCCACCGGCGCGATGTCGGGGTTGCCGCAGGCCGGGCACGCACGCGGCACGCGCTCGGTGAAGCCGCAGTGATGGCAGCGCAGCGTGCGATCGATCTTGTGGAACACGCGGTAGGCGCTGCAGTGGGGGCACTCGCTCTTCCAGCCGCAGTCGCCGCATGCCAGCACCGGGGCATAGCCTCTGCGGTTGAGGAACACCATGCTCTGCTCGCCGCGCGCGATGCGCTGGCCGATGGCATCGAGCAATGCCCCGGACAGGACCGTCTTCGGCGGCTGAAGGTTCATGTCGACGAGCCGCACTGTAGGCAGCAAGCTGGAGCCGATGCGCGAGGGCATGGCCAGACGCGCGTAGCGTCCGCCCGTGTCTTCGCCCAAAGGCGGCCGGCTCTGGTGCCAGCTCTCCAGCGAAGGAGTGGCCGAGCCGAGTATCACCTTGATGTTCTCGCGGCGGCCGCGCCATACAGCCAGGTCGCGTGCGGAATAGCGCGCGCCTTCCTGCTGCTTGTAGCTGGGGTCGTGCTCTTCGTCGACCACGATGAGTCGCAGCGCGGGCATCGAGGCGAAGACCGCCATGCGCGTCCCGAGCACGATTCGAGCTGCGCCGCTGTGCGCTGCGAGCCAGCTCGCAAGACGTTGTGGATTCGTCATTCCGCTGTGCAACGAGACGACCGCGTCGACGCCGAAGCGGCTTGCGAAGCGCTCCTTGAAGCGTGCTTCGAGCTGCGGTGTGAGGTTGATCTCGGGCACCATGACCAGCGCCTGGGCCTCCGGTTCGCGTTCCAGCAGCGCCGCGACGGCGCGCAAATAGACCTCGGTCTTGCCGCTGCCGGTACTGCCGAAGAGCAAGAAGGGGCCGGTTTCAGCGTCGAATCTTGCGAGGGACTCGATCTGCTCGTCGCTGAGGGTCACCGGCGTTGGGGCTTGGGCCCTGGCGACCGTCGATGTCGATCCGCTCTTTCGCTTCAGGCGCCGAGCCAACTGCATGGCCGTCAGGTCTCGAAGCTGCGGCGGCAATGCGGCGAGCGCGATTTCGCCCAGAGAGCGCTGGTAATAGCGCGCCGCGAACGCCACCAGATCGCGCCAGGCGTCGCCCAGGGGCGGGAGCGCATCGAGTACCGCGCTCACGGGCTTCAGTTCAATGGTCGGCGCGCCGTCCCCGTTTTCTTTGGTATGCGTCGCCCAAGCGACCCCGAGCACCTCGCGGCGGCCCAGCGGCACGCGCACCAAGGCACCCGGCGTCACCGGCGCGCCACTTGCGTAACTAAGGACATCCCCTAGTGCGCTGTGCGCCGGAGTCTGCACAGCAACGTCGACGCGCCATTTCAAGGGCGGTCTCCGCTACGGGTGTTTGTTAAAGCGACTTTGAGCAAAACGACCTAAGTTGTTGATTTTGATGCGCTTTGCGGTCAGTCCAGATTTTCTGTGGATAACTTTGTTGATATCGGGCCTTGACACGCCGGCAGCCCTTGAAAATCAAGGCTTCGGCTGGAATGCTCGTAAAAAAAGCAAAGTTCAAAATCCATATGAATCAACGACTTAGCTTCGCTATCGCTTTAGGAGCACCGGCGATCGGACCTTAAATTTTTTTGCGCACCGCAACAGATGTTTTGTGCATAAGTCAGTCCCTCCTCACGCTTTTTGCCCCTTGACAAACGGCGGATCGTCCCTCTCACTGTTTACAACTGATAACAATCTGCTCAAGTGCGAAGCGCGCGGGACTGCGCGTGGACCGCATCGACGAGCGCGGCGACGTGGTCCGGGGGGGTGAACTGACTGATGCCATGACCCAGATTGAAGATGTGGGTCGGACCGGTGCCTTGAGCGTCGGCGTGTGGCCGGCCGAAGCTCTGCAGCACCTTTGCCACCTCAGATTCGATCTGCCGTGGCGGCGCGAACAGCACGTTCGGATCGATGTTCCCTTGCAACGCCTTGCCGCCGGGCCCTTCGCCGACCAGCGCGCGTGCCTTGCCGAGATTTGTCGTCCAGTCCAGGCCCAAAACCTCGCAGTCGAGGTCACGCATGTCTTCCAGCCAAGGCCCGCCGCCCTTGGTGAACACGATGCGCGGCACCGGCCGGCCGTCAGCGCCGTCGCGTTGAAGCTGGGCCAGGACCCGCGCGGTATAGGCCAGGCTGAATTCCTGGAACGCGCCATCGGCCAGCACGCCGCCCCAACTGTCGAACACCATGACGGCTTGAGCACCTGCAGCGATCTGTGCATTGAGATAGGCGGCGACAGCGTCAGCGTTCACGGCCAGCAGCCTGTGCATCAGGTCTGGGCGGCTGTATAGCAGCGTCTTGATCTGCCGGTAATCGCTCGAACCCGCGCCTTCGACCATGTAGCAGGCCAAGGTCCACGGGCTGCCCGAGAACCCGATCAGCGGCACGCGTCCGGCCAGCGCCCGGCGGATCGAGGTGACCGCATCGAAGACGTAGCGCAGCTTGTCCAGATCCGGCACGGCGAGCGCGGAAATTGACGCCTCGTCGCGCACAGGACGCGCGAAGCGTGGCCCCTCGCCAGCCTCGAACGAAAGACCGAGCCCCATCGCATCGGGCACCGTGAGGATGTCGGAGAAGAGAATGGCAGCGTCGAGCGGATAGCGCTCGAGCGGCTGCAGGGTGACTTCCGTCGCGTAGTCGACATTGGTCGCCAGCCCCATGAAGCTGCCCGCCTTGCCGCGGGTGGCGACGTACTCCGGCAGATACCGCCCGGCCTGGCGCATGAGCCAGACGGGCGTGTGGTCGGTGGCCTGTCGCCAGCAGGCGCGCAGGAAGGTGTCGTTCTTCAGGGGGGCGAAAGGCATCCTGCGATTGTCGCAGGGGGACGGCCGCAGGCCCCTGGACTCAGGACGACCTCAGGTCTTGTACTTGATCGAGCAGCCGTAGGGACGCGTCGTCGCGGCACTGATCGTCTTGCCGTCGAAGACTTCGCCCAGCGCCTGGTTCACGTAGTTGGTGGCCGTCTTGATGTCGTCCGGTCGCGCCGAAGCGATGCTGTCGATGCCGCCCGCGTAGACGAGCGTCCCCTTGGGATCGACGATGAAGATGTGCGGCGTCGTGCGCGCACCGTAGGCCCGACCGATCACCCCGTCTTCGTCCATTAGAACGGCGGTCGGTGCGGCCGCGTGTTCGTGCATCCAGGCATCAAGTGCCAGCGGTTTCAGGTAGTCGCTCGCGGCGCGCTCTGTCGAGTTGATGGCCAGCCAGACCACGCCGTTGGACGTTGCCGCCTTCTGGGTGGCCGGCATGTTCCCGCTGCCATAGTGCTTGCGGACGAAGGGGCAGCCGGGGTTGGTCCATTCGAGCACCACATACTTGCCGGCAAATTCGGAGAGGCGGTGCTGCTTGCCGGCGGTGTCGACGGCGATGAAATCGGGAGCTTGCTGGCCGACAGCGGGGGCCGCGATGGCCTGGGTCATGAGGAAAGTGGCGCCGAGCGCGACAGCGGCGGTCATGACCGCACGGCGCGAAGCGCGGTTCAAGGCGGCTCTGGCCTGGCGTGCGGCACGATAGGAGCGGGACTCTGAAGATGACGATGGCGACATGGTCAGCTTTGACCTCCAATGGATAAATACTTAACAACCACCACAGCTTAGAACGGATTCTTCAACCGCTTGTGACAACCCGTACGGCCGTAGTGGTCAAAGCGCCGCCAGCGCCGCCCGCACCTCATTCTTGCTCAGGATTTCAGTCAACACGACCGGTGCCTTGCCGGGCGCCTGGAGCACATAAACGGGCACGCCGCTGCGTCCCAGGGCCATCAGCGCGGCGGTGATGGCCGGGTCGCGGCGCGTCCAGTCGGCGCGGAGCATCGCGACGTTCTTCGTTTCGAAGTCTGCGAGCACGGCGTCGTCGGATAGCGTGCTTCTCTTGTTGTATTGGCAGGTCACGCACCAGGCTGCGGTGAAATCCACGAACACCGGGCGACCGGCTGCGTTGATTTCCGCCACCCGCTCGACGGACCAGGGCTGCCACCGTTCGCCTGCGGCTGCGGTGGTGGTGGCGGGTTCGGCGGTCCTGACGACATTTCCGCCGATTGCGACGGTCAGCGCGGCAGTCGCTGCGACGACGACACTGGTCAACACGACTCGCGTGCGGCCTTGCAGCGTCAGCGCCCACACGATGGCGGCCAGGCACACCAGCAGGCCGAGCAGCGCGCCCGCGCCGTCGATGCCGCTTTGCTGCCCCAGCACCCAGACCAGCCATGCGACGGTGGCGAACATCGGGAACGCGAGCAGGCGCCGCAGCGTGTCCATCCACGCGCCCGGCTTCGGCAACAGGCGCGCGACGGCCGGAACGAAACCGGCGGCGAGATAGGGCAGTGCCAGACCGAAGCCGAGCACGCCGAACATCAGCAACGCCTCCCCTGCGGGCAGTCCGATCGCGAAACCCAGTGACGCGCCCATGAAAGGCGCCGTGCAAGGCGATGCGATCACCACTGCAAGCACGCCCGAAAGGAAATCGTTGACCACGGGATGCCGCGCCTGCACCGCGCCGAGCGAGGGCGGCGCGATGTTGCCGAATTCGAACAGGCCGGCGAGGTTGAGGCCAATCAGCGTGAACAGCGCCGCTAGCGCCGCCACGACTGCGGGCGACTGCAACTGGAAACCCCAGCCGAGCTGAGTTCCCGCCGCGCGCAGCGCCAGCATCGCGCCGCCCAATGCGAGGCAGGACAGGATCACGCCGCCGGCATAAGCGAGCGCGGCCATGCGGTGGCCTCGCTGATCTTCTGCATGCCGGGTGAAGCTGAGAACCTTGATGGCCAGCACGGGAAAGACGCAGGGCATGAGGTTCAGGAGCAAGCCTCCCAGCAAGGCGCCGATCAGCGCAATGACGAGCGATCCGGAAGGGCGCGTCGGTGACGGCGCGCTGGTGTTGGCATCGAGGGCCGCCTGAAGGGCCGGTGAAACCTGTGCCTTGGCGACGCCTGTGGGCCAATTGCCGCTGACCGGTGCCTCGGCGCGCCACGCTATAGGCTGGCCGGGTTGCCGGTCGGCTTCGGAGAGCGCGACCACGACCGGCATCACTGTGGGGCTGGCGCTGCGTTGCTCGGCGAGCGGCACGGTCGCGGTCCAGGTCCCGCCCTCCCACGATTGCGTCCAGTCCTTTCCGAGAACCGCCGACGTGCGGATGACCTCGCCGGTTTCAGGGAAGAATTCCAGCGTCTTGCCGTGAGCGGATGCCGGCAGGCCTTCAAGGCGAACCTGCAGCTTGTCGCCATCAACGGCGATCTCGCCCGGCTTTGCGAGAGGGGCGGGCTGCGCTGCCCATGCCGCTTCGAATTCGCTCTTGTGAAGGGCGGTCGAACTTTGCAGCGGCAACTTGAGCTGGAATTCGCCCTCTTCGGGGATGCACTCCTTGCGGCAGACAAGCCAGGATGCCTTGAGCCGGACGTCAAGTTCGCCCGAGCCGGTGAGCGTGGCTGAAGGCTTGAAATCCGGGGCCACCGTGAGCGGCACGGGCAGCAGCACCGTGCCCTCGTAGCCGTAGTTGGCGAGATTGCCGATCGGAATTTTTCTCGGCACCGGCCAAGCGATATCGCCGTTTGAAACGCCCGGCGGAAGCGACCACGCGAGCTCCGTAGGGAGACCGGAGTCACCTGCGTTTTTCCAGTAGGTGTGCCATTCGGGCTGGTGCGTGATCTGCAGCCCGACCCAGACCGGTGCCCCGGCCGAGACGCCGTCGGGCGCATGCGCGACCAGTTCGGCGCGCACATGGGGTGTCGTGACGACCGAACCGACCTTGGAAGCCAACTGCGCCGTCGCCGGCATGCTGACGGCGAGCGCTGAAAGCGCTGTGAACCCAAGGGCCGCGAGACGTGGAGAGTAGAAAAATGCCATGCCGGTCAGTCCGAGCGGGTGTTCAAGGCGAAGTTCCGGGAGGAAATCAGGTCGCCCATCCGAGCACCACGCGCCGGCTGTTGGCGCTTTTCTTCTCGATCTTGGTCACGACGACGGCGCCGATCTCGCGCGTATTGGCGACGTGCGTTCCACCGCAGGGCTGGAAGTCGATCTGCTCGGCTTCGCCGATCCGGATCGTCCGGACGGTGCCGGTACCGCGCGGCGGTTGCACGCTCATGCTCTTGACCAGGGCTGGGTTGGCATCCAGTTCGGCGTCTGTGATCGCGCCTACCGCGAGGGGATGTCCGGCAGCGACCAAGCGCGCCAGCCCGGCAGTGAGCGCCTCCTTGTCCAGCGGCTCGGTCATGTGGAAATCCAGCCGCGCGTACTCGGGCGTGATCGAGCAGCCGTTGACCGGCTGCGGCACCAGGTGGCACAGCAGATGGGTCGCGGTGTGGAAGCGCATCAGCTTGTGGCGGCGTTCCCAGTCAATCTGTGCTGCCACCGTGTCGCCGGGCTTCAACATGTCCAGGATTTCGGACTGTTCGGTCGACGGCACATGCAGGATGTCGTCGGTCGGCTTGCCCTCTGCATCCTTGGCCTTGCGCGTGTCGGTGATTGCGAGTCGGCGTCCGTCGCCGAGTGCCAGCCAGCCGCTGTCGCCGGCCTGGCCGCCGCCTTGCGGATAGAACACGGTACGGTCGAGCACGATGCCACCTTCCTCGATGCGCAGGACGCGGGCTTCGCACTCGCGCAGATAGGCATCTGCGCGGAAAAGATCGTCGGTCATCGCCCGATGGTAGCGGCGCCGCCACGACGGGGTGTGCCCACGGCCAAAAGCGCCCGTCGCCGACAGTCGGATGCCCGGAATGCATCAAGATACAACCATGAACGCCATGCTCCGTATTTCCGCCCGCGCCACCATCATCCCGCTGGCTGCCGCGATCTTGCTGAGTGCCTGCGGCGAAGCCGCGAAACTGCCGCCCGACGCCGGCATTGGCCCAAAACCGGAATTGCCGGCGCCCGTCACGACGCTGATTCCCACGCTCAAGATCGCGCCGGCCATCGGCTGGACGGACACCGCGGGCCCGACTGCTCCCGAAGGCTTTGCGGTGACAGCGCTGGCCCGAGGGCTCGACCACCCCCGCATGGTCTACACGTTGCCCAATGGCGACGTCCTGGTCGTCGAGAGCAACAAACCGCCTGCGCCGGAGGGCAGCCATGACGGTGGAGACGGAGTGATTGCGCGCATCAGGGCGAAGGTGCAGCACGTGGTCCAGAACCGCGCCGGCGCCGGCGTGCCGAGCGCCAATCGGATCACGCTGCTGCGAGACACCAATGGCGACGGCGTGGCCGACGTGCGGCAGGTCTTTATTGAAAACCTCAATTCGCCGTTCGGCGTGGTCCTGGTCGGCAACGAACTGTTCATCGCAAATGCGGATGCGCTGGTGAAGGTGCCGTATGCCGATGGCCAGACGCGCATTGCGGCCACACCGACGCGGGTGACCGATCTGCCGGCAGGCATCAATCATCATTGGACGAAAGACGTCGTCTCTAACGGGGACGGCTCCAAGCTCTATGTCACCGTCGGCTCCAACAGCAACATCGGTGAAAACGGGATTCCGGCCGAGGAAGGGCGTGCCGCGATCTGGGAAGTCGATGTGAAGACCGGTCAGAAGCGCCTCTTTGCCGGCGGCCTGCGCAACCCCGTGGCGGCGGCGTGGGAGCCAGATTCCCAGACTCTGTGGGTGGTCGTCAACGAGCGAGACGAGCTCGGCAGCGATCTGGTGCCGGATTACCTCACTTCGGTGAAGGATGGCGCGTTTTATGGCTGGCCGTGGAGCTATTACGGCGGCCACGTCGATGCTCGCGTGATTCCGCAGCGGCCGGACATGGTCGCCAAAGCCATCGCCCCGGACTACGCCCTCGGCTCGCACCGGGCACCTCTGGGAATCGCCTTCTCGAGCCCGCGCGGGATGCCCGCGCAGTTCGCCAGCGGGGCGTTTGTCGGCGAGCATGGGTCCTGGAATCGCAAACCCCTTGCCGGTTACAAGGTTGTGTTCGTGCCCTTCACTGGCGGTCGTCCCAGCGGGCCGCCGGTCGACTTCCTCACCGGCTTTCTGAATGCCGACGAGAAAGCCCAGGGACGGCCGGTCGGCGTCGCGCTGGACCAGAGCGGCGCGCTTCTGGTGGCAGACGACGTCGGCAACGCGGTGTGGCGGGTCGCCAGGAAGAAATGATTCCGGGGCACTAAGATCGCCCGGATGAAAGCCCCCGCCAGCCGCTTCTGGTCTCGACTCACGACGCGCGACTTTCGCGCGCTCGATCCGGCGACGACCGTCGCGGTGCTGCCGCTCGGGGCGACGGAACAGCATGGTCCGCATCTGCCGCTCTGCGTGGACTCGACCCTGGTGGATGGCATCGTGGCGGCTGCGCTTCCGCTGCTGCCCGTCGACCTGCCGGTGCTTTTCCTGCCGACCCAGCAGGTTGGCCTGAGCCCGGAGCATGCGCGCTTTGCCGGCACCCTGACCTTGTCGTCCGAGACGCTGATCCGGCTCTGGAGCGAGATCGGCGCGGGCGTGGCGCGTGCCGGCGTCAGAAAGCTGGTGCTCTTCAATGCCCACGGGGGGCATGTCGGCGCCATGGACATCGTTGCGCGCGAACTGCGGGCGACGCACGGTCTCATTGTCTACAGCGCGAGCTGGTTCAACTTGTCGCTCGGCGATGCCGGCGCGCAGTTCAGCGCCGACGAGCACCGCTTCGGCGTCCATGCCGGCGAGATGGAAACCTCGATGATGCTGGCCCTCGCGCCCGATCACGTCGCCATGGAAGCAGCCCGCGATTTCGACTCAACCTCGCGCCAGCGCGCTGCCGACTATTCGATCCTCGGCAACGGCCGGAGCGCCAAGCTGGGTTGGGCGATGGAGGACTACAACCCCGAAGGCGCCGCCGGCAACGCCGCCGCTGCGACCGCGGAAAAGGGCCAGGCGCTGATCGATGCGGCCGCCGGGCAACTCGCCGCCCTGTTGACCGAAGTGGCGCGCCTGCCGTTGACGACGGCAAACACCGAGCCGTTGTCTTGAAGGCGTAAAGGCAACGAATTTCAGCCCGCGGCCAAAGGGCCTGTCGGCGCGAAATCCTTGATCTTGATGGAGCCGTCGGGCCGCTCGCAGGTGCCGATGAGCAAGCCGCTCGCGATTGCATGCGCTTTCAGCGCGTCGAAGATTTCGTCACGGCCCGGTGTTGCCGAAAACTCATGCGCGGCCCCCAGCGCGAAGATCTGGAACGCGTAGCGATGCACACCATGGCCCGGCGGCGGATCGGGTGGCAACCACGTCGCCTGAAGATAGGAGTTGAGGCCCGCATGGACCACCGTGCCTTCGTCATCGTCACGCGAAAGCGCACCTTCAGGCAACCCCCCATCGGCACCCGGCAGATCGACCGCGATGGCATGGACCAGGGGATGGGGCGTCGGCGAGTCCGCGTCCTCCACCAGCAGCACCAGCGAGACTGACGCCGTCGGAACGTCGAGCCAGTGCAGCGGAGGCGACTCGCCCTCGCCGTCGGCCGTATAGCGCGACGGCAACGGTGCGTGGTCGGCGAAGGCAAGGCTCGCGACCTTGATCGACGCCATGCCCTGGCGCAGGCCCAGCGTATTGAACGCGACCTGGTCGAGTCCGGCCCGCACGTCGTGCAGTGCGTGCCCGATCGCATCGGGGAGTTTTTCGAGCATCCGTCTATATAGCGCTCGTGCGACGAAACGTGTGTAGGACGCCGCGGGACACGGCGCTATCATGAAAACTCCACCGTCACTTTCGTCGGCGGGCGCCACTTCAGCCACTCCAGCCAAGGAATCCTATGAGCATCGTTTGGACCATTCTGATTGGCTTTGTCGCGGGCCTTGTGGCGCGCGCCATCAAACCCGGCGACGACTCGGCCGGCTTCATCGTGACCACGTTGATCGGCATCGCCGGCTCGCTGATCGCAACCTATGTGGGGCAGGCCATGGGGTGGTACACGGCGGGGCAGGGGGCGGGATTCATCGCCTCGGTACTCGGCGCGATCGTGCTGTTGTTCCTCTACGGCCTGATCAAACGCAAGTGAGTTGGCGCGGCGGCGACACCGCCGTTGGACTCAGGCATGCCGGTTCGCAAGACACGAAGTCGCCATCACCACCATGTGTACGTGGTCGAGCTTGACGACCGAGTCTGGAACGCGGCGCGGTTTCGACGCGCCAATCCCGATTACAAGCTCGGCATGCCCTTCGTTTATGTCGGAATGACAGGTCTCGATCCGGACGTACGCTTCGACAAGCACAAGGCAGGCATCCAGGCCAATGGCTTCGTTCGCGATCACGGATTGCGTTTGCTGCCGGCCCTCTATGCGATGTACAACCCCATGCCCTACGAGGCTGCGCGTGACATGGAGGTCGAACTCGGTATTGCACTGCGCGAGGCCGGATACGGCGTTTGGCAGGGGTAGGGAAAGGGGCCCATGGAGGTGCGCATGAATACCGCTTTTTGCATCGTGATGACGAGCCTCGGCACCGAAGACGAAGCCGAAACATTGGCGGCGGAAGTCGTCGAGGCGCGCCTGGCGGCCTGCGTCCAGATCCAACGTGTTCGAAGCCTCTACATCTGGCAGGGCGCGCTGCATCGCGAACCCGAATGGGTGCTCCACATCAAGACGGTCGACGCGCGCTACGCGGCGCTCGAGGCCTTCATCCGTGAACGTCACAGCTACGAGACGCCGGAGATCATCCGAGTACCGATCGCCGGCGGATCGGCCGACTATCTGGGCTGGGTCGAAGCGGGCTGCGTCCTGCCCGCTCAGGAGTAGGTCACCCAGTCTTCGTAGGCGGGCCCGTCGAGGTGCGGCAGCGTGTTGTAGGTCACCAGCATGTGGCGCTTGGGCGTGAACGCGAACTCCGTGACGGAAGAATTGCGCATGCGCAGGTTCAGCTCGATCGTCGTTGCGGAACTCGTCCCCAGCACGTGACCGACCGCAGTGCTGATCGGGCCGCCGCTCGACACCACCAGCACCTTCGCGCCGTGGTGGTGGTCGCGAATGTGGTCCAACGCGCTGGTGACGCCGGCCAGGAAGTCGACATAACTCGGCATGCCCACTGGCGCGGTCCGGCCTTGCATCCAGCTGTCCAGTCCCTGGCGCAACAGGCGGAAATGGTGCCGGTACATCTCAGGCGTGTCGGCTCGCTCCAGCTTGCCCGGATGGATGGTCGCGATCACCGCCTCGCTGTCGTATTCGTTCAAGCCGGGCCAGGGCAGGACGTCGTCGCGCTTCAATCCCAATCCCTCGGCGATGCCTTCCCAGGTTTGCCGATGGCGCTTCAACGTGCCGGTGATGACGGCGTCGAACTGCATGCCGCGCTCACGCCAGTATTCGCCGAGGCGAACCGACTGCTTCTTGCCCAGTTCGCTCAGGTTGTCGTAGTCGGCCGCGCCGAAGCTGGCTTGTCCGTGGCGCACGAGATAAAGGGTTCCCATGCGGCTGATTCTGACAAGGGACGCCGAATCTTCGCGTCACCGGGGCGACCGCCGAGTGGCTGATCCGGCTCAGGAGATCAGGTTGTGCTCGCGCGCAAAGACGTAGATTTCAAGATCACTCTTGAGGCCGAGCTTGGCCATGGCATCGGACTTTTGGCGGCTGACTGTCTTCACGCTGCGTGAAAGGCGCTCTGCGATGGCAGACACCGTCAGGCCGGAAGCGAAGAGTCGAAGAACCTCGCCCTCGCGTGGCGAAAGACGCGCCGATGCGCCCGCTTCGGAATTGAATTGGCTTTGCAGAAGGCTTTGCCGAAATGTGGTGCTGACGTAGTCCCGGCCTTGCCCTACGGCCTGGACCGCAATGGATATCTCGTTCATCCCCGCGGACTTGTCGATCAGGCCGCGCACGCCGGTGGCAAGGATGGCACCGAGCACGCCTACGTTGCTCATCATGGTGAGCACGATGATCGGCAGGTCGGGATACAGGCGGCGGATGCGTTGAACGAGCCCGAGGCCGTCGGCCTCCTCGGCGCTCGGCATCGAAAAATCGGTGATCAGCAAATCGGCGGGTGTCTCGCTCAGCACGGCCAACAGCGCCTCAGGCGAATCAGCTTCCGCGATGACATTGACGTCCAGGGCGTCCTTCAACACCATTCGCACGCCGGCCCTGATGATTGGATGGTCGTCAGCGACGATGACGCGCTTCTTCATGGCGATCCAATGTTGGTTGAAGGTTGGAGCGGAAATTGTAGTACCGCTGTCAGTCAGAGGAAGTATGCCCGAGTGCGGGCACAGCGCCTGATCAGGACCCGGCGATGACGTCCGCGAACACGGATGCATCGACGTTGCCGCCTGACAACGCGATGCCGACCGTCTTGCCGCGCCAACGCTCGTGCTGCTGCATCGCGGCAGCCAGGGCCGCTGCGCCTGCGCCCTCCGCCACGTTGTGGGTGTCGGTAAAAAGAGTTCGCATCGCCACGGCGATTTCGTCATCGCTGACAGAGACGATGTCGTCGGCCTCGCGCCGCAGCACGTCCAGCGCCTCCGGGACCGGCGTGCGGCACGCCATGCCGTCTGCCAGAAGGGTGCTGACGGGCGCCTCGAGCACCGTTCCGGCTCGAAACGAGTCGAGATAAGCCGTCGCGTGAGACGAGACGACGCCAATCAGCCGGGTGGAGACGCCGCAATGCGCACGGGCGGCCGCGGCACCGGCGAATCCGGAACCCAGGCCGATCGGCAAGAAGAGAACATCCGGCGGTGCAGGCGCCAGCGCCTCGAAGAATTCGACCCAGCTGGTTGCCACGCCACGCACGAGTTCACGATGAAAGGACGGGATGCGGTACATCCCGTCGCGTTTGGCCAGGAGGGCGGCGTGTTCGCTCGCTGTCTGGAATTCGTCGCCGTGCTCAACGAGCGTCACGCCCAGCGCTCGCATTGCGGCGTTTTTCTCGACCGAGTTTCCATAGGCACCACGATGGTGGCGGCGATGCCGTAACGCTGAGCGGCGAAGCCGACCGATTGCCCGTGGTTCCCGCGCGTGGCGCTGACGACGTGCCGTACTTCGGGGTGTTCGCGCGCCAGTGTCTCGAAAAAGGTGAGCCCGCCACGAAGCTTGAAAGCGCCGGTGGGCGTGTGGTTCTCGTGCTTCGTCCAGACCGTGCACTCCAGGCGCTGCGCGAGCAGCGGCCAGGCGTACTGTGGCGTCGGCGGCATCGCCGCATGGACGGTATGCAACGCGGATTCGATCTCTTCGCGGCTGAACTTCATCACTTGCGATCGATCAGCGCGATGCGAACCGCGAGTGCACCGAGAACGCTGCCCATCACGTAGCGCTGCGCGAGGAGCCAGCCCTTGCTCTTCGAAAGAAAGGTCGTGATGCTCGCCGCACCCAAAACCAAAAGCGCGTTGATCCCGCCGCTCACGAGGATCTGCACGGCACCGAGTGCCAGGCTCTGCAGCAGCACGGAGCCGCGGTCCGGATGCAGAAACTGCGGGAAAAAGGACAGGTAGAACATCGCCACCTTGGGGTTCAGCACGTTGGTCAGAAAGCCCATGGTGAAGAGCTTTGCCGGCCGATCGTGCGGCAGCAGTCGCGCCTCGAAAGGTGCAATGCCGTCGGGCTTCAACGCTTGCCAGGCGAGCCACAGAAGGTAGGCGGCACCGAGCAGGCGGATCGTATCGAATGCGAAGGGGACGGCGATCAACAGCGCGGTGAGGCCAAGCGCCGCCGCCATCAAGTGCACCACGAATCCGAGCAGCACGCCGGCGAGCGAAATCAGCCCAGCAGCACGGCCTTGGCAAAGGGCGCGCGAGACGCAGTAGATCATGTTGGGGCCGGGCGTCAGCACCAGCAAGAGCGCGGCGACGGTGAACCAGGCGAGTTCGGAGCCAGTCAGCATGATCAAATTCCTCGGGAGTGAAGCGTGACGGTGCCGTGCGGTGTGTCGAACACGGCATGAAGATCGGGAGGGCCGTTGACCAGCGACACGCCGGAAAGGCCGATTGCGCGAAGGGCGGTGCCGAGATCCACTGAACGCGGATGCGCAAGACTCAGCGAACGCAGCGTGACGCTGGATTCAGTCATGCTGTCGCTGGGGTGAACGGGGCCCCACTGGATCAGTGTCGGCAATGCGCCGTAGAAAAGTCGCTGACCATCGTCGCGGACGGTGATTTGCCACGACAGGCGACCGGCCACCGTATCGCGCGACGCCTCGATCACCTGGCCGCGGTCGAGCCGCTCTTGATTCAGGGCCTGGACGGCGGCATCGATGTCTTGAACTTCCGCCACGAAGTGCACCAGTCGGGGCCCATCACGCGCCAGCGTCGCCTGCAATGCCGCGTCGTCGAGGTCGAACCATCGCTGTTGGCCAGTGGGCCGCGTCGATCGTGCAGCGGGATCGATCGCGATGATTTCCAGATAGACGCGCGGCGAATCCGCCGTTGCGATCTTCATCAAGCGGTTGTGCGTGCCCATCTGGGGGTGCGCGCCGCCGGGGCCGGGCGCGACACCGAAGGTTGCCTCGCACCACCGCACACCCTCTTCGAGGGCGTGGGCCGCGATCACCAAATGGTCGATTCGCGCTTTCATGGTGGAAACCTAGAGCGTCACGCTCCCGTCGATGCAAGTGACCGAGTCGCCGCCGACCCACACCTGGCCGTCGCTGTCGCGCATCACATGGACACGCCCGTCGCGGCCCAGGACCTGGCCTTGGGTCGCAACGTAGCGTTCGGGCATATGGCCGTCGGCGATCAACCATTGGGCGAGACTGGCGTTGAAGCTTCCGGTGACCGGGTCTTCCTCGATGCCTACCGGCGCCGCAAAACCGCGTACTTCAATGCCGGCGGCCGACTCTTCGGACCGCGAGAAGGCACGTGCTTCGCGATTCGAGCGCGTGATCAACTGGGGCGATTCACTGGCAGAGATGCCGGCGACGCCGATCTTGTGGCCGAGTTCGTGCAGCGCGCGATGGTCGGGCTTCAACGCGAGCACGGTGTCAGCATCGTTCAACAAAAGGCCAAGCCAGACGGTGCCGTTGTCCAGCAGCTGCGACGAGACGATCTGTGGGGCTCGGATGCCGAGCGCTCCTGCCACCTTCGCCAGCATCGTCGGGCTGGGTGCGCTGCGCCGCATCGGTGGCGCGGCGAAGGTCAGGCGATCACCGTCGCGATGGATCGGCACCAGTCCGCTTTCGCACTGCTGCACGATGCGGTTGCCGGCTTTGGGTTTTCCACCGGCCTGCAGCCACGCGTGACAGCTACCGAGTGTTGGATGACCCGCGAAGAGCAATTCGCCACCCGGCGTGAAGATGCGCACACGGTAGTCGGCCGTGGGCTCGGTGGGGGGCAGCAGAAAAGTGGTTTCGGAAAGATGCGTCCACGCCGCGAAGCGTTGCATCGTCTCGTCGTCGAGTCCGGTGCCGTCGAGCACGACCGCGAGGGGATTGCCGAAGTAGGGCGCCGACGTGAAGACGTCGACTTGTTTGAACGGGCGGGTTTTCATCGGTGTCATTCAAGCGGAAGGTCGAGCACGCCGCGTGCGCCCGTCCGGCTGCGCAGATCGGCAAACCATCGCTCGACATGGGGCCAGGACGGACGCGTGTATTCGGTTTGCGGCAGACCGAACCAGCGGTGCGCTTCGCAGCCGACCGGGATGTCGGCCATCGTGAACTGATCGCCGAGCATGTATGCGCGCGTGGCGAGATGGGCATCCAGCAGCGCGAACAGGGGCTCCGTCGCACGAACCGAATACTCGATCACCTCGGGCTGTCGCTGTGATGCCGACGTCCGGATCCATTGCTTGAACGCGCCGCCGCTCACCGGATTCAACGTGGTCTGCTGCCAGTCCATCCACCGCTCGGCATCGAAACGCTGAGCAAGAGGTTCGGGATAAAGCTTCCCCATGGAGTGCCTCGCGCAGAGGTAGCGCACGATCACGTTCGATTCCCAGAGGATGACGCGGTCCTCGCCCTCGCCGTCGTCGATGGCCGGTACCAGCGCATTCGGATTCAGCCGGAGGTATTCGGGCGTCTGGACCACGCCGAATTTCCCGCCGGCCTCGGTGCGCTGGAAGTCGAGGCCGAGTTCCTGCGCGCACCAGACCACCTTGCGTACATTGATGGAGCTGATGCGCCCCCAGATGTTGAGCATGTCGGAGTACCTTTGCGAGGCTATCTCAGGTGGGGCTGCCGGCCAACTGACGCTGGACCTCAGCCGCCGCGTTGTGCGCAAGCTGCTCGCGAACTGCTTCGGCCAGCGCTGTGATGGCCGTGTCGATTTCGTCGACGCTCGCCGTCACGAAAGACAGACGCATCGTGCGCGGATCGCCTTCGCCGGCGTAGAAGGGCAGGCCCGGAACGAATGCCACGCCGCGTTCGACCGCCTTGGGCAGCAGCTCGACGCTGTTCATGCCTTCGGGCAGACGCAGCCACAGGAACATGCCGCCGGCCGGTTTGTTGAATTCGACCTGCAAGCCCTTCATTTCGCGCGTGAGTGCGGCGAGCATGGCATCGCGCTGGCCCTTGTAGAGCGCGCGAATTGTCGGCACGTGGCGACTCAGGAAGCCTTCCCGCATCACTTCCGACACCATGCGCTGGTTGAAGCTCGGCGTGTGCAGATCGGCAGCCTGCTTGGCCTGCAGCAACTTTGGATAGATGGCCTTGGGCGCCACCAGAAAGCCGAGTCGCAGGCCGGGTGCCAGCACCTTCGAGAACGAACCGAGATAGATGCAGCCGTCGGGGTTGCGCGCTGTGAGCGGCAATGGCGGCGCTTCGTCGAACCAGAGTTCGCCGTAGGGGTTGTCCTCGACGATGGGCAGGCCGGCCTTTGCCGCAGCGGCCGACACCGCCGCGCGGCGTTCCTCGGTCATCGTGCGGCCGGTGGGATTCTGGAAATTGGGCAGCAGGTAGACGAATCGTGCGTCCTTCGACTTGGCGACCAGGTCGTCGACCACCACGCCGTCGTCGTCGCTCGCGACACTGACCGGTTCGGGCTCCATCGGCGAGAAGGCCTGCAGCGCGCCGAGGTAGGTCGGCGTCTCGACCAGCACACGGCTGCCGGGATCGAGCAGCACCTTGGCGATCAGATCCAGCCCTTGTTGCGATCCGGTCGTGATCAGCACCTGCGCGGGGTCCACGCTCCAGGGCAGCATTTCGGCGACCGCTTCGCGCAGGGGGCCGTAACCTTCGCTGGCCGCGTATTGCAGGGCCGCCTGACCGTCCTTGTGCAGAACTTCGGCACAGGCCTCGGCGAAGGCGCTGATCGGAAAAGTCTTCGGCGACGGCAGGCCGCCGGCGAGACTGATGATGCCGGGGCGTTCGGTCACCTTGAGAATTTCGCGAATCACCGAAGGATTCATCTTTTCGGCGCGGGCGGCGAGTTTCCAGTTCATGTCATGACTCCGTGAATGTATGAATCGCTATCGCGAAGCAGCAGCGGCGAGAGCAGCAGGGGCCCGCGGTTGCGAAAGCTTCTTCCCCGCGACCACGGTGGCGACCACCGCGGCAGCAAAGCCGAGCGTAACGATATCGAGCGGCTCGCCCAACAGGGGAATGGCGGCGAGGATGGAAAGAAAAGGTTGCAGCAATTGCGTCTGGCTGACGCGCAACGCGCCACCCATCGCCAAGCCGCGGTACCAGGCGAAGAAGCCGACCCACATCGAGAACACCCCGACGTAGACAAAGCCGACCCAAGCGGACGCAGCCACCGGCTGTTGCGGCCAGAGCAACAGCGTTCCGGGCAGCGTCACCGGCAATGCCAGCACGCAGACCCAGCAGATGACCCGTTCGGCACCCAGTGCGGGCGTGACCTGCGCCCCGTAGATGTAGCCTAGCGAGGCTGCGAACACGGCTCCGACCAGAAGCACATCGGCCCATTCGAACCCAAAGCTGGCGCCCTGGTTGTTCGCGCGCAGCAGTGAAAAGACCACCACCAGACCACTGCCTGCGATGGCGCAAAGCCAGAAGCCCAGCCTGGCTCGCTGGTGCAGCACCCAGGCCGCACACGCCGCCGTCACGAGCGGCAAGAGCGCCGTGACTACGGCTGCGTGGCTTGCGGTGACCACGCGCAGTGCATAGGCCAACAGCAGCGGAAAGCCGATCGCATTGCCCATGACCGCTATTGCCAGTGCCTTCCACTGATGCGGCCGCGGCAAGGGAGCGCGGGTACTCAGGAGGAAGATCACAGACAGGACGCCGGCCAGAGCGGCGCGGCCCAGCGTCAAGAACCAGGGTGAAAGCTGCGGTGCCGCCTGCGTACCCGTGGCGAGCCGCGTCATTGGCAACGTCACCGCGAAGAACGCGACGCCCAGCACGCCGAGCCACATGCCAAGTGCTTCGTCCTTGATCTTCATACGCCGACCATCCACCAGGCGGTGAGCACCA
Organism: Variovorax sp. 05L425; assembly: GCF_056397705.1. Lineage (NCBI taxonomy): Bacteria > Pseudomonadati > Pseudomonadota > Betaproteobacteria > Burkholderiales > Comamonadaceae > Variovorax > Variovorax sp. 05L425. Next base: position 6,304 of record NZ_JBFTNY010000033.1, on the reverse strand, counting down.
GCACAGCCGCCATGCCGCGGTTGAACCAAAGCAGTCGTCGGCCCTGCGCCAGCCAGTTGCGCAGCAACGCGCCAGCCAGTGCATAGCTGAAGTTGCTGGCGAAGGCGTAGACCAGCATGACCGGTGCCACGATGGCGAAGCGGTGCAGCGCATCGGGCTGACCGGCGATCCAGCCTGCGACCAGCGTCAACGCCAGCAGCCACGCCTTGATGTTGAGGAATTGAAGCAGAACCCCCTGCTTGAAGCCGACGCTGAGTTGCTCGCCATTCGACTGAGCGAGCGAGGCGCTGCCGCTGAGCTTCCACGCAAGCCATAGCAGATAGACGATGCCGAGCGCCTTGATGACCCATCGCAGCGACGGCGCGGCCACCACGAGTGCCCCGACGCCTGCCGCACAGAGCATCAGAAGAAGCGTCCAGCCCACAGGGACGGCAATCACGAAGCGCATGGCGCGCGGCAGGCCGCCGTTGGCTGCCAGTGCCGTAGAGAGCGTGGTGTTAGGGCCGGGCGAGAAACTCATCGCCGTGGCCAGTACCAGCAGCGCGGTGAATTCTTGCCAGTTCATGGGCCACACTTTAAACTGATGACCATTACAGTTCCGGTACAGATTTTCGAACATGTTTGAAATCTGTATTGGTCTCAGGATCGACACAGAACCCGGATCGCATGCTGACACGAACCTCCACCCAGTCGCTGACTGGCCAACTCGCCGACCGATTTGCCGAACGCATCCGGAACCGGTTGCTGGCGCCGGGAGCGCGCCTGCCGTCCGTGCGTGAATGCGCGCGCCAGCAGGGCGTGAGTCCGCACACTGTGGTTGCGGCCTATGACCAGCTCCTTGCGCAGGGACTTGTCGAGGCGCGCCGCCAAAAGGGTTTCTATGTCCGTGATTCGGCTGCGGCGACTACCGGGGCCGCATCACTGAGCATGACCTTCGTCGCTCAGCAACCGCCGGTGCAGACGGTGGCGGCCGATGCCAGCATGCTGATCCGTGGCATGTTCCATCGGCCCAGCGACAAGCCGCAGCCGGGCATGGGCGTCTTTCCGCCCGATTGGCTGGAGTCGACATTCATGCCTGCCGCAGTGCGCCGCGTGACAAATACCAAGGCGCTGCAGGAGTTCTCGCTGCAATACGGCGAGCCCGCCGGGGACAGTGGTTTGCGACGCAGCCTGGCCACCAAGCTCGCGCGCATCAATGTGCCTGCGGGACCCGAGCAGATTGTGACAACGGTCGGCGCCACGCATGCACTCGACATCGTCAGCCGGACCTTGTTGCGGCCGGGCGATCCCGTGATGGTCGAGGAGCCGGGCTGGGCGCTCGAGTTCGCGAGACTGGAAGCGCTAGGCATGCGTATCCTGCCTGTCCCACGCCATACCGACGGCCCGGATCTGGACGTCATGGAGCGCTATTGCAGCGCTGGCGAAGGCCATAGGCCGAAGCTGTTCGTGAGTGTCAGCGTGCTGCACAACCCGACGGGGTACAGCCTGTCGCCGGGCAGCGCTCACCGCGTGCTTCAGCTGGCGAACAAGCATGATTTCCATATCGTCGAGGACGACACGTACAGCCATCTCGCGCCCGAGCACGCGACTCGTCTCTGCGCGCTCGACGGCTTGCAGCGAACCATCTATGTCAGCGGGTTCGCGAAGATTCTCGCGCCCAACTGGCGCATTGGTTTCCTCGCGGCTTCATCAGAAATGGTCGGGCGTCTTCTCGAAACCAAGCTGATCGCGACCTTGACCACGCCCTCCTTGTTCGAGCGCGCGTTGGCGTGGTGTATCGATCAAGGCCAACTGCGCCGACACGCGGAGCGCATTCGACTGCGCCTCGACGGGGCGCGCGGCCGTACCGTCAAGCTTGCGCTGGGTGCGGGATGCACGCTGGCGTCGGAGCCGGCAGGACTATTCGGGTGGCTCGACACGGGTGTCGATACCGATGTATTGACGCAGCGCATGCTGGACGAGGGCTATCTGATCGCGCCCGGCTCGCTGTTTCATGCGAGGCGCCCTCCGACCACCCTGATGAGAATCAATTTCGCCACCGGCCAGGATGCAGGGTTCTGGAGGGTGTTCACGCGAGTGAGGGACCAGCTCTAGACGCCGGGGTCGGCGGTCAGAGCAGTTTGTCCGGCGCGAGCGGCCCGAACATCTTGAGCAGCAGGCGAAGGCCGGCGCTGGTATCGGGCTCGGAAGTGACGTCGGCCAGTCCACTGCCTTGCGGCGCCCGCCAGACAAGCTGGCCGTCGCGCCGCTCGACATGCCACGCGCCCTCGCGCAACACCGCCTCGATCTTGTCAGTCGCGGTCTGCGAAAGCTCGCTGCTGCGAATCAGCACCGCGATTTCGGTGTTCTGCAATTGCGAGCGCAGATCGAGATTCATCGAGCCGACCACCAGAAGCTGGCCATCTACGACCAGCACCTTCGAATGGAGCATCGAACGTGATTCACCGGAGACGTTGCTTCCCGCCCCGAAGGCGCTGCTCAGACCTGCTTGCTCGCTGCGCAGTTCGTGGAGTTCGACGTCCATCGCGAGTAGCTCCTCGCGATGCCGCGCGTAGCCCACATGAGCGACGGGCGCGTCGTTCGATGCGAGGGAGTTCGTGAGCACCCGGATGCTGACGCCGCGCGCTCGCGCAGCGGCGAAGGCCTGAATCATGTCGGGACCAGGGACGAAGTAGGGGGAAATGATCAGCAGGTCGCGTCGGGCGAGGCCGATCAGTTGCAGAAGCCCTTCGACGACGGTGTCGCCATCTTGGGCCGCATTGGCTGCAGCATCGATCGAATTGTTCGCGCGCACCTGATGGGATCGTCCCGCCTTGCCGATCACCACGAGGCCGGGAGCCTTGTTCGGAGCGCCCGCGTTCCCAGCACTGGCTCCGTCCAAAGGGATCTTGCCCGGCTTGTCGACCAGCACGACCGCGGGGGCCCACACAAAGGTCGCATCGCGAAGCTCCATGGGCTTCTCGTCCCAGGCACGGGCGCGCTGTTCGGCCGTCGGGGCAGGGCCATTGGCTTTTTCAGGCGGTGCGGCGCCGGACGCCGCGCGTTCGCGCTCTGCTTTGTCAGCCGCTCGTGCCTGATCGCGAATCTTGTTGAGTTCGTCCCGCGAGACGAGTGATTGCACCGGATAGGCGCGATTGTTGTTCCAGTAGGCGTCGAAGCTGCGCGACAAGTCCTGCACGATGCGTCCTGCCACCAACACGTCGAGATCGATGAAATTTGCGCTCTTGTCGTTGCCGAAGTAGGCATCTCCAAGGTTGCGGCCGCCGGTAACGGCAATGACGTTGTCCGCGATGAAGAGCTTGTTGTGCATCCGCTGCTGGACGCGCGATGCATCATCGAGCGAACTCACAAGGCGTCCCAGAGTCGATGCTCTCGCGCCGGTCAGCGGATTGAACATCCGCATTTCGATGTTGGGCTCGAAGGCAAGCCGCATCACACGAGCATCGCGACCGGTACTGTGGAAGTCGTCGAGCAGGATGCGAACACGCACGCCACGCCGCGCTGCATCGCGCACCCCCAGGAGCAAGCGGGCGGTGCTGGCGTCGGCGTGGATCGCGTAGTACTGGAGGTCCAGCGTCTTTTGCGCGCCCTGGACCAGGGCCAGTCTGCTTCCATACGCGGCCTGAGGTCCATCGATCAGCAGGAAGCCGGAGTCGAAGCGGGTTGCCGCAGCATCCCGGCGTTGCTTCACGAGCACCGCCAAAGGCGTCTCCGTCGGTGATGCCAGGGCGGTCGAGACCGGCCGTTGAACGTCTTGCGGCAACTCGGCGCAGGCGGACAAGCAGTAGGCAAGGCCGCATGCGACGCAAAAGCGAAGGGCCGTCGCGGCAGATCGTCGAAGCGTTACGAATGAGGGCATGCAGCATCAGGAGAGCCTAGACGGCGCATCCTAAGCGCGGCCGCCGGCTGCCGCGCGTCAGACAAGAACGCCGTTAACCCGGGCCCAAAGCGCCGAGTTCTTCCCAGCGTTCGAGCGCCGCCAGCAACTCCTCGTCGATGCGGGCGTGGCGTTCGCCAAGTTCGGCTGCCCGCGATGAATCGTTCGCGTAGATGGCGCCCCCGTCCAACTCCAGCATCTCGGTGATGCGTTTCTGCTCCTCCTCCAGGGAGGCGATTTGCGTTGGGAGCAATTCGAGTTCGCGCTGTTCCTTGTAGCTGAGCTTCTTCCTTGCTCCGGTACGTTGAGGTGCGGCAGAGGCGGGCGGCGGTGCTGCAGGTGCCGGCGCAACCGCGGCGGCGCGTTGTTCGGCAATCTCTCGTGCGCGCTTCGATTGGGTCAGCCAATCCTGCACGCTGCCTTCATATTCGCGCCAGCGGCCGTCGCCTTCGAACGCGATCGTGCTCGTGACTACGTTATCGAGGAAGGTTCGGTCGTGACTGACGAGGAATACGGTCCCGTCGTAGTTCTGGAGCAAATCTTCGAGGAGCTCGAGCGTGTCGATGTCGAGGTCATTGGTCGGCTCGTCCAGAACCAGCACATTGGCCGGGCGCGCGAACAAGCGTGCCAGCAGCAGCCGATTGCGTTCTCCGCCACTGAGCGAACGCACGGGTGAATGGGCACGTGCAGGCGAAAACAGGAAGTCGGCAAGGTAGCTCTTGACGTGCTTGCGCTGACTGCCGATCTCGATCCATTCGCTGCCGGGGCTGATGAAGTCCTCCAGTGTCGCGTCGAGGTTGAGTGCATTGCGCATCTGGTCGAAGTAGGCCACCTGCACGTTGGTTCCACGGCGGATCTTCCCGCTGTCGGGCTCCAGTTCGCCGAGGATCAGCTTCAGCAGTGTCGTCTTGCCGGCGCCATTGGGACCGAGGATGCCGACCTTGTCACCGCGCAGGATCGTGCCGGTGAATCCGCGGATCACCTTCTTGTCGCCGAAAGCCTTGGATGCGTCGGTCAATTCGGCAACGATCTTCCCGCTGTTTTGGCCCGATGAGACGTCCATGTTGACGCTCCCCAGTACCTCCCGCCTGGCAGCGCGATTGGCGCGGAGTGCTTCGAGCCGGCCGATTCGGCTCTGGCTCCGTGTTCGGCGGGCCTCGACGCCTTTGCGGATCCATATTTCTTCCTGGGCGAGCAGTTTGTCGGCCTTGGCGTTGATCACCGCTTCCTGCGCGAGTTGCTCCTCTTTCTGAATCAGATACTGCTCGAAGTTGCCGGGATAAGAACTCAGTTTGCCTCGGTCCAGTTCCACGATGCGCGTGGCGACTCGGTTGAGAAAGCTCCGGTCGTGCGTGATGGTCACCACGCTTCCCTTGAAGTCGATCAACAGTTGTTCGAGCCATTCAATCGAGTCGAGGTCAAGGTGATTGGTCGGCTCGTCGAGAAGCAATACGGCAGGCGCCGCAACGAGTGCCTGCGCGAGCGCCACGCGTTTACGTGTGCCGCCGGAAAGCGAGCCGACCTGTGCCGCCCCGTCCAGATGCAGCCGGTGCAGCGTCTCGTTGACGCGCTGCTCCCAGTTCCAAGCGTCGAATGCCTCGATCTGTGACTGGAGCGCGTCGAGATCGACGCCGGGCGCACCGGACAAGTATTGATCCCGAATGGCGATCACGTTGGCGAGGCCCGCACTCGCGGCCGTGAAGACATTGGCCTCCATGTCGAGTGATGGCTCTTGCGCGACGTAAGTGACTCGCAGTCCTTGTTGAACCTGAAGCGTCCCATCGTCGGGTCTCTCCAGTCCGCCGAGAATCTTGAGAAGCGAAGACTTGCCGGCACCATTGCGGCCGATCAGCCCGATGCGTTCAGATTCAATGAGAGAGAAGTCCGCATGATCCAACAGCGGGACGTGGCCGAATGCCAGTTGGGCATCGAGAAGAGTGATGAGTGCCATGTGGAGTGGATTATCGGATTGGGGAACTCGCTCTATCCCTGTGCCAGCAGTGAAGTGACGATGCGCAAGTCTGGATGGCCTTCCGCTAGGCGACGAAGGATGGCATATACTCGTGGGCTCGGCTGAAAGCGCGAAGGCGGTTCAGGTGATTTCCCTCTTACATGGGGAAGAGCCAAGTAGGTCGAAAAATGCGCAGTCGATGTGAAGGTTGTTTGAAAAAACACTGCATAATCGAAAGCTCAGCTGAATTGACTGACTGCCTCACTTCGGAGCGGATTGAGAGTAGTGGTCGAAGAAGCAAAAACCCTAGGGTTTGACTGGTTTTAAAAAACCGTGTCATAATCGCAGGCTCCGCTAAACACGGATCTCGAAGGAGTTCTTCGGAGCGAGGTTGAGGTGAGCGGAGGGGGGAAAAGAAAAGCTTAAAAAGTTTTTCAGATCTTCTGAAAAGCGTGTAATAATAGAGGGCTTCGCTG
>NZ_JBFTNY010000032.1:0-58568 GCF_056397705.1 Variovorax sp. 05L425 | reverse complement strand
GCTCACGGTACGCGGGGTCCGCGCGAAACTCGCTTCGCTCAAACACGCGCAGCCCTGATCCGCGTACCGCTGCGCTGCTCGGCGGTGCCTCAACGGCCGGCCCAGCGCACACCGCCCGCCTCCGCGGAAAGGGTGGGGGTAGTTTGTCCGCTGCCGTCGCCGTGATGAACGCGCAGGCAGTGGGCGTTCGAGACGCGCGCATCTCCTCGTCAACCACGGAGCCCGGCCCGCATCGCATACCGGGCGGACCCCAACATAGAGCACAACAGACTCAGTGGTTATCCCGAGGAATCCCAAACGTAGCGTGAATCCTCTGGTACTTCACAGCAGGCTTCAGCACCATCCCTTCGGACAGTTCATCCACGATGCCACGCTGAATCTCCTGCCAGGGTGTCTGGCTAGCCGGATAGGGATACCCGCCCTCAGCCTCCAACTTGGCGCGCCGCTTGGCAAGTTCCACATCCGACACGAGCATGTTCGCCGTGCGCTTCTTCAGATCGATGCGCACCCGATCACCGGTCCGCACCAACGCAAGTCCGCCCCCGGTCGCAGCCTCCGGCGAAGCATTGAGGATCGAAGGGGACCCCGACGTGCCTGACTGCCGACCATCGCCAATGCAGGGCAGGGCAGTGATGCCCTTCTTGATCAGATACGAAGGCGCACGCATGTTCACCACCTCCGCCGCGCCGGGATAGCCTACCGGCCCGACGCCGCGCATGAACAGCACGCTCTTCGGACCGATCTTCATCTTCGGATCGTCGATTCGGGCGTGATAGTCCTCGGGCCCGTCGAACACGATCGCCGTTCCCTCGAACGCCATCGGGTCGTTCGGATCTTCGAGATAGCGCGCATGGAATTCGGGCGTGATCACGCTCGTCTTCATGATCGCCGAGTCGAACAGATTGCCCTTGAGATTGAGGAATCCCGCATTTTTCTTCATCGGCTTGTCGTAGGAGAAGATCACCGTCCGGTCGCTGGTGAATTTTCCTTCGCAGTTTTCGATGAGCGTCTTGCCGTTGGCCGTGAGCGCCGGCTTGATCTTGCCCTTGGCGACCAATTCGGCCACCACTGCGGGCACGCCGCCCGCGCGGTAATAGTCCTCGCCCAGATACTCGCCGGCCGGCTGCAGATTCACGATCAACGGGATCTTGTAGCCGTGCTTCTCCCAGTCGTCCGTCGTGAGCTTCACGCCGATGTGGCGCGCAATGGCGTTCAGGTGCACCGGCGCGTTGGTCGAGCCCCCGAGCGCGGAGTTGACCACGATCGCGTTCTCGAATGCGTTGCGGGTCAAGATGTCCGAAGGCTTCAGGTCCTCGCGCACCATCTCAACGATACGCTTGCCAGTGTGGTAAGCCATCTCCTGACGATCGCGGTAGGGCGCCGGAATCGCGGCGCTGCCCGGCAGCGTCATGCCCAGCGCCTCGGCCAGCGAATTCATCGTCGAGGCCGTGCCCATCGTGTTGCAGTGCCCCGTCGATGGCGCGGATGAGGCCACGAGCTTCAGGAACTCCTGATAGCCGATCTCGCCCGCCGCCATCATCTCGCGCGCGCGCCAGACGATCGTGCCCGAGCCCGTGCGCTCGCCCTTGTACCAACCGTTGAGCATCGGCCCCGAGTTGAGCGCGATCGCCGGAATGTCCACGGTCGCCGCGGCCATCAACTGGGCCGGCGTGGTCTTGTCGCAGCCGGTCGTCAACACCACGCCATCGATCGGATAGCCGTACAACACTTCCACCAGCGACAGATATTGCAGGTTGCGATCGAGCGCCGCAGTCGGGCGCTTGCAGGTCTCCTGGATCGGATGGATCGGAAACTCGAAAGCAATGCCGCCCGCGTCGCGGATACCTTCGCGCACGCGCTCAGCCAGCACCAAGTGATGGCGATTGCAGGGCGCGATGTCCGAGCCGGTCTGTGCGATGCCGATGATCGGCCGGCCCGATTGCAGCTCGTCGATGCCGATGCCGAAGTTCATCGTGCGCTCCAGGTAGAGCGCTGTCATGTCGGCATTGGCCGGATTGTCAAACCAGGCCTGGGACCGCAGGGTGCGTGCCTTGGCGGCCTTCTTCTTCGTCTTCTTCGATGTCATCAGCGCATTCCCTTCAAGGTCTGGTCCGCGTTCGGCAGCGCCGCGCAGTCGTCGATGTACTGTCGGATGATGTCGGCAAAGTTGTCGTGCGGATGCAGCCCCAGCCGTGCGGCGCGCGCGGCCGATGCACCACTCGGCCAGTTGGCCACGATGCCGGCAATGCGCTCGTCGCGCTCGAAGCGAACGCGTGCGCGGACGGCCGAGCCGGCCACCTGTTCGAGCGCATCGAGCATGTCGCTCACGCGCACATTGAGCGCCGGCAGGTTGAGCGCAGTGCGCCCGCAGAAGGCATCGCGGCTCGCTTCGTAGACGGCGATCAGGCCGTTCACCGTGCGGGTCGGCGACGACATCGGATGCGAGACATCGGGAGAAACCGGGCAGATCGATTCGACGCCCGCCAGCGGCTCGCGGATGATGCCGCTGAAGAACGACGACGCCGCGCCGTTCGGCCGGCCGGGCCGCACCGTCACCGTCATGAGCCGCGCGGCGCGGCCGTCGATGTAGCCCTTGCGCGTGTAGTCGGCGATGAGGTGCTCGCAGATCAGCTTCTGCGTGCCGTACGAAGTCTGCGGCGCGGGCAGCGTGTCGTCGGCGACGATCTTCGGCAGCGGCACGGCGGGATCGGGACCGAACACCGCGACCGAGCTCGAGAACACCACGCGCGGCACCTTGCCGCCGGCATTGACACGCGCCCTGAGCGCATCGAGCAAGGCCCGCGTGCTGTCGAGGTTGGAGCGCAGGCCCAGGTCGAAGTCGAGCTCGCATTCGCCCGAGACGGCCGAGGCCAGGTGGAAGACGCCGTCGAAGGGCTCGTCGCGCAGCGCATCGGTCTGCGCGAGCAGCGGACCGGTGCGGGCCTCGACGCGCGCATCCGCGAGCAGGTCGGCGGGCGGCGGCGCGATGTCGGTCAATACGAGGCGCTCGATGCGCTCGCCGGCCAGCGTCCCTCGGGCGAGCAGCGCCCGCGCGAGGCGTGCGCCGACGAATCCACCGCCTCCGGTGATCATGAGTTTCATGCGGTCTCCTTCATTGTTTTGCCTTTCGGGCGGTCGTGGGGTCCGCGGCGCGCACGGTCTTGACCGCGGCCTGTCGACGGCGGCCGTCGATGATGCCGCCCTCGATCAGCCGCTGTTCGCCGCGGATCAGATGTTCGTTCGCGCGAAGCCGTGCCGCGACGGGATCGTGCGCCGCGATGGCCTCGAAGATGGCGCGATGCTCGCGCTGTACCTCGGTCATGAAGTCGGCGCGCCGGGCTTCGTTGCCGCGCGTGATGCGCATGCCCTCGCGCAGATACTGCTCCAGGAATCCGAGCAGAAGACGGAATTGCGGGTTACCGGTCGATTCGCCGATGACCTGATGAAAGGCGAGATCCTCGGCGACGCCGTCGCGCCCCTCGGCGACGGCCGTGTCGATCGCCGTGAGCGCCCGGCGCAAGGCGGCGATCTGGCTGCGGGTCGCGCGCTCGGCCGCGAGCGCGGCGATCTCGCCCTCGAGCACGCGCCGCACCTCGACGACGTGGACAACCGACTGCACGGAGGTCAGGACGGTGGGATCGAAGGCCAGGGGCTGGTTGACGGGCCGCGGCGCCACATAGACGCCCGAGCCTTGCCGTGACTGCACCATGCCCTTCGACTTGAGTTGGTGCACGGCCTCGCGCACGACCGTGCGCGACACGCCGTGCGCCGCAGCGATCTGCTGCTCGGTCGGGAGACGGTCGCCGGCCTGGAGGGTGCCCGATTCGATCTGTTCGCTCAGCAGCACGGCCAGCCGGTCCGACAGCCGATCGACGGTCAGCGGAAGGGGCTGGGATGGGGGAGGCGCCGGAGCCCGCCCGGCGGTGGGAGAGGTTTGCACGGTGATACGGTGATCATACAAATTTACAGGGGTAAATGCGTAACGGTTTGCCCTGATGCGCTGAGGTGGCCCAATGCCAATACTGCGCGGTTGCGATGCAGGGCGTTCATGCCTTGCGTCGTTCAGCGAACTCCGAGGACTCCAGTGCATGGCAAGTGTCACGATCCAGGCGGTCAAGAAGAATTTCGGCGATGTGCCCATCCTGCATGGCGTGGACATCGACATCCGCGACGGCTCCTTTACCGTGCTGGTGGGTCCTTCGGGCTGCGGCAAGTCGACGCTGCTGCGCATGATCGCCGGGCTGGAGGAAATCAACGCCGGTGAAATCCGCATTGGCGACCGCCGGGTCAATGACCTGCCGCCGAAGGAGCGCGACATCGCGATGGTCTTCCAGAACTACGCGCTCTATCCGCACATGACCGTGCGCGACAACATGGCCTTCGCGCTTGCGCTGGCCAAGATGGACAAGGCGACCATCGAGCAGAAGGTCGGGCGCGCGGCCGAAATCCTGGCGCTGACGCCGCTGCTCGGACGCTATCCGCGCCAGCTTTCCGGCGGACAGCGCCAGCGCGTCGCGATGGGGCGGGCGATCGTGCGCGATCCGCAGGTGTTCCTGTTCGACGAACCCTTGTCGAATCTCGACGCCAAGCTGCGCGTGGCGATGCGCAGCGAGATCAAGGAACTTCACCAGCGCCTGAAGACGACCTCCATCTACGTCACGCACGACCAGATCGAGGCAATGACCATGGGCGACAAGATCGTCGTGATGCGCGATGGTCGCATCGAGCAGACGGGTAGCCCGCTGGACCTGTACGACGATCCGGCCAACCAGTTCGTCGCCGGCTTCATCGGTTCGCCGGCGATGAACTTTCTTCCCGGCACCTTGCGTCGCAGCGGCGGCATGGCACGGGTGGAACTGACCGACGGCACGCAACTCGATGCGCCGCTGCGTTCCGGCGGCACCGACGGGCAGGCCGTGATCTACGGAACCCGACCGGAGCACCTGAGCCTGTCGGACAACGGCGGCATTCCTTCGCGCGTGGTCGTGATGGAGCCGACCGGCATGGACACCTTCGTCGCTTGCCGCCACGAAGGCAACGAGATTTCCGCCGTGTTCCGCGAGCGCTACGACTTTGCGCCGGGCACGACCATCCGTCTGCAACCCGATTTGCAGCGCGCGCACCTTTTCGATGCAGGCACCGGCCAGCGGCTGGTGGCTTGAGGTTCTTTTCTGGCCCGTTCAACACAGGAGACATGAATGAGTGACTTCAATCGCCGCGAGATTCTCAAGAGCTCGGCAGGCATCGCCGCCGCCGCTTCGCTCGGCGTCGGCACCGCGATCTTCTCACCGCTCGCGAATGCCCAATCGATCACGTTCAAGCCGGAGAAGGGCGCCAAGCTGCGGGTCTTGCGCTGGAGTCGCTTCGTCCAGGGTGACATCGACGCCTACATGGCCAACGTCAAGAGATTCAGCGACACGACCGGCATCGAAGTGCGCGTCGACAACGAAGGCTGGGAAGACGTTCGCCCCAAGGCCGCGGTGGCGGCCAACACCGGCGCCGGCCCCGACATCATCCTGTCGACCAACGACGACGCGAACCTCTATCCGGACAAGCTGCTCGACGTCACCGATCTGGCGGAGTACCTCGGCAAGAAATACGGTGGCTGGTATCCGGCCGGTGAACTCTTCATGCGGCCTGATGGCAAGAAGTGGATCGGCCTGCCGCTCGGCGCGGCCGGTTCGCTGATGGTCTACCGCGAAAGCATGCTCAAGGCGGCCGGCTTCAACACCTTCCCGAAGACCACTGACGATTTCCTGAAGCTCTACAAGGCGCTGAAGGACAAGGGCACCCCCGGCGGAATGGCGCTTGGCAATGCGACCGGCGATAGCACCTGGACCAACTGGCTGGTCTGGTCCTTCGGCGGCAAGCTGGTCGACAAGAGCAACAAGGTGGTGCTCGACAGTCCCGAGACGCTCAAGGCACTGGAGTACGCCAAGGAGCTGTATGCCAACTTCATCCCGGGCACGCTGTCGTGGCTGGATCCGAACAACAACAAGGCCTTCCTCGACGGGCAGATCAGTGTCACCAACAACGGCATCTCGATCTACTACGCGGCCAAGAACTCCCCTGATCCCAAGCTCAAGGAGATGGCGGCGGACATCAACCATGCCGTGTTCCCGATCGGGCCTGTGGGCGTGCCGACGGAGTCGCACCTGTTCTTCAATCAGATGATCATGAAGTACACCAAGTACCCGCAGGCCTCGAAAGAGTTCCTGCGCTTCATGATGGAGCGGCCACAGTTCGACGACTGGCTGACCGGCGCCGGCGGCTATGTCGCGCAGCCGTTGCGCGCCTACGAGGCCAATCCGATCTGGACCTCCGACCCGAAGAACACGCCGTACCGCGATTCCGTCAAGAACCTGCGGCCGGCCGGCTACGAAGGCAAGCTGGGCTACGCGTCGGCCGGCGTCGCGGCGGACTTCATCATTCCGAACATGGTGGCGGAAGCGGCGAGCGGTTCGAAGTCGCCGAAGGAAGCGATGGAAAGAGCCCAGAAGCGCGCCGAACGCTACTACAAAGTTTGAAGCGCGCGCCGGCTCGATGACGACGCGACTGGCCCGGCTGCAGAACAGCCGCAACGCCCTCGGCTTCATGTTCATGTTGCCCGCGGCGGTGCTGCTGCTGCTGTTCCTGACCTATCCGCTCGGGCTGGGCACCTGGCTGGGCTTCACCGACACCAAGGTCGGCCGGCCAGGGGAGTGGATCGGACTGGAGAACTACATTTTTCTCTGGAACGATGCCGTCACCCGGCTGGCGCTCTTCAACACGCTCTTCTACACGACGGTGGCGAGCGTGTTCAAGTTCTTCCTGGGGCTGTGGCTGGCGGTGCTGCTGAACAAGAACATCCGCTTCAAGACCTTCTTCCGCGCCGTCATCCTGCTGCCCTACATCGTGCCGACGGCGTTGTCGGCCATCGCGTTCTGGTGGATCTACGACTCCCAGTTCTCGATCATCAGCTGGGCGCTGGTGAAGATGGGGCTGATCGACCATTACATCGACTTCCTCGGCGACCCCTGGAACGCACGCTTTGCGGTGATCGCCGCCAACGTCTGGCGCGGCGTGCCTTTCGTGGCGATCACGCTGCTGGCGGGGCTGCAGACCATTTCGCCTTCGTACTACGAGGCGTCGGCCATCGACGGCGCGACGCCTTGGCAGCAGTTCAGGCATGTCACGATGCCGCTGCTCACGCCGATCATCGCGGTGGTCATGACGTTCTCGGTGCTGTTCACTTTCACCGATTTCCAGCTGATCTACGTCATCACCCGCGGCGGCCCGCTCAATGCGACGCACCTGATGGCGACCCTGTCCTTCCAGCGTGCGATTTCGGGCGGCGCGCTCGGCGAAGGTGCGGCGATCGCGATCGCCATGGTGCCCTTCCTGCTGGCCTGCATCATGTTCAGCTTCTTCGGCCTCCAAAGACGTGCGTGGCAACAGGGAGGTTCCGATAAATGAGCGCAAAGGCCGGTCAGATCGACGTCGTGGGCATGGGCTACCTGGAGTCGGTCCCGCGCAAGATGGTCACGGTGTATCTACCGCTGCTCGTCTTCCTCATCGTCCTGCTGTTTCCGTTCTACTGGATGGCGATCACGTCGGTGAAGCCGGACGCCGAACTGCTGTCGCGCGAAGGCAATCCGTTCTGGGTCATCGCGCCGACGATCGGGCACTTTCACAAACTGCTCTTCGAAACGTCGTACCCGCAATGGCTGTGGAACACGCTGCTGGTGTCGGTGGTTTCCACCTTCTTCTCGCTCGCCGCGTCGGTGTTCGCGGCCTACGCCATCGAACGCCTGCGCTTCCGCGGCGCGCGGCATACGGGGCTGGCGATCTTCCTGGCCTACCTGGTGCCGCCGTCGATCCTCTTCATTCCGCTGGCGAGCGTCGTCTTCAACCTCGGGCTCTTCGACACGCGCTGGGCGCTGATCCTGACCTACCCGACCTTCCTGATCCCGTTCTCCACCTGGTTGCTGATGGGCTACTTTCGCTCGATCCCGGCCGAGCTGGAGGAATGCGCGCTGATCGACGGCGCCACTCGCTGGCAGATCCTTGTCAAGATCGTGTTGCCGCTCGCGGTGCCGGGGTTGATCTCGGCGGGGATCTTCGCCTTCACGCTGTCCTGGAACGAGTTCATCTACGCGCTGACCTTCGTTTCGTCGTCCGAGATCAAGACGCTGCCGGTCGGCGTGGTGACAGAGTTGGTTCAGGGCGATGTCTACCAGTGGGGGCCGCTGATGGCGGGAGCGCTGCTGGGCTCGCTGCCGGTGGCTTTCATCTACTCATTCTTCGTCGAGTACTACGTTTCGGGGCTCACCGGTTCGGTCAAGGAATAAGTCAGATCCATCGTCGTGAGTGGTGGAATCCCGGGCTGGAAGGAATCGGAGGAAACTCCAGACTTGCTTCCGGCAGGAGGACGCCATGTTTCGTCCCTTGAATTTCGTCGTCGCCGCGACGCTCGCCCTGGGCGCATCACCGGCCATGTCGGCTGCGGATCTGACGGTTGTCTTCATTGATCCGGCGCACTACACGGACGCTGCGTACTCGAATCGGTACGGCAATGAAAAGGAACGCGCCGAGGTCATGCGCGATGTGCAGCGACACCTCCAGGGTCTGGCGGATCGCGGCCTTGCACCGGGTGAGTCGCTGCGCATCGAGGTGCTGGACATCGACTTGGCCGGATGGTTCGAGCCTTTCCCTCGTTTTCGCACCGGGGACTATTCGCGCCTCCGTATCATGCGTGACATCACCTGGCCGCGCATCCAGCTCAGGTTCGAGTTGAGCCACAACGGAGAGGTGGTGGCTCGCGGCGAAGAGCAGGCGAAGAGCATGAACTACCTCATGATCGTCAACCCCTATGGGAGCACCGACCGCCTCCGCTACGAAAAGGCGATGCTGGACGACTGGTTCGCCAGGCGCATCGTCGGGGCCCGGGAGCGCGGCTGAAGCCGTTCGAGCATCCAGAGGGAAAGCTGATCCTGAGTGACGTATGGAGTTCGTTCAGGCATTTTTTTTCGCTCCGCGGCGCGACGCAACTTGAATTTCGCTTTCCAACGCCACAAGGTCGTGCTGTGGCGCGGCCAATGTGGCGAGAGCGTCCTGACGCTGAATCAACCAGAGCGCCGTGCCATAGACCCCGACGGACACCGTCGGATCGCCTTTTTCCATCTTGGCAAGCGTGGGGACGGAGACATTCAGGCGCGTCGCCCAACTTCTCAGCGACTGCTTGCGCCGCTTGCGCGCAAGCGCCAGATCAGCGCCGAGCCGAGTCAATGCGACAGCGATAGCTGAAGGAAGTGTTTCGACAGCGTCCGATTTCCTTGGCATGAAACTATTCTTTCACAAATGCCTTCATTTCATCAACAATAAATTCCTTCTCATCGAATCATAGGCGCATCATCGGGGCCAGGGAACACGGCTGAATCCGCCTGATCCAACGTCTTGCCGGCCGGTGTTTTTCATGCTGGCAGCCGGTAGGAGGTGTGTGATGAAGCGACTCAAGCATTGGCAGGACGTGGTGAATGCGCTGCTTGGCGTTTGGCTGGTCTTGTCCCCCTGGATCGTGGGCTTCCAGGACGCAAGAACACCCACCGCGAACGCCGTCCTGGTGGGCGTGGCGCTGATTGCGGCCGCGCTGGGCGCCATGATCGTGCCGCGCGCCTGGGAAGAATGGACCGAGTGCGCGCTCGGCGCCTGGCTGGTGATATCGCCGTGGCTGCTGGGCTTCAGCACCCTGCGCGATCCGATGCTTTGCGCGGTGATCAGCGGCCTCGTGATTGCGGCCCTGGCGCTCTGGACGCTGACGACCGACAAGGACTACAGCGGCTGGCTGCACCGCGCGGCGCATTGAACTGAATGAGGCGGGCGGTCCGCGCTCAGGCTTGTTCGCAGAGCCGGCGGATCTCCGGCGGAATCGGCACCGCGCGGATGCCTCCGCCCTCGCGCTTTGCCGCGAAGATGCGCACCTCGTCGCATTCCAGGATCAAGTCTTCGCCGCGCGTCACGCGGTAGCGCTGCACGAAGCTCTTCTCCCGCCACTCCGGGATCGTGACCGCGATGCCGAGCGTGTCGCCATAGCTGGCGCTCTTGACGAAGCGCGTGTGCGTGTCGACCAGCGGCGTGCCGATGACGCCGAGCGTCCGCGCCGTTTCTTCCCAGCGCGGCACGCCGCGTTCCGCAAAGAAGTGGCGCGACGCCGCATCGATCCAGCGAAAGAAGTTCGGAAACCAGACGATGCCGGCGGGGTCGCAATCGCCGAATTCGACGCGGACGGTGTAGGTGATCTCAAGACTCATAAGCTGTCAGATTTATTTCAAGGAATACCGCGGAACCGGCTTTGCCGGGCCGCCGGTATTGCCCCCGGTAGGGGGCGGGCGGCTACACGAAGTGAGCCAACCTGGGGGCGAGTCACATCATTCTCGTGGGAAGCCACAGGGCGATGATCGGGAAGGCAATCAGGATCACCAACCGCACGATGTCCGTCAGGATGAACGGCAGCACCCCCTTGAAGATCGTCGTGAAGCTTACGTCCTTCACCACGCTCTTGATGACGAAGACATTCATCCCCACGGGTGGATGGATCAGGCCGAGTTCCACCGTCATCACGATGATCACGCCGAACCAGATCGGATCGAAGCCCAGGTGCACGATCACCGGGAAGATGATCGGCACCGTCAGGATGATCATCGCCATCGCGTCCATCAGGCAGCCGAGCACGAGATACATCAGCATGATGAGCGCCAGCACACCGTAGCGGCCGATGCCGAGGCTGGTGAGGAACTCGGTGAGCTTCTGCGGACTTTGCGTGATCGTCAGGAAGTAGCCGAACAGCAGTGCGCCGATCAGCACCGTGAAAACCGCCGCCGCCGTGCGCGTGGCCGAGAGCAGCGCTTCGCGGATCTTCGGTCCGTCGAGCTTGCGCCGCAGCACGCCGAGGATGAAGGCGCCGCTGGCGCCCACGCCGCCAGCCTCGGTCGGCGTGAAGAAGCCGCCGTAGAGTCCGCCGATCACGAAAATGAAAAGCACCAGCGGCGCCCACACGTTCTTGAGATCAGCGACGCGTTCCGGCCACGGCTTGACCTCGCCGCCCGGCAGCCATGTCGGCCTGAGGCGCACGATGAGCGCGATGGTCAGCACGTACATGGCCATCGCCAAGATGCCGGGGATGATCCCCGCCATGAACAGCTTGCCGATGTCCTGCTGCGTCAGGATGGCGTAGACCGCCAGCACCGTCGAGGGCGGCAGGATCGCGCCCAGCGTGCCGCCCGCGGCGATCACGCCGGTGGAAAACGACTGCGGATAGTTGAAGCGCCGCATCTCCGGATAGGCCACCGCCGAGAACGTGGCCGCCGTCGCCACCGACGAACCGCAGATGGCCGCGAAGCCGCCGCAGGCCAGCACGGTGGCCACGCCGAGACCGCCGCGCAGGTGGCCGATCATCGAATTGGCGGCCTTGAAGAGCTCGCGGCTCACACCGGACACCGACACGAGCGAACCCATCAGCATGAACATGGGGATCACGCCGAAGGTGTAGTCGGTCACCGTGCGCATCGAGGTCTGGCCGACCAGTTTGAGCGCCGGCCCGGGGCCGACGATCCAGGCGTAGCCCGTGACACCCACCAATCCCATCGCCATGCCGACCGGCACCCGCAACAACATCAAGCCAAAAAGAACGAAGAAGCCGAGAACGGCAATCGCGTCTGTGCTCATTCGTCCGCTTTCATTTCAGGCTTCTCGTCATGCAGCAACTCGGGATGGAAGATCAATCGGTAAGTTCGGATCGCGATCAGCACGACCGCCGAGACGTCGCCGAGCCAGGCCACCGCATAGAAGGGCCAAGTCGGGATGTTCATGTCGTAGGTCAGCACATGGTCGACATAGGTGCCGCGCACCTTGTCGAACAGCGTGCCGGTCTGCACTGCGACCACGAAAAGCAGCACCACGGTGGCAAAGATGTCGATCCAGCGCTTCATGCGCGGGCTCGCGGCCGTCCACACGAGGTCGACCGTGATGTGGCCGCCCCGGTAGCTCGTCGCCGCGATGCCCCAGAAGATCAGGATGCCCAACAGCATGCGACCGAAGTCGTAGGCGTCGGGGATCGAGGTGTCGAAGAACTTGCGCAACACCACCGCCACGAAGATGTTCAGCGCGACGATCCCCACGAACATGGCGGCCAGCCATTCGATGGCGTTGATCATCTTGTCGCTCGCCGTCCCCTTCGGCGGGGGCGGCGAGGCGATGTCGTCCCGACCCGCCATCACAACGCTGAGTTCTGTTTCGCCAGGTTGGCCTTCAAGGCGTCGAGGACTGCCTTCGGATCCTGGCCGACCTTCTTCACGCCTTCCGCCCATTGCGCCTCGACCGGTGCGACGGCCTTGCGCCACGCGTCGAGTTGCTCCGGCGTCAGCTTGTAGATCTCATGGCCCGGTTGCGAGGCAATCTTGGCGCGGCCACCGTATTCGAAGTCGGCCCACGGCGCGGCGACCTTCTCGGCCCACTCGCTGGTGCAGTGGTCGTCGATCACCTTCTTCTGCGCGGGCGACATGCTGTCGTACTTGCTCTGGTTCATGGCCCAGACGAAGGGCGTGACGTACAGCGCCACATCCATGTGATAGGTCACCACCTTGTCGATGCCGAAGAGTCCGATCGAACCCCACGGGAAGGTGATCGCATCGGCCACACCGCGCTCCAGCATGTCGCGCGATTCCGGCGCCGAGGCCTGCACGTTGGTGCCGCCGAGCGAGGTCACCATCTGGCCGATGGTGCTCGTCGCGGGGCGGATCTTCATGCCCTTGATGTCGGTCGGCAAAAGAATCTTCTTGCGCGCATGGAAGGTGCCCGGGTCGTGCACGAAGGCGAAGCAGAACTTCACGTCCTTCATTTCCTTGGCGGCGTACTGGCGGTACCACGCATCGATGGCGGCCGAGCCGCCCTTGCCGTTGGAGAACAGGAAGGGCAGCGAGGCGCCGGCCATGATCGGGAACCGGCCCGGTTGGTAGCCCGGGTTGATGTAGGCGAAGTCGGCGATGCCGTCGCGCGCCATGTCGTAGTGGTCGAAAGCCTTGCCGAGCTGCTCGGAAGGGAACAACGTGGCGGTGATCGTGCCGTTCGATGCCTTCTTGATGTCATCGGCCCATGCCTGCAGCGAAGGGTTCAGCGGATGCTGCTGCGGAACCCAACTGGACATCTTCAGGTTGACGGGCTTGTCCTGGGCCTGGACCGGCGCGGCGCCGAGCGCCAGCACGGCCGATAGCGCCAGGATCGCGCGCGTGGCGGCCGAGGTCATGAAGCGGGATGTCGACATGGATGTCTCCTTGCAGGTGTTGTTGAATCTGTCGCGGCGGGCACTGTGCTGTGCTTGTCTTTGTGCAGTGCGCAATCGGTTATTTTTTATAAGAGTCCCCGCCGACGTAAATCGGCGTTTACCTTGAGTGACCCGAGTCAGTGTGCACGAGGCGCGGTATTCGGCGTGCGCTTCATCCACCGGATCGGCTGCGCCTTGACCGGACGCGGCGCAGCGCCGTGGCGCACCAGCGTTGCATCGAGCGCGGTGCCCGCATCGTCGGCCAGTGCCGCCTCGCGGGCCGCCGCGATGGCCGTTGCTCGCGCGGGCGGAGAGCCGTCGGGCAGCGGCGCAATCGCGAGGTGCTCGATCACGTGCAGCAGGTTGTGCTTGCCGCGTTCGTTCGTGCTGCCATAGCCCTTGATGAGGCGTCCGCAGAGCGCGATCTCGTGGCCCAGGCGCCAATGCGTGCGCGTGCCGTCGGCCACGGCGCCGAGCCAGCGTTCGATGAGCGTCTGTTCTTGCGTGAATCGCTGGCCGAGTTTGCGCAGCCAACGCAGCGACGCCAGCAGTCGCAGCGAGGCCATGCCGAAGACGGAATGGCTGCCCACTTTGAGCGGCAACGCCCAAGGTGTCGACCGCCGCCGGTCCCATGCGGTCACACGATCGGCCAGCGAGGCGGGCAGCAGGGCTGCGAACTCGGGCGCGCCCGGCTTGAAGTGGTCGTAGACCTTGACGATGTCGTCCTCGCCCGCCTTGACTTCATCGCGCACGCGGCGCGAGCGGCTTGCGCGGCTCTTGAGTTCGGCCACGCGGACGATGTCGTCGAAGGCCATCCATAACGCGAGCCAGCGCGCCATCTCGCGGGTGACGGCGAACCCTTGTGCACCCGCGGGGTCGGCAACGCGCTCGGCGGAGAGAACTCGCTGAAGACGCTCGACGTACACGTCGGCGTAAGCGGCGTCCTGGTAGTCGAGCACGCGCGCATGGCCAAGGGTCAGCATGTCGTGCACGGGCGGAGGAAACAGGGCCGCCACCGCCTGAGGCAATGCTTTTACGCCGGGCGTGTCGTCGGCCGTCGAGGCCAGCAGACTCGTGACCATCGCGGCTTGCTGGCGCGGCGCGTTGATGACATCGAAAGCCTTCGCGAAGCCGCGCAGGCTGGCCGACGCCATCTTGCCGACCTTCTCGGGCGCGCTCGTGTCGCCGCCGCGCACCACGCGCTCATAGGCTTCACGCGGGAAGGGAAAGAGCCCGCTGCCTGCGATGGCGCCCAGCATCACGGCGCTCACGATGGTGCCGGCGTCGCGTGCGGCCGCTCCCATGTCGAACACGTGGTGCTCGCGGCTGAAGGCCTTCACGACATCCAGCAGGCGCTGCGCGTCGGCGCGGCCGTCGCCGGGCTGCATGCGCTCCGCGGTGGTGAGCGTGCGGCTCGACGAGG
This sequence comes from Variovorax sp. 05L425, assembly GCF_056397705.1. Taxonomy (NCBI): domain Bacteria; kingdom Pseudomonadati; phylum Pseudomonadota; class Betaproteobacteria; order Burkholderiales; family Comamonadaceae; genus Variovorax; species Variovorax sp. 05L425. The sequence continues at coordinate 43,848 of NZ_JBFTNY010000032.1, read as the reverse complement.
TGATGACGATGGTGCGTTCCGGCGCGCTCATGGCGTTGCTGATCTGACGCGTGGTTTCCAGCAACTCGGAAGAAATGATGGCGTCCAGCGCGCCCGGCACCGGGCTCAGGCTGAAGACCGGCCGGCGTCCTCCGAGTTCGGCCAGGGGCACCGGAAAGACTTCGACGTAGTAGGTGGTGGCGCCCGTGCGCTGCGCCACGCCGGGGATCGAGGTGCTCTGCGCGGCGTAGCCGGCATGGCGCGCCGTGTCGACCAGCCATTCGGTCAGCACGCCGCCGCCTTCGCCGCCGAGGGCGCAGATCAGGAGGGTGATGGGTTGGGTGCGGTTCATCGTGTTCATGCCGGTTGCAGTGCACGGACAACGGCGCCGCGCAATGAATGCAGCAGTCGTTCGTGCCACTTGGGGTTCTGCACCACTTCGGCGCGATAGAAGCTTGGGCACAGCGTGGCCGCGTGCGCATTGGCGCCGCACAGGCCGCAGCCCACGCAGCCGTCGATGACAACGGCGACCGGGTCGACCTTCAGCGGATCGGGGTTGTCCTTGATCGTGAGCGTCGGGCAGCCCGACAGCCGGATGCAGGCGTGATCGCCGTTGCACACATCCTCGTCGACGCCGTATTTCACGCGCACCACGCGTTCGCCCTTATTGAGCAGGCTGGCAATCCACGGCTTGATGCGCCGCTGGCGCTCCAGCTGGCATTCGCCCTCGGCGATGATGACCTTCAGCCCGTTGAAGTCGCTTGTGAAGGCGTCGTTGAGCGTCTTGCGCATCTTGTCGACGTCGTAGGTGTGGACGGTGCGCATCCACTGCACGCCGAGGCCCTTGAGCGTCGACTCGATGGTCTGGTTCTTGTCGACCAGGCTCTGCTGCTTGTCGACGGCGCGGTCTTTCACCTCGTCGTCGGGCGTGGAGATGATGTCCTGCGTGCCGGTGGCCGAGGTGTAGCCGTTCTTGAAGATCAGCAGCACCGCGTCGTCGCCGTTGAAGAGCGCGCTCTGCACGCCGGTGAGCAGCCCGTTGTGCCAGAAGCCGCCGTCTCCCATGATCGAAAGCGCCCGGCGCTGCATCATCGGCGACACCCCTGCGCGACTGGCGAGGCTCATGCCATAGCCGAGGATCGAGTGGCCCATCGAGAAAGGCTCGAAGGTGCCGAAGGCATGGCAGCCGATGTCGGCGGCGATGTGCACCGGCCCGTTGTCCTGCTGCGCCAGCTTGAGTGCGGCGAAGACGGGCCGTTCGGGGCAGCCGATGCAGAAGCTCGGCGGGCGGATGGGCAGCGGTGCGTCCAGCTTCGTCGCCACGGCCGCGCGGCGGTCGCGGTTGCCGCTGAGCCATCCCTTGGCCGACTCCTGCATGTGCTCCGGCAGGTAGCGCGCCGCGAACTGGCTCGCACCGGTCGCCAGCACTTCGACGCCGTATTCGCCGGCGGCCGGGAGCATGTCGCAGCCGTGCAGGGGCGTCTGGATGTCGCGGCGGCGAAGCAGGGTGGCGATCTCCTGTTCGATGTATTCGGGCTGGCCTTCCTCGACCACCAGCACGGCCCGCTTGCCCGCGCAGAAATCCGCGACTTCCTCGGGCACCAGCGGGTAGGCGACGTTGAGCACCAGCAAGGGAATGTCGGTCGCACCGAAGGCATCCGCCAGGCCTAGCTGCTGCAGGCTGCGGATGAGGGCGTTGTAGAGCCCACCCTGCACGACGATGCCGAGGTCGGCGTGCGTGCCGGGGATCAGCTCGTTGAGCTTGTGCTCGGCGATATAGCGGCGTGCAGCCGGCAGCCGTTCTTCGCCCTTGAGCTTCTCGTGGCGGAAGGTCACGGGCGGATGCGCGAGCCGCATGTAGTCGAAGCCGGCCGGCTCCTCGATCAGCGCGCGCGTCGAGACAGCCGGCGGCAGGTTGTCCTTGCATTCGAAGCTGCCGCGCACGTGGCAGGTGCGGATGCGCAATTCCATCATGCAGGGCATGTTGGAGTGTTCGGACAGCCGGAAGCCGTGTTCGACCATGTTCACCATCACGCCCAGATCGGGCCGCGGGTCGAGCAGGCACATGCTGGACTTGAGCGCGTAGGCATGCGTGCGCTCCTGGATGACGGAGGCGCCCTCGCCGTAGTCCTCTCCGACCACGATCAGCACGCCGCCCTTCACGCCCGGCGACGAGAGGTTGGACAGCGCATCGGCCGCCACGTTGGTGCCGACGATCGACTTCCACGTCACCGCGCCGCGCAGGGGGTAGTGGATCGATGCGCCGAGCATCGCCGCTGCCGAAGCCTCGTTGGAGCAGGCCTCCACGTGCACGCCGAGTTCGTCCATGTACGGCTTGGCCTGCACCATCACGTCGAGCAGGTGCGAAACCGGCGCGCCCTGGTAGCCGCCGACGTAGGCCACGCCCGATTGCAGGAGACCCTTGGTGATGGCGAGGATGCCCTCGCCGTGAAAGGTGTCGCCCGCACCGAGGCGCAAGGCCTCGATTTCCTTGCTGAATGAAACTTCCAAGAGACTTGACTCCGATCGCTTTGCTATTTGCTGGCCGGTTGCGTCGGCGCGCCGGGAAAGCGCGCGATGTAATAGGCGAGGGTGTCCAGGTCCTCAGGCGGAATCCGGCTGACCGCTTCGCCCATGGCCTGCGTGTAACCCGGGCGCTTGCCCGATTGGTATTCGTGAAGCGTCAGCTTCAGGTAGTCCTCGCGCTGCTGCGAGATCCGCGCCACCTGCTGGCCGCCGCTGAGATCCGCGCCGTGGCACATCACGCAGCGAAACTCCTGCGCGAGCGCTTTGCCGCGGGCCATGCGCGCCGGATCGGGCGGCGTGGCCGGCGGCGGCGCAGGCACCGGCGGCAGCGTGCCGATGAAGTCCGAGAAGCCTCGCAGGTCCTGGTCCGTCATGGTCTTCGCAATGGCCGTCATGGCTTCGTTGCCGCGCCGGCCCTCACGGAACAGGAAGAGCTGCGTGATGGCATAGAACGAATGCTGGCCCGCGAGCGCCGGCGTGCCCGGCAGGTCGCTGCGGCCGTTGGCGCCGTGGCAGGCCGCGCACACCGTCGCGAAGCGCTGTGCGTAGCTGTCCTGCGTGGCTGGTGCGCCTTTTGTGCCTTGGGCGCTCGCGGTCAGCGTCGCGAGCCCCAGGAGTGCCGCCGCCGCTGCCGTGATCGTCTGTCCCGTCAGCCTCCTCATCGGCCGCCGTAGCTGATGCGGTAGATCGCACCCGCGTGATCGTCGCTCACGAGCATCGACCCATCCTTGAGCACGAGGAAGTCCACCGGGCGACCGAGGTACTGGTTGTTCTCGACGAAGCCGGTCATGAAGGGCTCGACCTTGGCGCCGCCCTTGCCGTCAGGCCATGCCACGGCGATGTCGGCGTACTTCTTGGAACGGTTCCACGGGCCGTGGCGTGCGATGAACATCGCGCCCTGGTACTTCTGCGGGAACATCTTGCCGTTGTAGAACACCAGCCCCAGGCCGGCCGCATGCGGGCCCAGCAGCGCCGCAGGCTTCACGTAGTCGTCGCAGCTCTTGCCCCAGCCAAATTCGGCATCGAGGATGTTGCCCTGGTGGCAGTACGGGTAGCCGAAGTGCTGGCCCACCTTCGTCACATGGTTGAGCTCGTCGTTCGGCAGGTCTTCGCTGAACCAGTCGCGTCCGTTGTCGGTGAACCAGAGGTCCCCGGTCTTGGGATCGAAATCGAAGCCGACCGTGTTGCGTACGCCTTGCGCAATGGTCTCGATGTTGCTGCCGTCGAGGTTCATGCGGAAGATCCGGCCATGCTGGTCGTCGGGCTCGCAGAGATTGCAGGGCGCGCCGACCGCGTAGTAGAGCTTGTCGTTGTGCACGCGCAGGAAGCGCCAGCTGTGGTCCTGGCCGCCCGGAAGCTTGTCGTTGATCACCACCGGCGTTCCGGGGTTGTCGAGCTTGTCCTCGATGTTGTCGTAGCGGTAGATGTGCGTGTTCGTGGCCAGGTACAGCGAGCCGTTGTGGTACGCGATGCCGGTGGCGAAGGGCATCTTGTCGATGATCGTCTTGGGTTCGTGCTTGCCCTTTTCAGGGATCGCATAGACCTTGTTGCCCACGAACAGGGTGCTCACGAACACATTGCCCTTGGCGCCCTGGCGCAGTTCGCGCGCGTCGAGCACGCCCGATGCCCAGGTCTCCACCTTGAATCCCGGCGGCAGCTTGAACTTGGCCGTCGGCAACTGGTCGGCCGCGGTCGGGATCGGGAAGGCCGGCACCGGTGCCAGGCGATTGGCGGCGTCGGTCTTCGGACGCCCCTTGGCCCAACCGGGCTCGTCGGCCGGCGCTTGCTGGGACCATGCGGCGGTCGTCGCGCAAAGCAGAGCGGCAATTGCCGCGAACTGTCGGATCTTGGTCTTGGCCATGGGTCGTCTCCTTCTCGTTGTGGTCGGCTTGCGCCACCTGTCAGTTTGCGTTCGCAATGAGCGGCGTTCAATAAAATAATCGAGCTAAGCAATATGAACGCCATGCATATCGACACCATCGACCTCAACCTGCTGCGGCTGTTCGACGCCGTCTACCGCGCGCGCAGCGTCAGCCGCGCGGCCGAGTCGCTCGGGCTCACCCAGCCCGCGGCCAGCCACGGGCTGGGGCGGTTGCGGCTTCTGTTGAAGGACGCACTCTTCATCCGCGCGCCAGGCGGTGTCTCGCCGACGCCGCGTGCCGAGCGGTTGGCGCTGGCGGTGCAGTCGGCACTGGGCACGCTCGAAGACGCGCTCAACGAGCCCGACCGCTTCGAGCCCGGCGATTCGCGCAAGACTTTTCGTATCCACATGAGCGACATCGGCGAAGGCCGATTTCTTCCGGCGCTGATGGCCCGGCTGGGCGAATTGGCACCCGGCGTGCGGCTGGAGACCTTGCCGCTGCAGCCCGGCGACATCGCCCCGGCGCTCGACAGCGGCCGGGTGGATTTCGCCTTCGGCTTCCTGCCCAAGGTGCGCGATACCCAGCGCGCGGCGCTGCTGAAGGATCGCTACATCGTGCTGTTGCGCAAGGGCCATCCCTTCGCGCGCTCGCGCCGCAACGGGCATCAGATGCTGGAGGCCTTGCGCGAGCTCGAATACGTCGCCGTGCGCACGCATGCCGAGACGCTGCGCATCCTGCAGCTGCTCAACCTGGAAGATCGCGTGCGCCTGACGACCCAGCACTTCATGGTGCTTCCGGCCATCGTCCGCGCGACCGACCTGGCGGTGGTGATGCCGCGCAACATCGCGCGCGGCTTCGCGGAAGAGGGTGGGTACTCGATCATCGAGCCGGCCTTTCCGCTGCGGGACTTCACCGTCTCGCTGCACTGGAGCAAACGCTTCGAGGCAGATCCGGCGAACCGGTGGTTGAGGCAGGTGATTCAGGATCTCTTTACCGAGAACTGAGCGCGTTTTGGAGGGTTCGAGGGGTTTTTAGGGGTTAACCCACCCCTTCCATACCAACCCCCACATAGCCGATATGGGCGCGTATATATGCATAGGCCGCTCTAAAGGAATAACTTCCGGTTGACCCGATTTTTGATCGCGACAAACGCGTTTCCCCCACGAGCATGAGCATGACCCCGAGCACACAACCCATCCGCTTTTTCCATCAAGGCCGGATCGTCGACGTCAGCGGCGTGCACCCGACCCGTTCGGTGCTCGACTGGCTGCGCGAGGATGCCCGCTGCACCGGCACCAAGGAAGGGTGCAACGAGGGCGATTGCGGTGCGTGCACCGTGGTGATCGGCGAACTGGCCGAGCCCGGCGAGAAGGGAGCGATCGGCGGATTGCGGCTGCAGACCGTCAATGCCTGCATCCAGTTCCTGCCCACGCTGCACGGCAAGGCGCTGTTCACCGTCGAGGATCTCAAGACGCAATGCGGCCACAGCCATGAAGCACAGCAGCCGCACGACAAGCACCCGGTGCAGCGCCTGCATCCGGTGCAGCAGGCCTTGGTCGACTGCCACGGCTCGCAATGCGGCTTCTGCACGCCCGGCTTCGTGATGTCGCTGTGGTCCACCTACGAGCATCACCAGGCCGTCGGCACGCGGCCGACGCGGCAGCAACTGGCGGACGACCTCTCGGGCAATCTGTGCCGCTGTACCGGCTATCGGCCGATCCTCGACGCCGGCCAGCGCATGTTCGATCTGCCCGATGCAAGCCTGAACACGAAACCGGTGGTGCAGGCGCTCACCAGCCTGCGGCACGAAAGCACTTTCGAATACGCCGCGCCGCTGGGCCAGCGCATGGACCACTTTCATGCGCCCACCACGCTGGCCGAACTGGCCGCGCTGCGCATGGAGAAGCCGACCGCGCAGCTTCTGGCCGGCTCGACCGACGTCGGCCTGTGGGTCAACAAGCTGTTCCGCGACCTGGGCGACATCATCTTCGTCGGCGACGTGGCCGAGATGAAGACCGTCGAGGAGCGCGCCAACGAGCTTTATCTCGGCGCCGGCGCGTCGCTCGAATCCGCGTTCGCGGCGTTGACGCGGCGCGTTCCCAGCCTGACGGACGTGTGGCTGCGCTTTGCCTCGCCGCCCATCCGCAACGCCGGCACCATCGGCGGCAACGTTGCCAACGGGTCGCCGATCGGCGATTCGCCACCGGTGCTCATGTCGCTCGATGCCGAGATCGAACTGCGCCGCGGCGAGCACGTGCGCCGCATGCCGCTGCCGGATTTCTACGTCGACTACATGAAGAACCGCCTGGAGCCCGGCGAATTCGTTCAGGGGCTGGCGATTCCTTTGGCCGCCCTGCAACGCCAGGTCCGCGCCTACAAGATCAGCAAGCGCTTCGATTGCGACATCTCGGCCCTGTGCGGCGGATTCGCCATCGCGCTCGACGGCGACGTGGTGAAGGAAGTACGCCTGGCCTTCGGCGGCATGGCCGCGATCGTCAAGCGCGCCGCGCAGGCCGAGGCCGCGCTGGTGGGCAAGCCGTGGACGCAGGCCAGCGTGAACGCCGCCAAGCTGGCGCTCGCCCAGGATTTCAAGCCCTTGACCGACATGCGGGCAAGCGCAGACTATCGCCTCCAGGTGGCGCAGAACCTGCTGCAACGCCTTTGGCTGGAAACGCGCACGAACGACCCCTTGCCGCTCGAAGCGACCAGCGTCTGGAGCGTGATGCCGCACGTCGTGGCGGAAGGAGCCTGAGATGAACAAGCCACTCGATCCGAGCCTCTTCAAGTCCGCAGAGGCTTTCGCCGACTACCTGACCAATACCGCCGCCCGCATCGATGCGAAGGCGGAAGCCAAGGCGCACGACGATGGCGTGCGGGTGGGCATCAGCCGGCCGCACGAATCGGCGCGGCTGCACGTGGCCGGCGAGGCGACCTACATCGACGACATTCCCGAACTCGCAGGCACGCTGCACTGCGCACTGGGCCTCTCGCCCGTGGCCAACGGCCGGCTCAAGGACATGAACCTCGAAGCCATTCGCGCCATGCCGGGCGTGGTGACCGTCATCACCGCCGCCGACATCCCGGGCAGCAACGATTGCGGATCGATCGTGCACGACGACCCGATCCTGTGCAGCGGCGACATCCGCTACATGGGCCAGCCTGTGTTCGCCGTCATCGCCGAAACGCGCGACGCTGCACGCCGCGCCGCCGCGCGCGCCAAGGATGCGCTCGACATCGAGGCCGCGCCGCCCGTGCTGACGCCGCAAGAGGCGCACGCGAAAGAGCAGTACGTCGTGCCGCCGATGCATCTGGTGCGCACCACGAACGAGGGCGGCTCGAAGGCAGCCATCGCCAAGGCGCCGCACCGGCTCAAGGCCGAACTCGACGTCGGCGGGCAGGAACAGTTCTATCTCGAAGGCCAGATCAGCTACGCCATCCCGAAGGAAGGCGGCGCGATGCATGTGTATTGCTCGACCCAGCATCCGAGCGAGATGCAGCATCTGGTGGCGCATGCGCTGCACCTGCACGCCAACGAAGTGCACGTCGAATGCCGGCGCATGGGCGGCGGCTTCGGCGGCAAGGAATCGCAATCGGCGCTCTTCGCCTGTGTCGCGTCGGTTGCCGCCAACAAGCTGAAGCGCCCGGTCAAGCTGCGGCTGGACCGCGACGACGACTTCATGATCACCGGGCGGCGCCACTGCTTCTGGTACGAATACGAAGTCGGCTACGACGACGAGGGCCGCATCCTCGGCGCCGAGATCAACATGGTTTCGCGCGCGGGACATTCAGCCGACCTCTCGGGCCCGGTGATGACGCGCGCGCTGTGCCACTTCGACAACGCCTACTGGCTGCCGGATGTGTCCATGCACGGCTATTCGGGCAGGACCAACACGCAAAGCAACACGGCCTTCCGCGGTTTCGGTGGTCCGCAGGGGGCGATCGCGATCGAGAACATCCTCGACAGCGTGGCGCGCGAACTGGGCCGCGACCCGCTGGATGTGCGTCGCGTCAACTTCTACGGCAAGGGCGAGAACAACGTCACGCCCTATGGCCAGGTCGTGAACGACAACATCATTCACGAACTGGTGGAGGATCTGGAGGCCAGCAGCGACTACCGCGCTCGCCGGGAAGCCATCGCGGCTTTCAACGCCACGAGTCCGGTGCTCAAGCGCGGCATAGCGCTCGCGCCGCTCAAGTTCGGCATCTCGTTCAACGTGAAGCATTTCAACCAGGCCGGCGCGCTGGTGCACGTCTACACCGACGGATCGATCCTCGTGAACCACGGCGGTACCGAGATGGGACAGGGGCTGAACACCAAGGTGGCGCAAGTCGTCGCGCACGAACTGGGCGTGAGCTTCGAGAGCGTGAAGGTCACGGCCACCGATACGCAGAAGGTCGCCAACACCTCGGCCACCGCCGCGTCGACCGGCGCCGACCTGAACGGAAAGGCCGCGCAGGATGCGGCTCGGCAGATCCGCGAGCGGCTGGCGGCGTGCGCCGCGGCGCGCCATGGTGGTGACGCTTCCGCGGTGCGCTTTGCCAACGACAAGGTCGAAGTCAACGGCCGCACGCTGCCTTTCAGCACGCTGGTCGGCGAGGCCTACCTCGACCGCGTGCAGCTCTGGTCCGACGGCTTCTACGCCACGCCCGGCCTGAGCTGGGACAAGGACAAGATGTTCGGCCGGCCGTTCTTCTACTACGCCTACGGCGCTGCGGTGAGCGAGGTCGTCGTCGACACGCTGACCGGCGAATGGAAGCTGCTGCGCGCCGACATCCTGCACGACGCCGGCAAATCGCTGAACCCGGCGGTCGACATCGGCCAGGTCGAAGGCGCCTTCATCCAGGGCATGGGTTGGCTGACGACCGAAGAACTGGTGTGGCACCCGAAGACCGGCCTGCTGACCACGCATGCGCCCAGCACCTACAAGATCCCGACGGCCAACGACTGCCCGCCGGTGCTCAACGTGCGGCTGTTCGAAGGTCAGAACTACGAGGACTCGATCCACCGCAGCAAGGCGGTCGGCGAGCCGCCGCTGCTGCTGCCGTTCTCGGTGTTCTTCGCGATTCGCGACGCGGTGTCGGCAACGGGCGGCCATCGGGCCGATCCGCCGCTGCGCGCGCCGGCGACGAGCGAATCGATCCTGAGAGCCATCACCGCGGTGCAGAACGCCGCCGCCTGAGGTATTTCCATGTGAATGCAGCGCTGTATAACTGCCCGCACATTCCAGACCACAGTGGGCAGCTATGAGAGACCAGGCGCTACTCGACAAGATCGATCTTCATCTCATCCGGGTTCTACACACCGTGCTCACCGACCGCAGCGTTTCGCGTGCCGCCATCCGATTGGGGATGTACCAGCCCGCCGTCTCCGCAGCCCTCAAGCGGCTGCGCGAACTGTCGGGCGACCCGTTGCTGGTGCGCTCGGGTTCGGGCATGGTCCCGACCGATGCGGGCCTTCGGATGATCGAGCCGGCGGCGGCCATCCTGCGCTCGGCCGAGGTGCTGTTCAGCGATGCACGCGGCTTCGATCCGCAGACGGCCGCCACCACCTTTCGCATCGCGGCGAGCGACTACATGGACCCGCTCTTCCTGCCGCAGCTGGTGGCGCAGATCAAGAGCCAGGCACCGATGTGCCACATCGAGATCCATCCGCTGTCCTCGGACTCGGACTACCACGCGCATCTGTCGCTCGGGCAGGTCGACGTGGTGATCGGCAACTGGCTCAAGCCGCCCGAGGACCTGCACATGGCGCGGCTCTTCGGCGACGAGATCGTCTCGCTGGTCAACAAGGACCATCCGGCCGTGCGGCGCGGCTGGGACCTGGAAAGCTGGCTCGTGGCCGAGCACATCGCCCCGACGCCCATGCATCCGGGCGCGCGAGGAATCATCGACCAGATGCTCGACGAGATGGGCCGGCAGCGCAACATCACGGCACGCTGCGCGCACTTCGGGCTCATTCCCGACATCGTCGCGTCGAGCCTGCTGGTGCTGACGACCGGCCGCCAGTATTGCGAGCGCTTCCTCGACCGCCTGCCGGTCGCGATCCTCGAATGCCCCGTGCCGCTGCCGCGCCTCATGTACTACCAGCTCTGGCATGAGCGCACCCATTCATCGAGTTCGGCGCGCTGGCTGCGCGAGCGGGCCAAGTCGGTAGCGGCGACCTTGCGGCCCATGGCGGCCGCCGGCGCCGGCCCCGAATAGAACGATTTTTCGCGCCGGCGTCGCGACCAAGACAACCAACGCCATCGACTCACAAAGACTCGGAGACAAGACGATGAACCGGACAGAACAAGTGCTCGACCTCAGCGGGCAGGCCCCCCCACGGCAAGCCGCGCCGCGGCAAACCTCCGCCAAAGGCTGGGCGGAACGGATGTTCAAGCTCGAGGAGCACGGCACCACGGTGCGCACCGAAATCGTGGCGGGTCTCACGACCTTCCTCACGATGGCCTACATCATCTTCGTCAACCCCTCGATCCTCGGCGACGCAGGCATGCCGAAGGACGCGGTGTTCGTCGCCACCTGCCTGATCGCCGCGCTGGGCACGGGCATCATGGCGCTTTACGCGAACTATCCGATCGCGCTGGCGCCGGGCATGGGCCTCAACGCGTACTTCGCCTATGTGGTGGTGCTGCAAATGGGCTTCACCTGGCAGGCGGCGCTGGGGGCGGTGTTCGTCTCCGGTTGCCTGTTCCTGCTGGTGACGGTGTTCAAGGTTCGCGAGCTGATCATCAAGGGGATACCGCACTCGATCCGCATCGCGATCACGGTCGGTATCGGGCTCTTCCTCGCGATCATCGCGCTCAAGAGTGCGGGCATCGTGGCGCCGTCGAAGGCGACCTATGTCACCCTCGGCGACCTGCACACGCCGGAAGTCGTGTTGTCGACGCTGGGCTTCTTTCTGATCGTCGTGCTCGACCGGCTCAAGGTGCCCGGCGCGATCCTGATCGGGATCATCTCGGTGACCGTGCTGTCCTTCTTCTTCGGCGGCAACACCTTCCACGGCGTCTTCGCGGCGCCGCCGTCGATCGCTCCGACCTTTCTGCAGCTGGACATCAAGGCGGCGCTGTCGGGCGGCATCCTGAACGTGATCCTGGTGTTCTTCCTCGTTGAACTGTTCGACGCCACCGGCACGCTGATGGGCGTGGCCCGGCGCGCGGGCCTGCTGGTGCCGGGCAAGATGGACCGTCTGAACAAATCGCTCCTGGCCGACAGCGGCGCGATCTTCGCGGGTTCGCTGCTGGGCACGTCGAGCACCACCGCCTACGTGGAAAGCGCGGCAGGTGTGCAGGCCGGCGGCCGCACCGGGCTCACGGCCCTCACGGTGGCCGTGCTGTTCCTGGCCGCGCTGGTCATTTCGCCCCTGGCCGGCGCCGTGCCGGCCTATGCCACGGCACCCGCGTTGTTCTTTGTGGCCTGTTTGATGCTTAGGGAATTGACGGAACTGGATTGGGAAGAGACGACCGAGACGATCCCGGCTGTCGTGACGGCACTGACCATGCCGTTCACCTATTCCATCGCCAACGGCCTTGCGTTCGGCTTCATCAGCTATGCGGCCCTGAAGCTGTTTACGGGCAAGGCCAAGGAGGTGCACTGGATGGTGTGGCTCATCGGCGGCGTGTTCCTTTTCAAGTTCATCTATATCGGCGGACACTGACGACAATAAGGCGATCGCCCGAGAGGGCGGTTCAGGGCTCGAACGACAACCCACAGGCCAGGCATAGGCATGACAATCCACAGACTCCAGCTCGCGCACATCACCAAGCGCTATCCCGCGGTCGTCGCCAACAGCGATGTTTCGCTGACGGTCGAACCTGGTGAAACCCACGCGGTCCTCGGCGAAAACGGCGCCGGCAAATCCACGCTGATGAAGATCATCTACGGCTCGGTCAAGCCGGATGAAGGCAGCGTGATGTTCAACGGCCAGCCGGTCAACGTGCGCAATCCGCAGGAGGCGCGGGCGCTGGGCATCAGCATGGTGTTCCAGCACTTCAGCCTCTTCGACACCCTCACCGTCGCCGAAAACGTCTGGCTGGGCCTGGACAAGAGCCTGGCGCTGGCCGAAGTGGCGCGCCGGGTGCAGGCCAAGGCGGGCGAATACGGGCTGGACATCGACCCCTCGCGGCCGGTGCACACGCTGTCGGTCGGCGAGATGCAGCGCGTCGAGATCATCCGCGCGCTGCTGACGGACCCCAAGCTGCTGATCCTCGACGAGCCGACCTCGGTGCTGACGCCGCAGGCGGTGCAGAAGCTCTTCGTCGTGCTCAAGAAGCTGGCCTCCGAGGGCTGCAGCATCCTCTACATCAGCCACAAGCTGCACGAGATCCGAGAGCTGTGCACGGCCTGCACGGTGCTGCGCGGCGGCAAGGTCACCGGGGTGTGCAATCCGCAGAACGAATCCAACGAATCGCTCTCGCGCCTGATGATCGGCGCGGAGCCGCCGCCGCTCACGCACCGGCCGATTCACGCCGGCGCGGTGGCGCTCAAGGTCAAGGGCCTGACGCTGGCGCGCGAAGATCAATTCGGCGTCGACCTGGACGGCATCTCGCTCGACGTCCGCGCCGGCGAGGTGGTGGGCATCGCGGGCGTGTCGGGCAACGGGCAGAAGGAGCTGCTCTACGCGCTGTCGGGCGAAGACACCCGCGCCGACGCCCCGATGATCGAGGTTTTCGGCCAGGCGGCCGCGCACTTCAGGCCGCGCCGGCGGCGTGCGCTGGGCCTGCATTTCGTGCCCGAGGAGCGGCTGGGCCGCGGCGCGGTGCCGACGCTGGGGCTGGCGCACAACCTCTTGCTGACGCGCAGCAACGCGGTCGGAAAGGGCGGCTGGATTCGCACGCGGGCGCTGAACCAGCATGCCAGCGACATCATCAAGCGCTTCAACGTCAAGGCCGGCGGGCCGAACGCGGCGGCGCGCTCGCTGTCGGGCGGCAATCTGCAGAAGTTCATCGTCGGCCGTGAGATCGACGCCAACCCGAAGATCTTCATCGTCTCGCAGCCGACCTGGGGTGTCGACGTGGGCGCGGCAGCGTTGATCCGCGGCGAGATCCTCGCACTGCGCGACGCCGGTTGCGCGGTGCTCGTGGTGAGCGAGGAGCTCGACGAGCTCTTCGAAATCAGCGATCGGCTCTACGTGATCGCCAAGGGCCGGCTGTCGCCGTCGATCGACCGCTCCGCTGCCACGGTGCCGCAGATCGGCGAATGGATGAGCGGGCTCTGGGACAAGTCGCATCACGCCGCAGCGGCGTCGTCGGAGGTCGCCCATGCTTAAGCTCGAACCCCGCCCGCAACTGTCGCGCTTCTGGAGCTATGGCTCCCCGATCCTGGCGCTGCTGGTCACCGTGGTGATCGGCATGGTGCTCTTTGCGCTGCTGGGCAAGGATCCCGTCAAGGGCCTGCTGGTCTTCTTCTGGGAGCCGATCAAGAGCGGCTATGCGCTGGGCGAGTTGATGGTCAAGGCCACGCCGCTGCTGATCATCGCGCTCGGCCTGGCGGTGTGCTTCCGTGCCAATGTGTGGAACATCGGCGCCGAAGGGCAGTTCGTGTTCGGCGCGATGGCGGCCGGTGGTGTCGCGCTGCTGGCCGACAAGGACACCAGCCATTGGATCGTCGTCGGCATCCTGGTCGCAGGCATTGCGGGCGGCATGGTGTGGGCGGGCATCGTCGCTTTCCTGCGCGACAAGTTCAACGCCAACGAGATTCTCGTGAGCCTGATGCTGGTGTACGTCGCGACGCTGCTGCTGGGCTATATGGTCTATGGGCCCTGGAAGGACCCACACGGCTACAACTTCCCGCAGACGAAGACCTTCGAAGCGGTGACGCAGATCCCGCGGCTCATGAAAGGCTCGCGCGTGAGCATCGGACTCGTCATTGCGTTGATCGGCGCGGGGGCCTTGTGGGTCTTCCTGTTCCGTACGCGGGCCGGGTTCGCGCAGCAGGTCGGCGGGCTGGCCCCGGCGGCCGCGCGCTACGCCGGCTTCTCGGCACGGCGCGCGGTGTGGATCGCATTGCTCACCTCGGGCGGCGCGGCAGGTCTTGCGGGCGCGCTCGAAGTGGCGGGCCCGATCGGCCAGCTCAACCCCTATGTCCCGGCCGGCTACGGTTTTGCCGCGATCATCGTGGCCTTCGTTGGCCGGCTGCATCCGGTGGGGATGATCTTCTCGGCGATCCTGATGAGCATGTTCTATATCGGTGGTGAACTGGCGCAATCGCGGCTCGGGCTGCCGAAGTCGCTGACGGGGGTGTTCCAGGGGCTGCTGCTGTTCACGCTGCTGGCCTGCGACACGCTGATTGCCTATCGCATCCGGCGCAAGCTTGCGCCCAAGGCCGTGGTCGAGCCCGGAACGTCTTCGCTGCAAGTCAGCACGCCCTTGACCGCCCCCGTCGCCCGTCCCACAGAAGGAGCCGCATAGATGAACCCCCACGCTCATCACTTCGTGTATTCGCTGCCCCCCGAGGGGGCGCATGCCTCCCTAGGGGCGGCCCGGCGGGAGGCATGATGGAAAGCTACGCACTCCTCCTGGGGTCCACCCTGAGCGCCGGCACGGTGCTCGCCATCGCGGCGCTGGGCCTGCTGATCAACGAGAAGGCCGGCATCGTGAACCTCGGCGCCGAGGGCATGATGCTCTGCGCCGCGATCGCCGGATTCGCCACCGTGGTCACCACGCACAACACATGGCTCGGCTTCCTGGCCGGCATGGCGGCAGGCGCATTGCTGGCGTCCTTCTTCGGCGTGCTGGTGATCTGGCTCAACACCAACCAGTACGCGACCGGGCTGGCGCTCAGCCTCTTCGGCGTCGGCTTCTCGGCTTTCGCGGGCATCAACTTCGTGCAGGCCAAGTTGCCGGAGAGCGTGTCCTACGCGATCCCGGTGCTCGGCGACATCCCGCTGGTCGGGCCGGCGCTGTTCCGGCATCACCCGATGGTGTATTTAGCGGTGCTGCTGACCATCGGGCTGATCTGGTTCCTCTACCGCACGCGCGCCGGGCTGGTGCTGCGCTCGGTGGGCGAGTCGCCGGAGTCCTCGCATGCGCTGGGCTATCCGGTGCGGCGCATCCGTTTCCTGGCGGTGATCGCGGGCGGGGCACTGTGCGGACTGGCGGGCGCCTATCTCTCGACGGTCTACACGCCGCTGTGGGTCGAGGGCATGGTCGCCGGCCGGGGCTGGATTGCGCTGGCGCTGACCACATTCGCGACATGGCGACCGGTGCGCGTGCTACTCGGCGCCTACCTGTTCGGCGGCGTCTCGATGCTGGGTTTTCACCTGCAGAGCACCGGCGTCAACGTGCCGAGCCAGTTCCTGAGCATGCTGACCTACATCGCGCCGATCGTGGTGCTGGCCTTGATCTCGCGCAACCCCGCGTTCATTCGCGTGAACATGCCGGCTTCGATAGGAAAACCGTTCTACCCCGGCTCATAATCTCGCGTTTCCGTTTGTTTCTCCGCCAACCCGTCCTTTGAGGATTTCAAACAATGAATGATCTGAACAAGCGTTCCCTGCTCAAGCTGGCCGCCCTTACGGCAGTCGCTTCGGCCGCCCTCATCGGCTGCGGCAAGAAGGAAGAAGCCGCGGCACCGGCCGCCGCGCCCGCCGCCCCGGCACCCACGGCCGCCGCGCCCGCACCGGCTTCGACCGGCCCCCTCAACATTGCTTTCGCCTATGTCGGCCCGGTGGGCGACGGCGGCTGGTCCTTCGCGCACGACAACGGCCGCAAGGCGATCGAGAAGGAATTCGGCGACAAGATCAAGACCACCTTCGTTGAAAGCGTGCCCGAGGGCGCCGATGCCGAGCGTGTGTTCCGCGACATGGTGAGCCAGGGCAACAAGCTGATCTTCGGCACGACCTTCGGCTACATGGAGCCCATGCTCAAGGTTGCGGCCGACAACAAGGACGTCAAGTTCGAGCACGCCACGGGCTACAAGACGGCCGAGAACCTGCGCACCTACGACAGCCGCACGTATGAAGGCGCCTACATGGCCGGCATCGTCGCGGGTTCGATGACCAAGAGCAACACGCTGGGTGTCGTCGGCTCGGTGCCGATCCCCGAAGTGCTGCGCAACATCAACAGCTTCACGCTGGGCGCGCAGTCGGTGAACCCGAAGGTCACGACCAAGGTGGTGTGGGTCAACGAATGGTTCAGCCCGCCGAAGGAAACCGAAGCCGCCACCGCGCTCATCAACGGCGGCGCCGACGTTCTGTTCCAGAACACCGACTCGCCGGCCGTGCTCAAGACCGCGCAGGAAAAGGGCAAGCGCGCCTTCGGCTGGGATTCGGACATGACGGCCTATGGCCCGAAGGCCCACCTGGCGTCGGCGGTCATCAACTGGGGTCCTTACTACATCAAGGCCACGCAGGACGTGCTCGACGGCAAGTGGACCACCGGCCAGAGCTGGTGGGGCGTGAAGGAAGGCGCGATCGACCTCGTCTCGATCGCCGACGACGTGCCGGCCGAGGCCAAGGCCAAGGTCGACGAAGTCAAGAAGGGTCTGAAGGACGGCAGCTTCGCGATCTGGAAGGGTCCGATCGTCGACCAGGACGGCAAGGAACTGGTGGCAGCCGGCGCCGTGGCGGACGACAAGTTCCTCACGGGCATCAACTTCTACGTCAAGGGCGTGGAAGGCAAGGTGCCGGGCGGCGACAAGAAGTAATCTACGGCCCGGATTTCCGGCGCAAAGGGTTGCCCTGGGGCAGCCCTTTTTTGTTTCAAGTCTCACGATGATTGAAAGACAGATGTGGCATCCCGTGGCGCTCGTCGATGGCGTGGCGACCGCGCCGGTGGCCGCGCGACTGCTGGGCGAAAACATCGTTCTCTGGCGCGACGACAAGGCCTCCATCCACGCGTGGGCGGACCGCTGTCCGCATCGCGGCGCGCAGCTTTCGCTGGGGCGGGTGGTGAATTGCGAGGGCAGCGCGCACCTCGAATGCCCGTATCACGGTTGGCGCTTCGAGGCCGGCGGCCATTGCACGCAGGTGCCGGCCTTGCCTGGCTTCGTCCCGCCGCCGACGCACCGCGCGGTGGCGCATGGTGCGCGTGAAGGGAACGGCTTGATCTGGGTGCAGCTTGCCGCACCAGTCGAGGGTGACGACGAATCGATTCCGGCCTTCGCGTCCGAGGCCGATGCGAGTCTGCGCAAGGTCAACTGCGGACCCTACGACGTCGAGACCAGCGCTCCTCGGCTGATCGAGAACTTCCTCGACATGGCCCACTTCGGCTTCGTGCACGAAGGCTGGCTGGGTGCGCGCGACATGGCGGCGATCGACGACTACCGCGTCGAAGCCACGCCGCACGGCCTGCTCGCCACAGGGTGCAAGGCCTGGCAGCCGCAATCCACCATCAACTCGACCGCGCCCGCGCAGGTCGAATACACCTACGAGGTCACCGCGCCGTATGCGGCCGTGCTCACCAAGGTGCCCGAGGCTGCGAGCGTCGGCATCGGCGACTACCGCGAATCGATCGCGCTGTACATCTGCCCGATCGACGCGGAGCACAGCCGCGTCTGGTTCCGGTTCGCGACGGCCGACTTCGAGCGCGACGAAGCCGCGCTGCGCGCTTTCCAGGACACCATCTTCCTGCAGGACAAGCCGGTGCTCGAATCGCAAACCCCCAAGCGCCTGCCGCTCGACCTCCGGGCCGAGCTTCACACGGTGGCCGACAAGGCCTCGTCCATCTACCGCCGCCATCTCAAGGCGCGCGGCATCACCTTCGGAGTCTGCTGATGAACACGCCCATCCCCCGCCACACCGTCCGCGACGTGCCGGCCGAGCGCTTGCCGGCGCTGCTGGCCGCCATGCCCAAGGCCGAACTGCACATGCACATCGAGGGCTCGCTGGAGCCCGAGTTGATCTTCGCGCTCGCGCAGCGCAACGGTGTCGCCATTCCGTATGCGAGCGTGGAGGACCTGCGCCGCGCCTACGCCTTCACCAACCTGCAGACCTTCCTGGACATCTACTACGCCGGCGCCAGCGTGCTGCTCAAGGAGCAGGACTTCTACGACATGGCCTGGGCCTATCTGGAGCGCGCGGCGGCGGACAACGTCGTGCGCACCGAGATGTTCTTCGACCCGCAGACCCACACCGAGCGCGGCGTGTCGATGCAGACCGTGGTCGACGGGCTGCATCGTGCCTGCGTCGACGCCAAGGCCAAGCTCGGTGTCGACGCCGAACTGATCATGTGCTTCCTGCGCCATCTCAGCGAGGAAGACGCCTTCGCCACGCTCGAACAGGCATTGCCTTTCCGCGACCGCTTCATCGGCGTCGGTCTCGATTCGAGCGAACTCGGCCATCCGCCCGAGAAGTTCGCGCGCGTGTTCGCCCGTTGCCGCGAACTCGGCTTTCATCTCGTCGCGCATGCGGGCGAGGAGGGGCCACCGGCCTACGTGTGGAGCGCGCTCGACGTGCTCAAGGTCGAGCGCGTCGATCACGGCGTGCAGAGCACCAAGGACGCCGCGCTCATGAAGCGGCTCGCGCAGGACCGCATTCCGCTGACCGTGTGCCCGCTGTCGAACCTCAAGCTCTGCGTGTTTCCCGACCTGGGCCAGCACAACCTGCGCGAGTTGCTCGATGGCGGTCTGGTCGCGACGGTGAACTCGGACGATCCGGCCTATTTCGGCGGCTACATGAATCAGAACTTCGTCGAGACCTTCGCCGCCACCGGCCTCACCGCGCAGCATGCCTGGCAGCTTGCGGCGAACAGCTTCGAGGGCAGTTTTGTGGACGCGGCCGCCAAGCGGGCCTACGTCGACCGGCTCAACGCCGTGTTCGACGGCTTCGCCTGAGCCTGCGCGTTCTCGGCGCGTCGCGTCCGGGACATCCGGCTCCGTTTCGTCATCGTTCCGCCATGGATGAGGGTTAACGTGCACAGGGTTATCCCTATGCCACTCTCATCCAAAGGATTCGATATGAAGCTCTCGCAAATCGTCACCGGCGCCCTGCTCGCCGCATGCGCCATGACCACCGTCCAGGCGCAGACTGTTCAAGGCCGCAGCCGCGCTGACGTCCAGGCCGAGGCGATCGCCGCGGCCCACGCACCCAATCAGAACGTGACCCGCGGCTCGCGCGGCGCCGAGCCGTTCACGCCGATGGCCGATCCCGACAAGTTGGCGCAACAGGCCGTCGCGACGGCGCACGCGCCGGACCAGAACGTGACGCGCGGTTCGCGTGGCGCCGAGCCCTTCACGCCGATGGCTGATCCGGCGGCAGTGAACGCGCAAGCGATAGCCGCCGCCTCGGCACCGGACCAGAACGTGGTGGGTGGCTCGCGCGTCAACAGCCGCGTCATCTCGACGATGCAGAACCCGGCGACCGCGTCCAAGTAACACGTCCCCCAAGGCAAAAGAGGGGCGCGGCGTTGGCCGCGCCCCTTTTTCACTTCTGCCTCAAAGATCCGGCTTGCCGAAGGCCGGGTCGCTCACGGAATGCTTGCCGGTCTCGACGCGACCGGCGAATCTGCGCAAGTAGGCCGGGTCCGCATCGCAGGTGACGGCGAAGTCGTACCAGTAGCCGCTGTCGTCCAGATCCCAATGCAGTTCGGCGTCGTCGCCGCCCTTGACGCGAACCTGCCGCACATCGTTGCGGTAGGCCTTGGACTGGACCGTGAACTGGCAGGGCCGGTCGCCGTCGTTGCGCAGCTTCACGTAGAGGTCGCCGCGGTGCTTCTCGTAGCCGATGCGGAGCTCCGGCTGGGGTGCACCGCCCGCGCGCAGGCGGTTCAGGTCGCCCTTGAAATGCCGGTGGAAACCGTTGGGCCCGAGCACCCAGAGGTCGTAGAGGCCGGCGTTGCTGGTCATGGCGTTCCAGTCGTCTTCCAGGCGGTCGCCCTGCTCGACCATGTAGCGCCGTGGCAGGCGGTCGAGGTTGAGCTTGTCGTAGACGTGGAACACAGCCCCGGCCTCGCCGGTGTTGGCGAACACGAGCCGGACCCGGCCGTGCAGCGCATCGGCGCGCGCGCTCACGTGCAGTTCGTAGGGCAGGGCGCGCGATGGGCGCGTGCCGGTGGCCTGCTGCGGCAGCAGCGGGTTGGCCGGCGGCGTGATCGGCGCGAGCTTTTCCTGGTCCGCGCGCAGCATGTCCGCCTGGGTGCGGGTCTTGCGGCCTGCCAACGTGGGCAGCACTTCGTTGTTGGGGTTCTCGAAATTGAAGGCGCTCATCAGGTCGCCACATACCGCACGGCGGAAGCGGCTGATGTTGGGCTCCTTGACGCCGAAGCGCTTCTCGATGAAGCGGATGACCGAGGTGTGGTCGAACTCCTGCGAGTTGACCCAGCCGCCGCGGCTCCAGGGCGAGATGACATACATCGGCACCCGCATGCCGGGCCCGTACACGCGGCCGTCAGGCTGGGGCTGGTTCTGGGTGCCGGGCGGGTTGGGATGGGTGAAGCGCTCGAAGGCGACTTCGCGCTCGGGCAGCGTCGTCTTGCCCGCCGGGCTGCCGTCCGGATTGAGCGAAGGCGCAGAGGGCGACGGACAGTGGTCGAAGTAGCCGTCGTTCTCGTCGAAGTCGACGATCAGCACGGTCTTGCTCCAGACCTCGGGCACGGCGGTCAGTGCGTCAAGCGTCTCCTGGACGTACCAGGCGCCCTGCACCGGGCTGGACGGGCCGGGGTGCTCCGAATACGTCGCGCCCGCGATCAGCCATGAAACCTGCGGCAGCTTGCCGGTCTTGATGTCCTGGCGGAAGCGATCGAAGTAGGTTCCCGGATCGTTGAAATCGCCGGGCATCGTGTTGGCGATGCCCTTGTACAGTGGGTTCCCGACATCGTCGCTCGCCGGATCGTAGGCGGGCGAAAGGGCGTCGTTGCTCACCGGCTTGCCCGAGACTTCGTTGGCCACGCGGTACTGCTTGAAGCCTGCCAGCGGGTTGTCGCCGAAGTTGTCGGGCATGTTCTGGTAGACCATCCAGCTCACCTTGGCGGCCTGCAGGCGCTCGGGGTAGGTCTTCCATTCGTAGCCGAGGGTCGATGCGTCGATGGAGTCCCACTCGTTGTTCACCGAGGCGACGCCCGCGCCGGTCGGGCCGTTGGTGCCGGTCCACAGGAACATGCGGTTGGAATTGGTGCCGGTGTGCATGGCGCAGTGGTAGGCGTCGCAGATCGTGAAGGCATTGGCCAGCGCGAACTGGAAGGGCAACTCGGCTTCCTGGAAGTAGCCCATCGACGCGGCCGTCTTGTAGCGCGGCCACTGGTTGATGCGGCCTCCGTCCCACGCGTTCTGGCCGTCGACCCAGGTGTGGGGCGTGCCACTGAAGCGCTGTGCATTGCCGGTGCTGCCGTCGAGGTGGAAGGGCAGCACCTGCTTGCCGTTGGCGTCGGTCTGCTGCCAGACGTTCAGGCCCTGCGGCAGCGGGATCGTGAAACGGTCGCCGAAGCCGCGCACGCCGCGCAGCGTGCCGAAGTAGTGGTCGAAGGAGCGGTTCTCCTGCATCAGGATCACGATGTGCTCGACATCCTTGAGGGTGCCCGTCTTGTTGTGCGCGGGAATCGCGAGGGCGCGTCGGATGCTCGGCGGAAAGGCGGCGAGCGTGGCAGCGGCAATGCCGGTGGTGGCGGTGCCCTGGATGAATTTGCGGCGCGAGTTCATGGGTCGGTTCTCCTCCGGGAGTGGGGGTCGTTGGGTGGGATGAACGGGCGCAAGACTAGGGAGAGGGCGTGACATCGCCGTGAAGCGCGCGTGACAGGGGCCCGCTATGCACGTGGTGCGCGGGTAAAATGCCGGCCCGGCGTTGCTGCCCCGTAGCGCCGTTTTTTTTCTTTTGGGGCCATGTAGAGGACCACCATGTACAAAAACCTCGCAGCCGCGCTCGCGGCCGCCTGTTTTTTTCTCCCCGCTTTTTCGCAACCCTCGCAACCTGCACAGAAGGCCGATCCGCTCAAGATCGGCTTCGTCTATGTCGCGCCTGTCACCGACGCCGGCTGGGTTCGCCAGCATGAAAACGGACGCAAGACCGTGGAGGCCGTGCTGGACGGCAAGGTGAAGACCACCTACGTCGAGAACGTCGCCGAAGGCGCCGACGCCGAGCGCGTCATCCGCGACCTTGCGCAGCAGGGCAACAAGCTCATCTTCACGTCAAGCTTCGGCTACATGGAGCCGACGCTGAAGGTGGCGCGCGACTTTCCCGACGTGAAATTCGAGTCGATCACCGGCTACAAGACCGCGCCCAACGTCGCGACCGCCAATGCGCGCTACTACGAAGGCCGCTACCTCGCAGGCGTCGCGGCGGGCCGCATGACGAAGACCAATGTCGCCGGCTACGTCGCGGGCTTTCCGATCCCCGAGGTGCTGCAGGGCATCAACGCCTTCACGCTGGGCATGCGCTCGGTCAACCCGAAGGCGCAGGTCAAGGTCGTGTGGCTCGACGTGTGGTTCGACCCGCCCAAGGAACGCGAAGCGGCGATGGCCCTGTTCAACCAGAACGTCGACGTGATCGCCTTCCACACCGGCTCGACCGCCGTGATGGCTGCGGCGCAGGAGCGCGGCAAGTTGGCCGTGGCCTATCACTCCGACATGCGCAAGGTCGCGCCCGATGCGCAGATCGTCGCCGTCACCCATCAGTGGGGCGACTACTACACGAAGCGCGCGCGTGCCGTGCTCGACGGCACGTGGAAGAGCGGCAACGTGTGGGGCGGCGTCAAGGAAGGAATGATCCGTGTGGGCGATTTCGGCTCGAAGGTGCCCAAGGCCGTGCAGGACGAGGTGCTGCTGCGCCAGCAGGACATCGCATCCGGCAAGCTGCAACCGTTCCGCGCCGTTGCCGACGTGCGCAACAACGAGGGCCACGTCGTCATCCCCAAGGGCCAGAGCCTGAGCGACGAGCAGATCCTCCACATGAACTGGCTGGTCGAAGGGGTGCAAGGGAAGGCAGGCTGACCCCTCGCGGCAGCACTGGAATTTAGTGGACGAAGCCGCTTTCGCGGTGGAAGTAGGCGCCTTCGGGGTCGAGGGCCTTCACCTTGGCAGCGGGCTGCCCTGCGTATACGGCGTATTCCTCGGTGTGGACCTTGTTGAGCACCGAACCGGCGCCGAGCACCGAATGGTCCGGCAACGCCGCGCCGCCCAGCACCGTGACGCGCGTGCCGACCAGGCAATAGGCGCCGATGCGGATCGGCTTGCAGTCCTGCCGGCCTTCGACCACGTTGATCCCATGCGTGATCAGCTGCGAGTGATAGCCCGCGATGGTCGTGAAGGGGCCGATCTCGATCTTGTCCGTGCAGTCGATGATGTGCGACTTGGTGATGGCCGCGTGGTCGCCGAGCAGCAGCGCCGGATCGCGCTGCGTGCGTTGCGTGAAGTGGGCGCCGCCTGGCGGATGGCCGGTGATCCAGTTGGAGCGATCGATGATCGAATGCGCGCCGCACTCCAGCCGGCCCAGGTGGATGGCGACGTTCAAGTGCCCGATGTAGGCGCCTTCGCCCATCACCAGTCGACCCGGAAAGATGTACGAGAGGCCGATGCGCGCGTCGTCGGCGATCTGGTAGCCCCAGAAGCGCCGCAGGACCCAGCGCTTGACGGCCCAGGGGAGAAACACGACGCCCAGCGCCAGCAGCTTTCTCATGGGGCCTTCCGCTCGCTGATCGCCCGTCGGTAGGCGGAGACATAGTTGGCCGCCATCCGTTCGGCGGTGTAGTGCGCTGCGTTCTCGAGCCCCAGGCGGCGCATCTCGTCCAGGCGCGGTGTTGCCTGTTCGATGGCCGCGGCCATGGCGATCGGATCGGTCGGGTCGACGTAGACCGCGCCGGGGCCGCCGATTTCGTTCATGGGCGCCCGGTCGGACGTGAAGACGGGGCAACCGCAGGCCTGAGCCTCGATCACCGGCCAGCCGAAGCCTTCCTGGAGCGACGGAAAGAGCAGCGCCACGGCGCTCGAATACAGCGCGCGAAGCTCTTCGTGCGAGATGTTCCTGACTGTCTGGACCTGGTCCGCGACGCCGTGCCGGCGCGCCAGTTCCATCAGTTCGGCCGACAGCTGGGGGCCGACGAGCACCAGCCGCCGTGCCACGGCCTGCTTGCCGGCCGCCGCCGCGCGCTCCTGCAGCGCGATGAAGGCTCCGAGCACGCCCGGCCGGTTCTTGCGGTCGAGATCCACGCCCACGTGGATGAGGTACCTGTCGTCAGGCGAGAGGCCGAATCGCGCGATGAGCCGCTTCGCTTCGTCCGGCGGCACAGGAGCGAAGTTGTCGTTCAGGCCGTTGAGCACGGTCGTGACCTTGCGCTCGTCTGCCAGGCCCAGCGCCAGCAGGTCGCGCCGGGTCAGGTCCGACACGCAGGCGACGAGATCGGCCTTGGCCAGCCCTTTGGAAATCAGCTGTTGCAGCAGCCGCCCGAACCGGCCCACCCTCCAGCCGTCGACCATGCCCTTGGCCGCCTGCACGGCGATCACGTCGTGGCAGGTCACGACATTGGGCTTGGCTTTCACCCATGGGACGTAGATGCTGTTGGAGTGGTCGACGACGTGGACCACGTCGGCCCAGCGCACGGAGCGCGCCATCGAGGGAATGAACAGGATGAACTTGTCGACATAGGCCGGCCACTTCCACCAGCGCGAGGTCTCGAAGTACCGCAGCAGCCGCATCGTGGGGGCGATCACGCGGACCTCGCACCCGAGATGGGGGAGTTCACGTTCCAGGACGCGCCTGAAGGCCAGCATGCTGGCCTGTCCGTCGGGCTCGTAGTTCGCGATCAGCAGCACCTTCATCGGCTGCGGGCGCTCTTGGCGGCGTCACGTGAATTCATCGATCTTCCTGGAAGGAGTTGCGGAATTATGGTCGAGCGTGCTGCCTGCGCGGCGCGTACCATCGGCCGGGAAGCGCCAGTATTGCCGCCGTATAGCGCCCATATGCGCTAGCACATCGTGTACCCGCATTGCTGACTTACCCTCCGTGCCCATGCAAGCGTACCGTGCCTCCCTTTTGCGATTCGATCCCGACGGCCAGCCGGTCTTCGACGAAGACGGCCTGCTGGTCGTCGGTCCCGATGCCCATGGGCGGCAACGCGTCCAGGATGCGGGCGCTTACGCCGCCGTCGCGCAGCGGTATCCGCAGGTGCCCGTCACGCACTGGCCCGGACGCATTCTGGCGCCGGGGTTCATCGACATGCACGTTCACTTTCCGCAGACCGACATCATCGGGGCTCCGGCGGACGGGCTGCTTCCCTGGCTCGAAAACTACACCTTTCCGGCAGAAAGCCGCTTCGCCGATCCGGCCCATGCGGCCGAGGTGGCGGAGTTCTTCCTCGACGAATTGATGCGCAACGGGGTGACGACCTCGCTGACCTTCGCCACCTCGCACCCCGCGTCCGTCGATGCCTTCTTCGACGCTGCGCAACGACGCCGGCTGCGCATGATCACGGGGAAGGTGCTGCAGGATCGCCATTCGCCGGACGGCGTGCGTGACGAAGCTGAACAAAGCCTGATCGACTCCGAGGCGCTCATCCGCCGCTGGCACAACGTGGATCGCCTGGGCTATGCCATCACGCCGCGCTTCGCGCCCACGAGCACCGATGCCCAGCTGCGCGGCGCCGGCGAACTGGCTGCCAAATACCCCGACACCTGGATTCACTCGCACGTCGCGGAGAACAAGGACGAGGTGAAGTGGGCCCGCGAGCTCTTTCCCCACGCCCGTTCGTACCTCGACGTGTACGCGGGCTTCGGCCTGATGCGTGAGCGCGCCGTGTACGCCCATTGCATCCACTTCGACGACGACGATCGCCGCCTGATGCGCGAGACCGGTACAGCAACGGCCGTGAGTCCGACCAGCAACCTCTTTCTCGGCAGCGGCTTCTTCGATTTCGAAGGTGCCGACCGCATCGGCTACCCGTACGGGCTGGCCAGCGACGTCGGCGGCGGTACCAGCTTCAGCCCTTTCGCCACGATGCTGGCGGCCTACTACGCCGGCCGCGAGGGCCAGACCAAGCCCGGCATCAGCATTCCGCCGTCGCAGCTCTGGTGGCGCCACACGGCTGGGGCGGCGCGGGCGCTCGGGTTGGATGGGGTCGTCGGAAACCTGCAGCCGGGTTGCGAGGCCGACTTCGTGGTGATCAACCCGAAGGCCACCCCCCTGCTCGCGCGCAAGACGTCGCTGGCGAACACGCTGGAAGAACTGCTGTTTGCCCTGATCGTGCTGGGCGACGACCGGCTGATCGAGCGCACCGTGGTCTCGCAGGCCCTGGCCGGCTGAGCCAGGGGGAGGGCGCCGCTGCCTAGAATAGCGGCCCCAAGGAAGGACCTCCCATATGGAAATGCCCCCACGCTCATCACTTCGTGTATCGCTGCCCCCCGAGGGGGCGCTCAACGCCCTTCGGGCGGCCGGGCGGGCGTTGCCATGAGCATCAAGAGCGACAAGTGGATCCGGCGCATGGCCGAGAAGAACGGGATGATCGAACCCTTCGAGCCCCGCCAGATCCGGGAGCAGGATGGTCACAAGATCATCAGCTACGGCACCTCGAGCTACGGCTACGACATCCGCTGCGCACCCGAGTTCAAGGTCTTCACGAACATCCACAGCACGGTGGTCGACCCCAAGAACTTCGACGAGAAGAGCTTCGTCGACTTCCATGGCGACAGCTGCATCATCCCGCCCAACAGCTTCGCGCTGGCGCGCACGGTCGAGTATTTCCGCATCCCGCGCAATGTTCTGACCATCTGCCTGGGCAAGAGCACGTACGCACGCTGCGGGATCATCGTCAACGTGACACCCTTCGAGCCGGAGTGGGAGGGCTACGTCACCCTTGAATTCAGCAACACCACGCCGCTGCCGGCCAAGATCTACGCAGGCGAGGGCTGCGCGCAGGTGCTCTTCTTCGAGAGCGACGAGGTTTGCGAAACGAGCTACAAGGACCGCGGCGGCAAGTACCAGGGCCAGCGCGGCGTGACCCTGCCGAAGGCCTGATCAGCGCGTACCATCCCCCAAGCGCCGCACGGATGCCGGCGGCAAGGAGAGCGTCATGAGATGGGAAGGCAACGAACAATCAGACAACGTCGAGGACCGGCGCGATGAAGGCGGTGGCGGCGGTGGGTTCGGCCTGCCGATCGGCGGGCGCGGTATCGGCATCGGCACCATTGCCGTGGCCTTGATCGCCGGCTGGATCTTCGGCATCAATCCCCTGACGGTGCTGGGCCTCCTGAGCGGCGGCGAGCCGGCGCCCCAGGTGCAGCAGCAAGGGCCGGCGCACAAGCCGCCGCCCAATGACAAGGATGCGGCCTTCGTCTCGACCGTTCTGAAGAACACCGAGGTGGTGTGGGGCGACATCTTCCGCCAGCGAGGCGGCACTTACACGGCCCCCAAGCTGGTGCTCTTCCGCGGCGCCACGCCGACCGCCTGCGGCACCGGCCAGTCGGCCATGGGCCCCTTCTATTGCCCTGGCGACCAGAAGGTCTATATTGACCTCGGCTTCTATGACACGCTCAGGAACCAGCTTGGTGCACCGGGCATCTTTGCGCAGGCCTACGTCATCGCGCACGAAGTCGGGCACCACGTGCAGGACGAACTCGGAATCACCGGCAAGGTCGACCAGATGCGCAGCCGCCTCAGTCCGACCCAGAACAACGCGGTGAGCGTCCGCGTCGAGCTGCAGGCCGATTGCTTCGCCGGCGTCTGGTCCCACCACTCCCAGGAATCCAAGCAGTGGCTGGACCCGGGCGATATCGAATCCGCCATGAACGCCGCCCAGAAGATCGGCGACGACGCCCTCCAGCGCTCCGCCGGCCGCGCCGTCGTCCCCGACAGCTTCACCCACGGCACCAGCGCCCAGCGGCAGCGCTGGTTCATGACCGGCTTCAAGAGCGGCAACATGGAAGACTGCGACACTTTTGCAACAAAAAGTCTCTAGGTCTGGGCCCTAACGGCCCCCTTCCAAGAAACCCCGCGGAACCGGCTTAGCCGGGCCGCAGGGGTTGCCCCCGGTAGGGGGTGGGCGCCCGACACGAAGTGCGGGCAACCTGGGGGCGAGCAACAATTTGCCGCGGTGCGACAATACGGAGCTTCATGACAAGCTCCTTCTCCAATCTTTCCCTGGCCGAACCGCTGGCGCGTGCCGTAGCCGAAATGGGCTACGAGACCATGACGCCCATCCAGGAACAGGCCATTCCGGTGGTCCTGGCGGGCCAGGACGTGATGGGCGCCGCCCAAACCGGCACCGGCAAGACGGCAGCGTTCTCGCTGCCGTTGCTGCAACGGATGCTCAAGCACGAGAACAGCTCGACCTCCCCAGCTCGCCATCCCGTCCGCGCCCTGGTGCTGCTGCCGACCCGCGAACTCGCCGATCAGGTCGCACAGCAGGTCAAGCTCTATGCCAAGTACACGAGCCTGCGCAGCACGGTCGTGTTCGGCGGCATCGACATGAAGCCCCAGACGCTGGAACTCAAGAAGGGCGTCGAAGTGCTGGTGGCCACGCCCGGCCGCCTGCTCGACCACATCGAGGCCAAGAACGCGGTGCTCAACCAGGTGGAGTACGTGGTGCTCGACGAGGCCGACCGCATGCTCGACATCGGCTTCCTGCCCGATCTGCAGCGCATCCTCTCCTACCTGCCGAAGCAGCGCACCACGCTGCTGTTCTCCGCAACCTTCTCACCCGAAATCAAGCGACTGGCCGGCAGCTACCTGCAGAACCCGGTGACGATCGAGGTCGCGCGGCCGAACGAGACGGCCTCGACGGTCGAGCAGCGCTTCTACAGCGTGAGCGACGACGACAAGCGCCGCGCGCTGAAGCAGATCGTTCGCCAGCGCGGCATCACGCAGGCCTTCGTGTTCGTCAACAGCAAGCTGGGTTGCGCGCGGCTCGCGCGTTCGCTCGAACGCGAAGGGCTCAAGACCACGGCACTGCATGGCGACAAGAGCCAGGACGAGCGCCTCAAGGCGCTCGCCGCGTTCAAGGCCGGCGAGGTCGACTTGCTGGTCGCGACCGACGTTGCCGCGCGCGGGCTTGACATCAAGGATGTGCCGGCCGTCTTCAATTTCGACATTCCGTTCAATGCCGAAGACTACGTGCACCGCATCGGACGCACCGGCCGCGCCGGAGCGTCGGGCTTGGCGGTGAGCTTTGCGAGCGGCGGGAATGATGTCCGGCTGGTGGCCGACATCGAGAAGCTGATCAAGATCAAGATCGAACTCGAGCCGATCGAATTCGAGGAAGACCGTCCGCGCGGCCGCATCAACGACGGCCGCCGCCACTGGCGGGAAGAGGGCGAGGCCGGCGATGCGCGCGACGTGCTCGACACGCTGGACCGCCCGCGCGACCGTGGCGACGCCCGTTCCGCAAGAGGCGGTCGTCCGCACCGCGCCCCCGCCGCGCCGCGAGATCCATTCTTCGAGCAGCCCTACGAGGCTCCGGTGGAGCGCGAAGCCGCCCCCGCATGGGAGGCCGCCGCCAAGGCCGCGCCGGCACGCGGCATCTCCAGCAACATCAAGACCAAGCGCAAGGTCGCCGCCCTCTTCAAGTCGGTGGTGGAGTAAGGCTCCCCCCCAGGTTGCCCGCACTTCGTGTCGGGCGCCCACCCCCTGCCGGGGGCAACCCCAGCGGCCCGGCTAAGCCGGTTCCGCGGTGTTTCCCGAGGGAGGCTGATCGATGCTCAGCCTGGTTTTTGGGCTTGGGGGCATTTCACCTGGATCAACTCTCGTTCCTGCGTTGATGCGCCGAAGCGGACGGCGCTGAGGCAGCCGCCCCAGACGCAGCCGGTGTCGGTCGAGATCAGGTCCGGGCGTGAGAGCCAGCCCAGTGTCGACCAGTGGCCGAAAGCGACCGTGGCGGTGGCCGTCTTCCGGTCGGGTATGTCGA
The DNA here is from genome assembly GCF_056397705.1 of Variovorax sp. 05L425. Lineage (NCBI taxonomy): Bacteria > Pseudomonadati > Pseudomonadota > Betaproteobacteria > Burkholderiales > Comamonadaceae > Variovorax > Variovorax sp. 05L425. Next base: position 13,727 of record NZ_JBFTNY010000032.1, on the reverse strand, counting down.
ACCAGGGCATGTAGCCCTTGGGTGCTGTGTCGGCGGCGTCCTTACTTTCGAATTCCATCACGCCCTCAGCTGTGCAGAAGCGCATTCGCGTGAGCGCATTGACGATGACGCGAAGCCGTTCGGTGCCTGTCAGCGCGTCATTCCACTGGGCGGGCTGGTTGCCGTACATCAACGGCAGAAAGTGGGCGATGGTCGGCCCGCGCAGCACCGATTGAAGCTCCGACGCCAGCGAGAGAGTGTCTTCGACGGTCCATTGCGGCAGGACGCCTGCGTGCACCATCAGCAGGTCTTCGCCGCCAAGGCTTTGATGGAGCGCCATGTGCTGGTGGCGCAGCCAATCGAGCATCGGGTCGCGGTCCGGCGCAGCCAGCACGTCGGAGAGCGTGTCCTTGCGACCCGCCTTTCGGGCGCCGTAGGCAACGCCGAGCAGGTGCAGGTCATGGTTGCCGAGCAGGCTGCGCGCCGAGGCGCCGTAGCGCTGCATGCGTCGCAGCACCTGGGCCGAGTCAAGCCCACGGTTGACTAGGTCGCCGAGAACGACCAGCGTGTCGCGGCTCGGCGAGAAGGCGATGAGGTCGAGCAGGCGCTGCAGCGGCTCGTCGCAGCCCTGCACATCGCCGATCAAGTAAAGTGCCATGTCCCCATTCTCTCCCGCGTTCATGGATGTTCTCCTACTGGCTTTGCTGACCACGCTCAACGCGTTGTTCGCAATGTCCGAAATGGCCCTTTCCACCAGCCGCCGCGCGCGCCTCGCAGCGCTGGCCGAGACAGGGGATGCGGGTGCCGCCGCGGCGCTCAAGCTGATGGCGGATCCGACGCAGTTCCTCTCCAGCGTTCAGATCGGCATCACCTCGATCGGCATGCTGAGCGGCATCGTGGGCGAGGCGGCCTTTGCGGCACCGCTCGCCGATTGGATGGAAAAGGTGGGCATGGGGCGGGGCACGGCCAGCATTGCGTCGACGGCGGTGGTTGTGAGCTGCATCACCTTCTTCACGATCATCTTTGGCGAACTGGTGCCGAAGCGCATCGGCCAGCTCTATCCAGAGCCTGTGGCGCGCTTCGTGGCGCGTCCCATGCGCGGTCTCGCCACCGCGGCCAAGCCTTTCGTGCTGCTGCTGTCGGGCGCCACCGCCGCCACGCTCAAGCTGCTGCGCATCGATTCGAACGCAGCGCGCGTGGTGACCGAGGAGGAAATCTCCGCCAGCCTGGCGGAGGGTGTCGATGCCGGCGTGATCGAGATGCACGAGCACCAGATGGTGCGCAACGTGTTTCATCTCGACGACCGGCGGCTCGCGTCGCTGATGGTTCCGCGCGCGGACATCGAGTGGCTCGAAGCCTCCTTCACCATCGCGCAGTGCTTGCGGAAGGTGTCCGAAGCGGGCGCGCTCGACCTCGTCCACTCGTGGTACCCGGTGTGCCGAAATTCGCTGGATGACGTCGTCGGCGTGATCAGCGTCGCGCATCTGTTGCGGCTTGGACCCGAGCATGAAGGCACGGTCGAGCAGGCGGCACAGCCGGCCGTGTTCGTGCCCGAAACGCTGACCGGCATGGAGTTGCTCGAGCAGTTCCGTTCACGGGTCGGCCGGCTGGTGTTCGTGGTTGATGAATACGGCGTTGTCCAGGGCCTGATGACGCCGCGCGACCTGCTGGAGGCGATCACCGGCGAACTGCAGGTGCCGACGCACGAGGAAGCCTGGGCACGGGAGCGTCCTGATGGCGTGTGGGAGCTCGACGGCCTGATGCCCGTGTCCGAACTCCGCGCGCGGCTCGGCATTCGCGAGCTGCCGGACGAGGATCGTGGTCGCTACAACACCGTGGCCGGCTTGCTGATGTTCGTTTCGGGACAGTTGCCGGAAGTCGGCGAGCGTATGGAATGCGCGGGCTGGTGCTTCGAGGTCGCGGCGCTGGATGGCAAACGGATCGATCGTGTGCTGGCTTACCCGGACGCGAGTGCGGATGATCTGGCGCCTTGATGCTGCGTGACCCCTCCGATCTACCGTTGTACGAAGTCGATACCGAAGGCCGGGCCGAAGCCATCTCGCTGCTGACGCCAGTCTCGCCGCAAGGCACCTTGATGAACCTTGCGGAGGCTGGCTGGCCCTTGGACGATTCGTCGCGTGATGGCTGGTGGGACGGCCTTCCCTATCCGCTCTACGACATGCGTCCGCAGGGCTACATGGGCCGCCAGTTCGCGAGGGCGGAGCATCGCCAGCTCGCAGTGGCTGCGGACCCGACCGAATGGTCGGACGACGACATTCTCTTCGTGCTGAGCCGTGCTGGCTCGGACGCAAGCGGCAGCCTCATCCTTGGCGATCCCGCTTACGAACGCTGGCAGCAACACAAGCTGGCGCCGCCCGAGCCGTTGAACGGCGCCCGCGTTGGTCGTGCCTATGCGCGTTTGGCGGAACAGGCCATTGCGGCCGGCGTGCCGGGTTCGAGCGCCGCGGGCGAATTCCCCAAGTTCCCGGCGCTGCGCACGCTGGGTGAGCAGGCGACACCGCATGTGCTGGTGAAGTTCTCCGGTTCGGACAGTTCGCCCGCGGTCCGGCGCTGGGCGGATCTGCTGGTGGCGGAACATCTGGCGCTGGAGTGCGCTGAAATGCTGCCCGGCATCGAGGGCGCGCGAAGCCGCATCGTCGTGCACGACGGCCGGACCTTTCTCGAAGTCGAGCGCTTTGACCGTATCGGCATGTTCGGGCGGAGTCGCCTGTGCAGCCTCGAGGTGATCAATGCCGCGTTGGTTGGCGAGAGTGCGATGGATTGGACGCGGATCGCGACCCGGCTCGTCAGCACCGGGCTGCTGTCGGCGGACGACGAAATTCGCATTCGGCATCTGTGGTGGTTCGGCCGATTGATCGCCAACACGGACATGCATCTTGGCAATCTCAGCTTCAAGCCCCAGGGATCCCTGTTGCTCGCACCGGTCTACGACATGTTGCCGATGCTCTATGCGCCTTTGCCGGGTGGCGAGGTGCCGCCCCGGGTCTTCGAGGCGCCGCTGCCGCTGCCCGCTCAACGCGCCGTCTGGACGACTGCATGCCTCGTCGCCATCGAATTCTGGCGTCGCGTTTCCACAGATGCGCGCGTCAGCGAACCTTTCAGGACGATCGCCGCGGCCAATGCGCAGCACCTGCAGGACCGGGCCGAGCACGCCTGATCCCCGGCTCCTATACTGGCCGGCCTCAATTCGGAGACCCGCCATGCTCGTGCCCAAGACCACCCTGCAACTTCGTTCGCTGATCCGTCGTAACGGCGAACTGGAACTCTCGCTCGCCGAGGAAGCGCTGCCGCAACCGGCGGCCAACGAAGTCGTCGTTCGCGTCGAGGCGGCGCCCATGAATCCCTCGGACCTCGGGCTGCTGTTCGGCGCGGCGGACATGCGCACTGCCAAGGCCGGCGGCACGCCGGACCGGCCGGTGGTGACCGCGACCGTCCCCGAACTCGGAATGAAGAGCATGGCCGCTCGCCTGGACCAGTCCATGCAGGTCGGCAACGAGGGCGCAGGCGTCGTCGTGGCGGCAGGCAGTTCGCCCGAGGCGCAAGCCCTCATGGGCAAGACCGTGGCGGTGCTCGGCGGTGCGATGTACACGCAATACCGCTGCATCCCCGCCGCGCAATGCATGGAACTGCCAGAGGGTGCCACGCCGCCCGAAGGCGCATCGTCGTTCGTCAATCCGCTCACGGCGCTGGGCATGGTCGAGACGATGCGGCGCGAAGGCCACAAGGCGCTGGTGCACACGGCGGCGGCGTCGAACCTCGGGCAGATGCTCAACCGGATCTGCATCCAGGACGGCATCGGGCTGGTGAACATCGTGCGCAAGAAGGAGCAGGAAGACATCCTTCGCGGCATCGGCGCCAAGTACGTCTGCAATGCCACCTCGCCCACCTTCATGCAGGACTTGACGGAGGCACTGGTCTCCACCGGCGCCACGCTGGCATTCGACGCGATCGGCGGCGGCAAGCTGGCCGGCCAGATCCTGACCTGCATGGAAGCGGCGCTGACCAGGAACGCCACCGAATACAGCCGCTACGGCTCGACGACCCTCAAGCAGGTCTACATCTATGGCGGCCTCGACCGCGGGCCGACCGAGTTCACGCGCGGCTTCGGCATGACGTGGGGGATGGGGGGCTGGCTGCTGTTCCCGTTCCTGCAGAAGATCGGTCCCGAAGGGGCGCAGAAGCTGAAGGCGCGTGTGGCGAAGGAACTCAAGACGACCTTCGCGAGCCGCTACACCAAGGAGGTGTCGCTGGTCGAGGCGCTGCGGCTGGACGAGATCGCGGTGTATTCGAAACACGCGACGGGCGAGAAATACCTGCTCAATCCGAGCAAGTAGCAGGGCGCCGCGCTGGCGTCAAAGGCGCGATCAGCCCAGTGCCAGGCGCGTGCCGGCGCCTGCGGCCGTCTTGCGGGCACCGTCCGGTCCATAGAAGAGCTGCACGCTCGACTGCAGGAAGTGCAGGGCCTTCTGCGTGAAATCGAGGTGCGTGTAGACGATCGATCCATTGCGCAGGTTGTGCATCCGGGCCTGCTCGGCCATTGCCAGTAGCGCTGCCCAGGCCTGCTGGGTGTTTTCGCCGCCGGCCGCTGCCGCGGCATCCGCGCCGGCGCGGCCCGGTTCGAATCCGAGCGCGGCCTGTGCGGCTTCGCGCTGGCGGTCGAGTTCGGCCAGGCGCTCCAGCAACTGGACCTTCTGTTCCGTGATGTGATCGAGCTCCGCGAAGCGGCGGTTCGTCATGGCCTGCTCTTCCTGCGACAGGATGGCCAGAAATTCCTCCACGCAGGATTTTTCGGCGTGCAGGTAGAGCAGCATGGTGTTCATTTGTTCTTCTCGGCGCCGAGGAGGTCGCGCACGCTGTCGAGCAGGCCGCTGGCGATCCGCTCGGGGTTGACCTGGTAACGGCCGGCGCGGATGTCCTCGCGGATCGCCGCGACGCGGGCCGCGTCGAATTCACCGCCCGGGGCATCGGGCATGGCATGGATTTGTCCGGACACCTGCACCACCTCCTTGGAGCGGCTCGCGGCGTCGGCGGCGGACGCGGGGGCAGAGCCCGGCTTGGTGGGACGGGAAAGGGGCGTGGCCGAAGGCGCGGGTTGATCGATTTTCAAGATGATTCCTCAAAGGGCTGGCCCGTATATCGGCGGATGGGTCAGGAACTTTAGGCCGGATCGCAACGAATGGCGAGCCTTGGCTACTGGGCGAGCCGGATCTGGCCGTCTTCGTCGGCGATGCCACTCACCAGCCGGCCGTCCCGCGTCTTGGCCTGCACGCTGGCGCCGACTTCGGCGCGTGTCATGGCCTTGCCTTCGGTGCTGACGACGTAGCCCTGGCCTTGGGCCACCAGTTGCACGGTCTGTCCTTGCTGGATCACGACCACGCCGCGCATCAGTTCCTTGCGCAACGGCGCGCCCGCGGCGATGCGATGCGTGCTCGTGACGCCCCGCAGGGCCGAAACGTCGGTGACGACGGAGCGCGGCAGTGCGCTGAGGTCGCCCTTGCGTTCGACGACGTCGCCGGCATCCAGCGTCTCCCCGGGCTCGATCGAGCGTGCGGCGACGAAATAGGTGCCTTCCACGGCCACTTGCGCCGACATGAAGCGGCTCCAAGGCTTGTCGCCGCGGCAGCGCAGGCCGATCGACACGCGCCCCCAGAGCGTGGTGCCGGTCGGCATGAAGGCCTCGAAGTCGTCGCACGGCGGAAGAGGCGAGCCCGTGAGGTTGAAAGTGACCGTCGCCTTGCCGGGCAGGCCGGCGGTCTGCGCCTGCACAAGCCTGTCGATGGCCGCGCGCGCCGCATCGGGTAATGGCGTGGCCGCGAGCGAGGCCGTGCCCATGCAGGCCATCCATGCCGGCAGCACGAGGCGCAGGAGTCGGTTCCGGGTCTTGCGTTGTTCCATGGTGATCGAGGAGTTGCCGAGTGATTCTAGGAAGACACCCCCTGTGTCGAAGTCGCGAAGTGCCGCTGAAAACCCCCTTTGTTCGACCCATTGCAAAAGCGGCGCGTGCCTAGACTCGCTTTCCATCTGTCGCCATGCCCAGTGCGGACGCGATGCCACCAAGGATGGAAAGAATGATCGACAAGCTGGATGCAGCGCTTCGTTTCAACCGCGAGGCACTCAATCTCCGGGCGCAGCGCCAGGAAGTGCTGGCGGCCAACATCGCCCAGGCCGACACGCCCAACTACAAGGCCCGCGATTTCGATTTCAGCAGCAGGCTCTCGCAAGCGGTGGAGCAGGGACGCCAGTCGCAATCGTTCGCGATGGTCACGACATCGTCGCGCCATCTCGCGGGCGAAGCGACGGCCATGCCCGACCAGGACTTGCTCTACCGCGTGCCGACCCAGTCGAGCATCGACGGCAACACCGTCGACATGGATGTCGAGCGCATCAACTTCGCGGACAACGCACTGCGCTACGAATCCAACCTCACGGTCATCGGGGCCAAGATCAAGACGCTGCTGTCCGCGGTGCAGCAATAAGCGGAAGGAACTCGCATGCCCATCTCCAGCGGCTCCATGAACATCTTCAGCGTGGCGGGCTCCGCCATGACCGCGCAATCGCAGCGCATGAACGTCACCGCGAGCAACCTCGCCAACGCGGAAAGCGTGGCCGGTCCCGACGGCGAACCCTATCACGCCAAGCAGGTCGTCTTCGAACTGGCGCCATCGGGGCAGCAGGACATCGGCGGCGTCCGGGTCTCCGGCGTGATCGAGGACACATCGCCCGCAAAGATGGTCTTCGATCCGAAGAACCCCCATGCCAATTCCGACGGCTACGTGGCCATGCCGAACGTGAATGTGGTCGAAGAGATGACCAACATGATTTCCGCGTCGCGCAGCTACCAGGCGAACGTCGAAGTGCTCAACACAGCCAAGGCGCTGATGGTCAAGACGCTGACCATCGGCCAGTAACTCCACTCACCAGAAAGCATCCATGGCCATCGCCGACACGTCTTCCATCACCGGGCTGAACGCAGCCAGCGCCGCAGCGAGCACCGCCAGCGTCTCGAACGACGACAGCGAGCAGCGCTTCCTCAAGCTGCTGGTCACGCAGCTCAACAACCAGGACCCGCTCAATCCGATGGAGAACGCGGAGCTCACCTCGCAGCTCGCGCAGATGAGCACCGTGAGCGGCATCGAGAAGCTCAACAGCACGCTGTCGGGCCTGGTGAACCAGACGGGGTCGAACCAGGTGCTCCAGGCCGCCTCGCTCATCGGCTATCACGTGCTGTCGCCCGGCAACTCGCTGACCACCACTGCGCCCGAGGACGGCAAGGACCCGGCCGTGCAGGCCTTCGCGGTGCAGCTGCCCAACACGGCAGCAGATGTGCAGATCAAGATCGTCGATGCGAGCGGCAAGACCGTGCGCACCATCGACGCCGGCGCCATGACCGACGGCGTCAACCCGGTGACCTGGGACGGCAAGGACGACCAGGGCAACGCGGTGCCGGCCGGCAGCTACCAGTTCACGGTGGCCGCGACCAACGGCAGTGCGGCCGTGGACGCTACCGCGCTCACCTTCGCGCAGGTGGCCGCGGTCAAGCAAGGTGCGAGCGGCGTCACGCTCGAGCTCGCATCGGGCCAGAGCATCAACCTCTCCGACGTGCGCATGTTCCTCTGAAACAAGACAAGGCACGCCTTCCGTCTCCCTACCGCATCAACCAAGGATTCATCATGAGTTTCTCCCAAGGCATCAGCGGCCTGAGCGTCTCCGCCGCGAACCTCGACGTCATCGGCAACAACATCGCGAACTCGGGCACCGTGGGCTTCAAGTCCGCTGCCGCCACCTTCCAGGACGTCTATGCCGGCTCGCGCGTCGGGTTGGGCGCGTCGGTGTCGGGCGTGGTGCAGAACTTCACGCAAGGCGTGACGCAGACCAGCAGCCGCCCGCTGGACGTGGCGATCCTCAACGGCGACGGCTTCTTCCGCATGGCGAGCGCCAGCGGCGAAGTCATGTATTCGCGCAACGGCCAGTTCACCAAGGACAAGGACGGCTACATCGTCAACGCGTCCGGCCTGCGGCTCACCGGCTACGGCGTCAACGCCGGAGGCGGCATCAACGGCGGCACGCCGGCCGCGATCCAGATTCCGACCGCCGCCATGACGCCGAATGCCACCACTGGCGTCGACGCGGAATTCAATCTCGATTCGCGCAGCACGGCACCCGCCAAGACGCCTTTCAGCGCCACGGACTCGGACACCTTCAACTACTCCAACGCGATTGGCCCGGTGTATGACTCGCTGGGCAATCCGCATGACCTTGCGGTCTACTTCGTCAAGACGGGTGCCGGCACATGGGATACCTATGGCACCGTCGACGGCACTCCGCTCAACGGCGGCGCCAAGCTCGCCGGCGGTTCGTTGACCTTCGATACCAACGGCAACCTCACGGCGCCGGCAGGCGGCAAGATCACGCTGCCGACCATGAACTTCCCGAACGGCTCGGCGGCGCTGAACATCGCGGTCGACCTCAGCGGCACCACGCAGTTCGGCGCCACGAACGCAATGAGCAAGCTCAACCAGGACGGCTACACCTCGGGCGAGCTGACGTCCTTCTCGATCAATGCGGACGGCACCATCACCGGCAAGTTCTCCAACGAGCAGACCAAGCTGCTGGGCCAGGTCGTGCTCTCGTCATTCGCCAATCCCAACGGACTGGAGCCCAAGGGCGAGAACATGTATGCCGAGACGCTGGCCTCGGGCCAGGCCCTCACCGGTACGCCGGGCGAAGGCACCAAGCTCGGTTCGCTCGAGTCCGGCGCGCTGGAGTCCTCCAACGTCGACCTGACCTCCGAGCTCGTCAACCTCATCGTCGCGCAGCGCAACTACCAGGCCAATGCACAGACGGTGAAGACACAGGATCAGGTCATGCAGACGCTGATCAACATGCGCTGACGCGGAGCCAGCCGTGGATCGAATGTTGTACGTCGCCATGAGCGGCGCCAAGCAGGCCATGGAGCAGCAGGCCTCGGTCGCCAACAACATGGCGAACGTCTCGACGCCGGGCTTCCGCGCGCAGGTGAATGCCTTTCGCGCCGTGCCTGTGGTCGGCGAGGAAGCGCAGACGCGCGCCTTCGTGGCCGCGACCACGCCCGGTGCCGACTTCTCGCACGGGCCGATCACCGAGACCGGGCGCGATCTCGACGTCGCGGTGAAAGGTGACGGCTGGCTCGTGATCCAGACACCGAGCGGCGAGGCCTACACGCGCGTTGGCAATCTCCAGGTCGGTGCCGACGGGCAGGTGATGACGATGGGCTCGCGCCCCGTGGTCGGCGATGGCGGCCCGCTCGTGATTCCGCCCGGCTCGACCGTCACGATTGCATCGGATGGCGCCATCGCTGCGCGCGGTCCCGGCGATCCGTTGACGGGCGTGTCCGAGGTCGGCCGGCTGAAGCTGGTCAATCCGCCCACGGCCGATCTGGTTCGCGGCGACGACGGCCTGTTCCGCATGCGCCAGGGCCTGCCGCCGGCCGAGGCCGATCCTGCGGTGACCGTCACTGCCGGCGCGGTGGAGGGCAGCAACGTCAATCCGGTCGAAGCCATGGTCGCAATGATCGCCAACGGACGCAGCTTCGAGATGCATATGAAGTCCATCCAGTCCGCAGACACCAACGCGCAGTCGGCCAACAAGCTGCTTGCCTACAACTGAGCCGCATTGCCCGACAACACCCCGGCAACCCCGCAGGAGAAATTCAATGATTCGTTCCCTTTACGTCGCCAAGACCGGCCTCGAAGCACAGCAGACGCAACTCGACGTGGTGTCCAACAATCTGGCCAACGTCGCCACCACCGGCTTCAAGAAGAGCCGCGCGGTCTTCGAGGACCTGCTCTACCAGAACCTGCGCCAGGTCGGCGGCCAGACCTCCGACCAGACGCGCCTGCCTTCCGGCCTGCAAGTCGGCACCGGCGTGCGCGTGGTTGCGACCGAGCGCATGCACTCGCAGGGCAACCTGACGAAGACGGACAACCCGAAGGATGTCGGCATCAACGGCGCGGGCTTCTTCCAGGTGCTGATGCCGGACGGCACGACTTCGTACACGCGCGACGGATCGTTCCAGACCGACAAGGATGGTCAGCTCGTGACCGCGAGCGGCTTCACGATCCAGCCGGCCATCACGATTCCGCAGAACGCCACGAGCCTGACGATCGGCCGCGACGGCATCGTGTCGGTCACGCAGGCAGGCAGCACGGCGACCGTGCAGGTCGGCCAGCTCCAGCTCGCCACCTTCCTGAACCCGGCCGGGCTGCAGAGCATGGGCGAGAACCTCTACACGGAATCCGATTCGTCCGGTTCGCCGAACCTGGTGAACCCCGGTGTCGATGGCGCCGGCATCCTGAGTCAGGGCTACACCGAGGCGTCCAACGTCAATGTGGTGGAAGAGCTGGTGAACATGATCGCGACGCAGCGCGGGTACGAGATCAACAGCAAGGCGATCCAGACCTCTGACCAGATGCTGCAACGGCTTGCGCAGCTATGACCTCCCCCAGGTTGGCCCACTTCGTGTGGCCGCCCACCCCCTCGCCGGGGGCGACACCGGCGGCCCGGCGGAGCCGGTTCCGCGGTGTCTCTGGCATGGGGCTGTGGGCGCTTATGGGTGTTGTGGTGTTGGGCTCGGGGTGCGCGCAGTTGCCTCGGGAGCCGCTGGTGCATCAGCCGATGACGGCTCGGGCGGACACGATGGGGTCGATGCAGAGGCGGCCGGCGACGGGGGCGATCTTTCAGGAGAGCATTGGCGTTGCCTTGTTCGAGGACCGCAGGCCGCGCTACATCGGGGACATCCTGACCATCGTCATCAGCGAAAAGCTGAACGCCAGCAAGAACTCTGGCGCCAATGCCAGCCGCGATGGCAGCGTGGGCGCGGCCTTCGCCACCATTCCAAAGTTCCTTGTCGGACTGCTTGACGGGCAGGACGCCAAGCTGTCCGGGTCCAACGCGCTCACCGCGAAGGGCGGGGCCAATGCGGCCAACACCTTCAACGGTGTGATCACCGTGACGGTGACCGACGTGCTTCCTAACGGCAACCTGCTGGTGAGTGGGGAGAAGCAGATGGGCATCAACCAAGGGACCGAGTTCATTCGATTCTCCGGGGTGGTGAATCCACGCACCGTGACCGGCCAGAACACCGTGCTGTCGACCCAGGTCGCCGACGCGCGCATCGAATATACGGCCAAGGGCTACATCGACGAGGCCCAGAACATGGGCTGGATGCAGCGCATCTTCCTGAACGTGTCGCCATTCTGATCTGATCATGATCCGCAAACGCTTGATCCTCTCCGCCGCGCTGGGCGCGCTTTGCGCCCTGTGCATCAATCCGCACGTGCATGCAGAACGCCTCAAGGAGCTCGCGAGCATCCAGGGCGTGCGCGACAACCCGCTGATCGGCTACGGCCTCATGGTGGGTCTCGATGGCACGGGCGACCAGACGATGCAGACACCGTTCACGACGCAAAGTCTGAACAACATGCTGCAGCAGCTCGGCATCACCGTGCCGCAGGGCGTGAACATGCAACTCAAGAACGTCGCGGCGGTGATGGTCACGGCGACCTTGCCTTCGTTCGCGCGGCCGGGCCAGAGCATCGACGTGACGGTGTCGTCCATGGGCAATGCCAAGAGCCTGCGCGGCGGCACCTTGCTGATGACGCCGCTCAAGGGCGCCGACGGCGCCGTGTATGCCATTGCGCAAGGGAACATGGTCGTCGGCGGCGCGGGCGCGTCGGCCAACGGCAGCAAGGTGCAGATCAACCAGTTGAGCTCCGGACGCATTCCGGCGGGCGCCATCGTGGAGCGCATGGTCGAGTCCACCATCGGCGGCGAAGGCATGCTGACGATCGAACTTTCGCGCTCCGATTTCGGTACGGTGCAGAAGGCGGTCGATGCGATCAACCGGCAGTTCGGCTCTGGCGTCGCGGACGCGGTCGACGCACGCGTGATCCGCGTCCGCGCGCCCGAATCGCCGCAGGAACGCGTCAGCTTCCTCGCGCGTCTCGAAAGCCTCGAAGTCACACCGGCGCAGGCCGGGGCCCGTGTCGTGGTGAATGCGCGCACCGGCTCGGTCGTCATGAACCAGGCGGTTCGCGTCAACGACTGCGCTGTTGCGCACGGCAATCTGTCGGTGGTCATCAACACCGAGCCGGTCGTGAGCCAGCCGGGGCCGTTCTCGAACGGTCGCACGGTCGAATCGCAGGTCTCGCAGATCTCGGTCAACCAGGGCGGCGGCGCGCTGCAGATGGTGCGCAGCGGCGCCTCGCTGGCCGATGTGGTGAAGGGCCTCAATGCCCTGGGCGCCAATCCGCAGGACCTGGTGTCCATCCTTCAAGCCATGAAATCGGCCGGCGCCCTGCGCGCCGAGCTCGAGATCATCTGAGGCCGGACATGGCGATCTCCGCAGCCAATTCGTGGACCGGCGCCGAGGCGGCCAGCCGTGCCGGCGCGCTGGACCAGCGTTTCGCACTCGATGTCCAGGGCGTCGATGCGCTGCGCCGCACCGTCCGCAACTCGCCGGAAGAAGGCCTCAGACAAGTCTCGCGCCAGTTCGAGGCCATGTTCATGAACATGGTGCTCAAGAGCATGCGCGAGGCGACGCCATCCAGCGGTCTGCTCGACGGCGGCCAGAACGAGAAGATCTACACCTCGATGCTCGACCAGCAGCTCTCGCAGAACCTGTCGGGGCGCGGAGTGGGGCTGGCCGAGGCCATGCTGGCGCAGCTCCAGCGCAGCGTGGCGTCGGGCTCGACCAATATGGACGTCGATGTGGGGCCGATGTCGCTTGCGCCGCGCGGCGGCATGCCGCTGAAGTCGGAAGCAGGCATCCCGTTGGGTTCCTCGCCGTCGTCCGGGGCTCGGGTGGACCTCAGTGCCTACCAGGTCAACAACGACCGGTCGGGTGGCGGATCAGCGGCCACCGCGTCGCTCCAGGGCCACGTCGACAGCTTCGTGAATCGAATGGGCGCTTCTGCGCAGGCGGCGAGCGATGCCAGCGGCGTGCCGGCGCCGTTGATCCTGGCGCAGGCCGCACTCGAATCCGGCTGGGGCAAGCGCGAGATCCGCGCGGACGACGGCACGCAGAGCTTCAATCTCTTCGGCATCAAGGCCGATCGCAGCTGGAAGGGCCCGGTGGTCGAAACGACCACGACCGAGTACGTCGACGGCGAACCGCAGCGCGTGCGCGCGAAGTTCAGGGCCTATGCCTCGTACGACGAAGCCTTCACCGATTACGCGCGATTCATGACGCGGAACCCGCGTTACGCCAACGTGCTGGCCACCGACGACCCGACCGAGGCCGCGCACGGATTGCAGCGCGCAGGCTACGCGACCGATCCGCAATACGGTCAGAAGCTGGTTCGCATCATGCAGAAGTTCGGGTGATCGGCGATGTCGCCGAGCCCGCTCTCCATCCACCCGTCACAGCCAACGCCAACGCAAAGGAACCCCATGGCAGAGATCACGAGCATTCAGCAGCACAAGGGCAGCGCGGCGCCCGCGGCCCTTGCGAATGCAAGCCGGCTGGAGGTCGTCACCTTCACGCTCGGCGAGGAAGAGTACGGCATCGACATCCAGAAGGTGCAGGAGTTGCGGGGCTATGACGCGGTGACGCGGATCGCGAACGCGCCGGAGTACATCAAGGGGGTGGTGAACCTGCGCGGGATCATCGTTCCGATCATCGACATGCGGATCAAGTTTGCGCTGGGCACGCCGAGCTACGACCAGTTCACGGTGGTGATCGTGCTGAA
>NZ_JBFTNY010000031.1:0-65107 GCF_056397705.1 Variovorax sp. 05L425 | reverse complement strand
CACCGATGTAGTCGTCAAGGCACTCTGGCAGCAGAGTGACCTGCTGACGGTCCTCGCCTTCGATGAATCGCTTCATGGGCCACCACCTCGTTCAGACGGATTGGCTCAATATAGGTGACCATCAAGGGAGTTTCCACACAGCCTCGGCCACGAGCGGACGTACGATTGCGCCTCCAAATCGAGCGAGCTGAGGGACATCTTGAGAGCTATTCTTGCCGACGGACACATCGCGGAAATCGAGGCCGAAGGTCAATCCCTAGTCGTCCTCAAAGCTGATGGCTCAACGCTGTTCACGGTGGTCCCGCCCGCAAACGCTGGGTTCTACCAATTCGCGAGTCACGCACAGTACGGCGAATGTCCAATCGTGTCGTTTGAGCCTGGTCATGCCATCAATGGCTGGATGGATTGGTACTACAGGGTCGACGTCAGCGGCAAACGCATCGAAAGGCTCAACCCTTGGAAGTAGTCTCCATGTGGCCGGGCTCGGCCAGGAGCGGCCCGGTCGCGGTCTATTCAACCCGCACCGGCGCTGCCTTTGGCAAATGCGATGCCTGTAAAGGCGCCTAGCCCTACAACAAGGACAAAGGGGAATACGAAGAACGCGGGCTCCCCTTGCTCGGTGGGGAACAGCGGCTGAGAAAGAAACCACGCCGGAAAGGCGACCACGCTGGCGCCAGCGACGACGAATGGCGGCCACCATCTACAGCCGAATGCACGTAACAGCCAGCATAGCGGTGCTGCCAAGAAGAAGTTCAGGCATGCGCTCAGAACGAGGATGCCCGGATGGACACCGTCCACGTATGGAAGGGCCAAGGTCTGACCAGCCAAGAGGACGACCGCCGTCAACATCGGCCCGAGCACCGGCGCAGTGAACATCAGTGCGTTGTACCGTTGCGTTGTTTGCATGCGGCAAGAATAACCTTGGAGGCTCAGCACCGCATCGAAGAATTGAAGGGCAGCTTCGGAGAAATCTGTACAGCCGGTGTGGGCCCTAACCCGGCCTACAGCAGACGTCGAAACTGCCCGGAAGCGGCCGTTCTCGAAGCCGTGCGACACAGAGGCGGAGATCCGGTCTTCCCGCTGCCTAGCCTTTAGGCACGAATTTGGACATCTTGCCCGAGGCGGCTGAACGAAGGTGCGCCAATTCAAAGCGCATGGCCTCAAGCGGTGAAGGCGCCACGGGCCTCAGCTCGTACTCCGTCGATAGAACGCCAGCGAGCCCGCCAAAGCCAGCAGCGCGGCGCCGCACGAGCGGTCCAGCCACAGCACCGCCCGCTGGCGCAAAAGCCGCACGGCGCGGGCGCCGATGACCGCGTAGCCGAGCATCACCGCGAAGTCCAGCCCCGCGAAGATCAGGCCGATCACGAGGTACTGAGGCCATTGCGGCGCAGATGCGTCGATGAACTGCGGCAGCAGTGCCGTGCAGAACAGATAGCCCTTGGGGTTCGTCACGGCCACCAGAAAAGACTTCGCGAAGACGCGGCGAGCGATGGCTTCGACCGGCGCCGCTCGCGCCTGCGAAAGATCCAGGTTTCCCTTGGAGCGCAGCAGCCTGAGACCGATCCATGCAAGGTAGGCCGCGCCCACCCATTTCACGACGGAGAACCAGAACTCCGACGCCGCAAGCAGCGCACCGAGCCCCAAGGCAACGGAGCCGACGAGCACGAAATCCGACAGGACCGCCCCGAACATTCCGGGAAGCGAGCGGCGCACGCCGAAGCGCGATCCGTTGGCGAGCGCCAGCAATACGGTCGGCCCCGGTGTCGCGATCGCCACCAGGGCGACCAATGCGAAGACGGCAAGGGTGGTGAGGTTCATGGACGTTCCTGGTTGTCCAGATAGGCATCGACGGCTTCGCCGAGTGTCGCGTAAAAGGTCTCTGCGCCAAAACGCGCGAAAAGGCCGAAGCGCTTGAGCTTGTCCTTGACCGGGTCTTTCATCTCGGCAAAGCAAAGCTCGATGCCCTGGGCGTGCAGGGTGTCGTCCAGTTCCGCCACGATGTCCGCGGCGGTCACGTCGACGCTCGTCACCGGCTCGGCCGCGACGACGACCCAGCGGACCGGCGTCGGGGCGCTGGCGACCGCCGCCGTCACGCGGTCCCGGAACAGCTCCGCATTCGCGAAGAACAGCGGCGCATCCCACCGGAACAGCACGAGGCCCGGAATGCGCTCCGCTTGCGGGTAGCGCGTGATGTCGTGGTAGCCCCTCACGCCACGTACGCGCCCGAGCACCGCCGAATGCGGACGCCAACCGTCCCACAGAAACTCGGTCACCGCGATGGCCACCGCGATGCCGATACCCTGGATGGCGCCGAACACCACGACGCCCGCGAAGCAGATGATCGACAGCCAGAACTCCCATCGCTGGATGCGATAGATGCGGCGCAGGTCGGTGATCTCGATGAGGCCGATGGCCGAGGCGATGACGACCGCCGCGAGCGCCGCACCGGGCAGGTTGCGCAGCAGGTTCGGTGCGACGAGCAGTAGCGCCGTGATGGCGAGGGCGCCGACGATGCCGGTGAGCTGGGTGCGCGCGCCGGCGGCTTCGGCGACCGGCGTGCGCGACGCGCTGCTGCTGATCGGAATGCCCTGGAAGAAGCCCGATGCGAGATTCGCGGCACCGAGGCCGATCATTTCCTGGTTGGGATCGACATTCGTCTGCGTTCTCGCGGCGTAGACGCGCGACAGCACGCTCGTGTCGGCGAAAGAGACCAGTGCGATGGCCAGGCCGCCGAGCAGCACGGGCCCGATGTCGTTCACTCCGATGATCGGCACCGAAACAGCCGGCAGGCCTTGGGGCAGGGGTCCGAGCACCGACAGGCCGACGCGCGTCGACAGATCGAACACGCCGGCGACCAGCGTGGCGCCGACCACGCCGATCAACACGGCCGGCACGCGTGGCTTCCGTTGCAAGACCAGGATGGTCGCGAGCGTGCCGGCGCCGACGGCGAGCGTCGCGCTATTCGTCCGTCCCGAGAACACGCCTTCGATGAACGCCCAGAGCTGCCGAAGCGGCCCCTCCGATTCGACGGAGAACCCGAAGAGCTTCGGCAACTGGCTCAGCAGGACCGTGAACGCGATGCCGTTCATGTAGCCGTAGCGGATCGGCTTTGAAAGAAGCTCAGTCACGAAACCCAGTCTCGCGATGCCTGCAGCGATGCAGACCAGCCCGGAGACGATGGCCATGGCGCTGGCAAGCGCGATGGCGCGCATCGGGTCGCCACCCGAGAGCGGAAACACGACCGCGAGAATCAGCGCCGCCAGCGCCGAGTCCGGACCGAGCACGAGGATGCGGCTCGGACCGAACAGTGCGTACGCCAGAAGGGGCACGATGGTCGCGTAGAGGCCGTAGATGCCGCCGACGCCCGAGGCCTCGGCATACGCGATGCCGACCGGGACCAGCATCGTCGTCAGCACCAGTCCGGCAACGATGTCGTGGCGCAGCCAGGTCCGGTCATAGTCGCGCAGCGTGCGCCAGCCCGGAAGCCAGCGGGAGAACGACCTCATGGACCTCACGGACCTCACAGCAGCCATTCGATCGGGAGCTTGGCGCCGATGTCGACGACGGCGCGCTCGAACCATCCGGTCTTCGGATCGACGGTGAACACCTTGCCGTCGGCATCGAGCCACGTGACGTTCCCATCCTTGTCGATGTTGACGCGGTACGCCAGCGAAGGGTAGGCGTGTTCGACGACGGTATGGAGCTTCGCAGCGAGCGTGGGGCTGTCGATCACGAGGCCCATCTCGGTATTGAGGCGGGCGGAGCGCGGATCGAGATTGAACGAACCGACGAAGATGGCTCGACCATCGACCGCGTAGGTCTTGGCGTGAAGCCCGGCCTTCGATCCTCGGCCGATCTCGCTGGCGCGGCTCATGATGGGAGCCGCTTCAGGCTTCAGTTCGAAGAGTTGCACGCCAGCCGCCAGGAGCTCCTTGCGATGCTTGATGTAGCCGGCATGCACCGACTTCTCGTCGGTCGCGGCGAGCGAATTCGTCAGCACGCGCACCTGCACGCCTCGCTTGGCCAAGTCGGTCAGCGCCTGGGTGCCGGCATCTCCTGGCACGAAGTAGGGCGAGATCAGGTCGAGCGACTTGGCGGGTTTTCCGAACGCCGTCTGGAGCCTCGGCAGCAGGAGCAGTTCCGGATGCTTGCCTGTGCTCAGCGTCTTTTCGGGATCATCGTGCACGACGGTCGCCGTCGTCCATTCCGGATCCACCGTGCGGGTCAGCAGGCGCTGGACGATGTCCGTGTGGGCGATGGCCTCGGCGTACTTGGCCGTCACCGGATCGTCGCGCACCGTCTGCGCGCGACGTGCGAGCGCCTCGCGGGATTCCGGTGTGACGCCGGCGAGGATCTTCGTCGCGGGGTAGGCGGAGGCACTGTTCCAGAACAGGTCGAACTCGGCCGAAACCGACCGGACCACGTCGCCGATCGCGATGATGTCGAGGTCGACGAGACCCGTTTCCGCGCCCGCCTCGAAATACTCGTCCGCGATGTTGCGCCCACCGACGACCGCGACCACGTTGTCGACGGTGAACGACTTGTTGTGCATGCGATGGTTCAGGCGCGTGAAGTCCGCGAGGAAGCCCAGCGATCGGGCGCTGCGCCCGGCGAAGGGGTTGTAGAGGCGCAGTTCCAGATTCGGCTGCGATGCGAGCAGCGCAAGGGTTGGGTCGAGCCCGGTGGTGTTCAGGTCGTCCAGCAGGATCCGCACGCGCACGCCGCGTTCGGCAGCGCGCATGACTTCGTCGAAGAGAAGCGTGCCTGTCGCATCGTTGTGCCAGATGAAGGTCTGGATGTCGATCGACCGTGTCGCGGCCTGCGCGAGCGCTGCCCTGACGCCGAAGGCGACGTGCCCGTCGTTGATCGCGACGACGCCGGTCTTGCCGGGGTACGCCTTGGCCTGGGGTTCGATGGCACGTCCCAGCGGGCTGTCGGCGGAAGGGGCGAGTGCGTAAGTCGCGGGGCGGTCCTGCTGGGAGGGCAGTCCCGCGCAGCCGGTGGCGAGCACGAGCAGCAATGCGGCGGCGCCGGCGCCGACAGCCCGCAGCGCACTGCTCAGGAGGGGACGAGCGACGTGACGATCAGCTGTGTCGATGGGGTTCACGTGTCTTCTCCGGGTTGCATGTCGGGCCGGGCGGCGAATGCTCCCATCATGCCGCGCGATGCTGGCGAATCAACCGAGATGCGAAACCGCATTTCCATAGTACAAATCAGCAAAAGGCCGCGAAAGGCCGGGAAGCCAAGGAGACAAGACCATGTTGGGACTGATGCAGGATCGGCCGTTGCTGATCTCTTCGCTGGTGGAGCATGCGGCCACCTTCCACCCGGCGACCGAGATCGTCTCGCGCCGGCCCGAGGGGGGAACACACCGCACCACCTGGCGCGGCGTTCGCGACCAGGCCCGCCAGGTCGCCGGCCTGTTGCGCGACCTGGGCGTGCGGCAGGGCGACAGGGTGGCCACGCTGGCCTGGAACTCCGACCGGCATCTGGCGCTTTACTACGGCGTATCGGGCTCCGGCGCCGTGCTGCATACCGTGAATCCACGGCTCTTTCCGGACCAGATCGACTACATCGTGAACCACGCAGAGGACGGGGTGCTGTTCTTCGACGCATGCTTTGCGCCGCTCGTCGAAAAGCTCGCGCCTCGCTTCAAGACAGTGAAGCACTTCATCGCGCTGTGCGGGCGCGAGCACCTGCCCGCGACTTCGTTGCCGAACCTGCGCAGCTTCGACGAACTCGTCGCCGCGCAAAGCACCGACTACGCCTGGCCCGAATTCGACGAGCGCACTGCCTCGTCGCTCTGCTACACCTCGGGCACCACCGGCAATCCCAAGGGCGTGCTGTATTCACATCGCTCGACCGTGCTGCATGCGCTGATGGAACTCGCGCCGGACACCTTCGGCATCAATTCGGGCGAGACGCTGATGCTGATCGTGCCGATGTTCCACGCCAATGCCTGGGGCGCGCCGTATGGTGCGGCGATGGTCGGCGCGAAGCTCGTCCTCCCGGGCCAGTTCCTCGACGGCAAGAGCGTCTACGAGCTGATACGCGACGAGAAGGTGACCTTCTCTCAAGGCGTGCCCACCGTCTGGCTGATGTTCTTCCAGTACCTCGATGCCAATCCCGATCTCGATACGGCGGCGCTGTCGCTGAAGCGCGTGGGGATCGGCGGTGCGGCTGTCTCGCGAGCGATGCTGGAGCGCTTCGAAGGCCAGTTGGGCGTAGAGGTGGTGCAGGGCTGGGGCATGACCGAGACCAGCCCCATTGGCGTCATCAGCAAGCTGCTGCCGAAGCAACAGGCGCTTTCCGGCGAAGCGCTGGTGAAGGTCAAGCTCAAGCAAGGTCGCGGTGTGTGGGGCGTCGACCTGAAGATCGTCGACGACGAAGGCAAGCCGCTGCCGTGGGACGGCCAGGCCTTCGGCCACCTGCGGGTGCGTGGGCCCTGGATCGCCAGCGGCTACTACAGGTCCGAGGGCGGCGTGGTGATCGACGACGAAGGTTTCTTCAGCACAGGCGATGTCGCGACCATCGACCCCGACGGCTTCCTGCAACTGGTGGACCGCGCGAAGGACGTGATCAAGTCGGGCGGTGAATGGATCTCGTCCATCGATGTCGAGAATGCGGCCATGGGCTGCCCTGGCGTGGCCGAGGCGGCGATCATCGGCGTCGCGCATCCCAAGTGGGGAGAACGTCCGCTGCTGCTGGTCGTCAAGCGCCCGGGCGCCGATGTCGGCAAGGAGGCTGTGCTCGAATTCCTCGCCGGCCGCATCGCCAAGTGGTGGCTGCCCGACGACGTGGTGTTCGTCGACGAACTGCCGCATACCGCGACAGGCAAGCTGCTCAAGACGAAGTTGCGCGAGCAGTTTCGCGACTACAAGCTGCCCACGGCCTGAGCCTGCAGCCAGCCGATCGCGCTCAGCGCGGCGAACAGACGCTGACGACCATCTTGCAAGGCTCCGTCGGAAGATGGTTGTCGCACTCGGTCACGGCGGCCTTGCCGGCGGCGCTCGCCGTCGGAGCGACGGCCGTGCCCCATTCCCCAAAGTTGCCCGTCGCGAGCGCGCCGCATGTGCGATCGAAGTACGCGCGGACGACGCAAGTGTTGGCACGGCCCGCCGCGCGGTCGCATTGGGCGCGTGCCGCGCGCTCCGCCGCTTCGCGAGAAGGGTGGTTGTACGAGAAGCCGTACCACCCGGACATCGCCGCGATGGCGCCCCAGCTGGGGTTGGAGCCGGGATCGGCATGGGCTGGAGTGACGGCGATGTCGGCCAGGCCACAACTGAACAGGAACACCAGCACGGCAAGGACGCGGGCGGCGCGAAATCGAAGGTTCATCCCTGAAAGCTTAGCGCCTGGCGGATCGCGCGCAGTCGTTGAATCATGGTGAAGAAGTCCTCGGCCCAGGGACGACGGATTTCGAGGGATCCATCGAACTCTCGCGACGCGCAACCGAAGAATCCGCGTGTTGGGCACCCGTCGAGCGACCATGGTCGATCAAGGCGACCGCGATGGCCGCTATCACCGCCGGGATCGCAATCGCCATGAAGTTCTGCTGCAGGGGGAGTGCCAGGCCGACAAGGCTGCCGATCACGATCGGGGCGAGGATGGCGCCACTTCGCCCCACGCCGGAGGCCCAGCCGATACCTGTGGCACGCACCGCCATCGGATAGAACTGGCCCACGTAGGCGTAGGTCACGATCTGCGTTCCGATGGTCGACGCGCCGGCCAGGCCGACGAGCAGGAACAGCGCTTCCGTCGGAACGCGATAGCCCAACAGCGTGATCGACACCGCCGCCAGCGCATACATGCCTACCAGGACATATTTGATGTGAAAGCGGTCGGCGAGCCAGCCTCCGCCCACCGCGCCGATCATGGCGCCGAAGTTCAGCACGAGCACGAAGGTCAGGGCCGATCCGAGGCTGTAGCCGGCAGTGGCCATCAGCTTGGTCAGCCACGAGCTGAGGGCGTACACCATGAACAGGCACATGAAGAACGCGATCCAGAACATCACGGTGCTGAACCCGCGGCCTTCCTGGAACAGGCGACCGATCGGCGCGCTCACGGCCTTGTCCTCGCGCGGCAGCGCGAAGTTGTCGCCGGCACCTGGCCTGTAAGTCGGATCGAGGCGCGACGCGAGGCGCTGCAATTCGTCGAGTCGATTCGCCTTGATGAGAAAGGGCATCGACTCGGGCATCGATTTCAGGATCGCAGGGATCAGCAATACCGGCAAGCCTGCCGCAAGAAACACCGACGACCAGCCATAGGCTTCGATCAGTCCCTTGCCGAGCAGCGCGGCCAGCATGCCGCCAACGGCATAGCCGCTGAACATCAGCGTGACCATCGTGCTGCGGATCTTGCGCGGCGAGTACTCGGTCATCTGGGCGACCACGTTCGGCATCACGCCGCCGATGCCGAGCCCGGCCATGAAGCGCATCACGCTGAAGCTGACGGGCTCGTGGGTCAGGCCAGCGGCCGCGGTGAAGGCGCTGAACAGTGCAATGCAGATGACGATCGCGCGTCGCCGGCCGATCTTGTCCGCGATGGTCCCCAGGAAGACAGCGCCGAACATCATGCCGAACAGCGCGGAGCTGACCATGAAGCCGGCGTTCGTCGGGCTCACGCCCATCTCCTTCATGATCGAAGGCAGCGCAATGCCGGCCACCGCGAGGTCGTAGCCATCGAAGATGATGATGAGGGCGCACCAGAAGAGAACCAGCCCGTGGAAGCGATTGAAGCGGGCCTCGTCGGCCAGCTTGTGGAGATCGATGTGGCGCATGGTTTGTCTCGATGTGTGGGGTGAATAAGACCGTCGCGGCGTCAGCCGAGATCGCCACCGGCGACCGGTACGACAGTTCCCGTGATGTAGGAGGCATCGTCAGATGCCAGGAACAGGATGGGCGCGACCTGCTCGTCGATCGTCCCGTAGCGGTGCATGAGGCTGGAATCCACCGTCTGGTCGACCACGCCCTGGTACCAGGCGGTCTCGCGCGCACTGGGCTTGGCCTGGGACTGGTTGCGCGGCACGCGACGCGGCGGCGCGTCGGTTCCGCCCGGCGCGGTGGCGTTGATACGGATGCCGTTGCGCGTGTGCTCCATCGCCAGCGATGCGGTCAGCGCATTGACGCCGCCCTTGGCCGCCGAATACGGCACGCGGTGCACGCCGCGCGTGGCGACCGACGAGACATTGACGATGACACCGCGCTTCTGCTCGACCATGAACGGCAGCGCGGCGCGGCAGGCCCAGAGCGTCGGGAACAGCGAGCGTCGGATCTCGGCTTCGATCTGCGCCTCTTCATAGTGCTCGTAGGGCTTGGCCCAGATCGTGCCGCCGACGTTGTTGATGAGCACATCGAGGCGCTTGAACCGAGCCAGGCATTCCGCCACCATGGCCTGCGCACCCGCGAAGGTTTCGAGATCGGCCTGGAAGGCCGCCGCAGTGCCGCCGCCCTCGTTGATTTCCGCGACGACCTCCTCGACGATCTCGGCGCGGTCGACGGCCAGCACGGTCCCGCCTTCGGCCGCCACGCGCAGGGCGACGCCACGGCCAATGCCTTGCGCCGCGCCGGTGACGATGACAACCTTGTTCTTGAAGCGATCCGGCGCGGCGCTCATGCTGCCACCGCTTCGTTGGCCGACGAGAACTTCTCGAAGTGGAAGCTCCTGGGCGTGACGCCGACACCGGACATCCATTTGCGCACGCCTTCCACCATCGGCGGCGGGCCGCACACGTACACATCGACGTTGCCGTCGTGCAGGTCAGCGCTCGAGAGGTGATGGGTCACATAGCCTTGCTTGGGGTGCCCGCTTTCCTGGTCGACCACGCAGGTGAAGAACTCGAAGTTCGGCAGGCTCGCCTTCAGCTCGGCCAGGGTTTCGAGTTCGACCAGGTCGTCATTCGTGTTGACACCGTAGGCAAGGCGAATCGGATGGTCCGTCGGGTTGTCCTTCAACCAGAGCAGCATCGACAGGAAGGGCGCAAGGCCGGTGCCGCCCGCGAGCATCAGGATCGGGCGCACGGCCGGGCGCAGGTAGAAACTGCCATAGGGGCCCGTGAACATCATGAAGTCCTCGGGTTGTGCCTTCTGGCGCATGTAGGTGCTCATGAGTCCGTCGGGCACGTCGCGGATCAGGAAGGCCAGTTCGGACTTGTTCGGTGCGGAACTGAAGGAATACGAGCGCGTCTCCTTGCTGCCCGGCACCATCAGGTTCACGTATTGACCCGGCAGAAAAGCCAGGGGGCGCTCGGCTTGCAGTTCGAACGAGACGGTCGTTGCCGAATCGCGTTCGATCCGCGTCAGCTTGCCGCCGTGCGCGCCGACTTCCGTCTTGCACGCTGCCGACGATGCCGGCACGCGCACCACGCAATCGGATGTGGGCCTCATCTGGCAGGTCAGCACATAGCCGTTCTCGGCCTCGTCGTCGGCGAGCGCATCCTCGATGTAGTCGCCCATGGTGAAGCTGCCGCTCTCGCAGTGGCACTTGCAGGTGCCGCAGGCGCCGTCGCGGCAGTCGAGCGGGATGTTGATCTTGGCGCGGTACGCGGCGTCGGCGACCAGTTCGTTGGGCTCGCACGGGATGATGCGCGAGACGCCGTCCTCGAACTGCAGGGCGATGTTGTACGTCATGGTTGTCTCCTTGACCCTTGAAAAGCTAGATGTGATAGATGTCGAGCAGGTGGTGGATGTAGTCGTTCTTCAACACCACGTACTTGCGCTTGATCAGCGGCTTCTCGCCTCGCGTGTCGAGCGTGTATTGCGAGCTGCCGAAATAGACGTCGACGATGTCGTAGCGGAAGCTGTGCGTGGTCCAGTTGAAGGACACGACGCATTGCTCTTCGTCCTGGGACAGGACCTCGAGGTTGTTGATCGCATGGCCCGTTCGTGTGTCGGGCATCGTGGCGCTGGAGCGCTCGGTCTGGATGCGGAAGACGCGGTCCTCGAGCCCCTGCTTGTCGGGGTAGTAGATCAGCGAGACCTCGTTGTGCGGATCCGTCGTGAGCCTGTCGTCGTCATCCCACGAGGGCATGAAGAATTCGGCGTCGTCCGCGTAGTACGCAAGCCAGTCGGCCCAGCGGTGTTCGTCGAGCGCGCGGGCTTCCGAGTAGACGAAGGCCTGGAGTTGTTGGTAGGTCAACATCACTGGCCTCCTGCGGCGTGTTCGGCAACCACGGCCTTCTTCATCGTGTCGAGCCAGTACTCGTGCTGTCCGATGTAGAGGCCTTCGTCCTCGGTCTTCACGCAACTGAGGTCAGGCTTGAGGTCGATCAGGTCGGCGGTGGCATCGGGCCCCTTGATCCAGTGCGTGGCGCCGCGGCTCATGTCGTTCCACTTCACGGCCCGCGCGCCGTAGCCGTGCTGGCAGGAGCGGAACTCCTCCAGGTCGTCGGGCGTGGCCATGCCGGTCGCGTTGAAGAAATCCTCGTACTGGCGCAGGCGCCGCGTGCGTGCTTCCGGCGCCTCGCCCTTCGGCGCGATGCAATAGATCGTCACTTCCGTCTTGTTGACCGAGATCGGCCGCACGATGCGAATCTGCGAGCTGAACTGGTCCATCAAATAGACGTTGGGGTAAAGGCACAGGTTGCGGGACTTGCCCAGCATCCAGTCGGTGCGCGCTTCTCCGAACTTGCCGATCCACTCGTCCCGCTTCGAGTACAGCGGCCGGTCTTCCGGGTTCGCCCAGTTCGTCCACAGCAGCAGATGGCCGTGCTTGAAGGTGTAGGAGCCGCCGCCTTGTTGCGCCCACTTGCCCGCGTTCATGGCCTTCACGGTGTCGACCTTGCCGTCGACGCTGCGGCGGCTGGTGGTGGCCGCGTAGTTCCAGTGCACGGACGACACGTGGTAGCCGTCGGCGCCGTTCTCCGCGCCGAGCTTCCAGTTGCCGTCGAAGGTGTAGGTGGAAGCACCGCGCAGCACTTCGAGGCCGTCGGGCGACTGGTCGACGATCATGTCGATGATCTTGGCGGCCTCGCCGAGGTGCTCCTTCAGCGGCACGACGTCAGGGTTGACGCTGCCGAACAGGAAGCCGCGGTAGTTCTCGAACGCGCCGAGCTTCGCCAGGTCATGGCTGCCTTCGCAGTTGAAGCTCGAGGGGTAGCCGGCCTCGGCGCTGTTGTCCTTGACCTTCAGCAGCTTGCCTGCGTTGTTGAAAGTCCAGCCGTGGAACGGACAGGTGAAGCTGGACTTGTTGCCCTTCTTGTGACGGCACAGGATGGCGCCGCGGTGTGTGCAGGTGTTGGCCAGCGCGTTCAGCTTGCCGTCCTTGCTGCGCGTGATGACGACCGGTTGCCGGCCGACATACACGGTCAGGTAGTCGTTGACGTTGGCGATCTGGCTCTCGTGCGCCAGGTAGACCCAGTTGCCTTCGAAGATGTGCTTCATCTCCAGGTCGAACAACTGCTCATCGGTGAAGACGGAACGGTCGAGGCGGTACTTGTGTTCGACCGGATCGTCTTCGAGCAAGGCGTCGAGCTTGGCGAGGTTCGGCGTCGACGGGACGGGGTAGATGGGGATCATGCGTGTCTCCTCGGAGGTAAGCGAATGGGAATTCACTGAAAGGCGGTCGTCGCCAGGCCGAAGCACGCTGCTTCACGCATCGACGATCGGTATGGAAATGGGCTGGAATGGACTCCTGGCCGGCCAGCCCTGCCGGCTCAGGAGCAGCAGCGTCGGATCAGCCGACGGCGCGGGCCACGCGGGCCTGGGGAGAGGCCTCGCTCTCGTCAACGGCCGGCTGCATGACGAAGTCGAACGGCACGCGGGTGAAGGGTTCGTTCACGCCGAGCGATTCGTAACCCTTGGCAGGCGTGTTCTTCTCGAGCTGGAGGATCAACCCGTCACGCGTCGCGAAGGCGAAGTCATCGTCGATGAAGCTGTCGCCCGGAACGTTGACTTGCGTCGTGAGCGTGCGCAGGCCCGGTGCGACCACGAGGAAGTGGATGTGCGCCGGACGGTTGCCGTGGCGTCCGATCGCGGTGAACAACTCCGAGGTCGGGCTGTCCGGGGGAATCGCATAGCCCGGCGGCAGGAAGCTGCGGAAGCGATAGCGGCCTTCGGCATCGGTCTCGATGCGGCGGCGCAGGGCGTACTCGGCCTGGTCCGGATCGAAGTGCGAATAGCGGCCCAGTTCGTTGGCGTGCCACACATCGACGATCGCGCCAGCCACGGGCTTGCCGTGGATGTCGAGCACGCGGCCTTCCATCACCATCGTTTCGCCGCGCTTGGCGTCGCCTTCTTCATCGACGCGCACTTCGTACTTGGCGAGCGGCGCTCCGGCGATATACAGCGGCCCTTCGATGGCGCGCGGCGTGCCGGCATTGCGGCCTGCGCGTTCGTCGGCTTCGTCGAGGCGGATGTCCAGCAGGCGATCGAAGCCGAGGCCGGCGGTGATCAGGCCGGCCTGGCCGCTCGATGCCAGGCGCGAAAGCCAGTCGACGCCAGCCCAGAACTCGTCGGGCTGGATGTCCAGGTCGTCGATCGCCCGAAAAAGGTCACCGACGATGCGCGCCGTGATCTTCTGGACGCGCGGGTTGCCGTTGGGCCGGTTCGAGTGGGTGACTCTTTCCAGCAGTTGGGTCTTGCTCATTTCGTTCATGGCTTTGTCTCCGTGGGGTCGTGGGGGTGGGTTGAAGAAAAACGGAAGTCAGCGGTCGTCTTGATGAATGGACGAGGCGTGACGACAGAGCGGCCGCACCTCGATATCCATGTAGGGGAACAAGGGCAGCGTTATCAGCGTGTCGTGCAAGGCCGCGTTGTCGGCCACGTCGAAGATGCTGACGTTGGCGTAGCGCCCGGCAACGCGCCACAGGTGGCGCCAGACGCCGTCGCGCTGCAGGCCCTGCGCAATTTCCTTCTCGCGCGCCTTGAGCTGGTCGGCTTGCGCCGGTGGCATGTCGTGCGGGAGGCGAACGGTCATTTCGACGTGGAACAGCATGGTGAGGACCCTCAGGCGGTGACGGCGACGGACTGCGAGGCGCGGTCGCGGCGATAGAAGTCGAGCTTGTCGAGATCGAGTTCCACGCCCAGGCCGGGCACTTGCGGCAGTTGCAACTCGAAATCGCGGTAGTCGGGACGCTTGACGACGATGTCGTCCTTGAGCAGCAGGGGTCCGAATAGTTCGGTGCCCCAGGCGAGCGTCGGGCAGGCCGCAAACACATGGGCGGCGGCGATGCTGCCAATGCTGCCTTCGAGCAAGGTGCCGCCGTAGATGCCGACGCCGCCGGCGTCGGCAACGGCCGCGGCACGCAAGGTCGGCCAGAGGCCGCCGGCTTGCGAGATCTTGAGCGCATAGACGTCCGCAGCGGCGTTCGCGGCCAGGTCGAAGGCATCGATGGCGTCGTGCACCGCTTCGTCGGCCATGATGGCCACGTCGAAGCGGGAAGCGAGCCGCTGCAATGCACGGCGATTGCGGCGTGCCACAGGTTGCTCGATGAGGCCGACGCCGATCGCTTCGAGCGCCGCGATACCTTGCACGGCGGTGGTCTCATCCCAAGCCTGGTTGACGTCGACGGTGAGCATCACGCCATCGCCAAGACCGCGTCGAATGGCTTGCACGTGGGCAATGTCTTCGGCCAGCGGGTGGCTGCCGATCTTCAGCTTGAAGACGTTGTGGCGGCGCGCCTCGATCAAGGCAAGCGCCTCGTCGACATCGCGTGTGGCATCGCCGCTGGCGAGCGTCCAGAGGACAGGAAGCGCACTGCGCATCGCGCCGCCCAGCAAGGCGTGGACGGGAAGGCCGAGGCGTTGGCCCTGCGCATCGAGCAGTGCGGTTTCAATCGCCGACTTGGCGAACGAGTTGCCTTGCACGGCGGCCGACACGCGCTGCATCGCGACGTTGACACCGGTCGCGTCCGTGCCGACCAGCAGCGGGGCGAGGTAGTTGTCGATCGCGCTCTTGATGCTTTCCGGGCTCTGGTCGCCGTAGGCGAGGCCGCCGATGGTGGTGGCCTCGCCGATACCGGTGAGGCCGTCGCTGCAGACGAGGCGAATGATCACGAGCGTCTGGCGCATCATGGTGGTCATTGCCAGCTTGTGCGCACGGATGGTCGGCAGGTCGACCAGGACGGCTTCGATGGATTGAATGGTGGGGCTCGTGTTCATGGGTTGAATGTTCTTCTTCACGATGCCTTTGGTCCAATATCGATTGGGTCCGGCAAAATACCTTCAAGGTATGGAGACATCGGGTTTCCACTGACCCGCGCATTCTTCGAACAGGAGATTCCATGCACCTCGAATTGCGTCACTTGCGCTATTTCTGCGCGGTCGCGCGCGAACTGAACTTCAGCCGCGCGGCCGAGCAGTTGCACATTGCACAGCCGCCCTTGAGCCGACAGATCCGCACGCTCGAAGAGGAACTTGGCGTGGAGTTGCTGGACCGCAGTTCGCGGCCGCTGCGTCTCACGCCGGCCGGTCGGTTCTTCCAGATCCAGGCGCAACAGTTGCTCGATCGCATGGCGGAGGTGCAAGCCGCAACGGTACGCATCGCCGGCGGCCGGCGCACCTGGTACGCGATCGGCTTCGCGCCCTCCACGTTGTATGGCAAGTTGCCGGACGTGATCCGGCAATTCCGCGCAGCCCAGCCGACGGTCGAGTTGAACCTCTACGAGATGACGACGGTGCAGCAGGTGGAGGGCCTCAAGGCGGGCCGTATCGACGTGGGCTTCGGGCGGCTGAACTTCGACGATGATGACGTCGTTGGCGAACTGGTCCGCGAGGAGCCCGTGATGGTGGCCTTGCCCGTGAACCACCGCCTGGTCAAGCACAAGAAGATCGGCCTGGCCAAGCTGGCGACGGAGCCGCTCCTGCTGTACCCCGCAAAACCACGGCCGAGCTATGCCGACCAGGTGCTGGAAATGTTCCAGTCGCGTGGATTGAAGCCCATGATCGCGCTGGAGGCCAACGAGGTGCAGACCGCCATCGGGCTCGTGGTTGCCGGCCTCGGCTATGCGCTGGTGCCGCAGTCGGTGCAGAACCTGCACCGGGAAGGCGTGCTCTACCTGCCTTTGAGCGACGAAGGCGTGACGACGCCCGTGATCATGAATCGCCGCCGGAACGATGAATCCGAGCTGACGACCTATCTGGCCGAGATGGTTCGGTCATTGCCGAGCTCTGTACGCAGCATGGGCAGGCGGGCGGAATAGGGCGGCGGATCAAGGTCCGATCAAGGCTTGTCCTTGACTGGCCGACGGCGCGCGACCAGTTCGAGGAAGCCAGTCGCTGCGTCATGCTCGCGCAGCAACTCCCAATCCGATGCCTGCACAAGCAGCAGTTCGGCCGTGGTCCTGACCACATTGCCGTACACGACGTGCCCACCCCTGACATCACCTTCCGAAGACGCGATGCTCATGTGCAGATGCGCGCCCTGAGGGGTCACGGTGCCGGTCAGGGTGAGGATCTCGAATGGGCCTTCGTAGCACGCTTCCTCGCTCTCCCCGGCCAGCCGAAGTCTTGGATCGATGAGACTGCCGATGCCGCAAAGCACGAAGGCGCCATTCTGGAATTGATCACGGCAAAGCGTCTCCAGCGCGCGCCTGAGATCGCAGCCGGGCGGAAGGCGAACGGGCAGTGGGTGCATTCGCGAAGGGTACACGGCGGGCTACGCACTGGAAACGACATGCACGCCCGCGGCCACCCAAAGCGCGGCGAGAACGCCGTTGCTGGCGGCAAACGCGGCCAGCCGATGCGGAACCCGGTTGTAGGTCAGGTGAATCAGGCTGTGAACAATGCGCAGTGCGACGTACGCCCATGCCAGCACGAGGGCCTGAAGCGTCACGCCGGAAGTGACGTACAACAGCAGGCACACGACATAGAACAGCATCGGCGCTTCGAGCAGGTTCATGTAGTTCCGATTGGGAATGCTCACCCGTGTCGGCACGGACGCCGATTCCCCGAACCTGAAGTCCAGGAAGGTGACTTCGCGCCGATGGCCCGCGCGAAACCGCGCGACGGGAATCAGCAACAGCACGAGGCCGGTCCAGGCCGCCAGCGCGAGAACCGGGTAGAGGATTTCAGCGGCACGCATCGACATCCGCGAATTGTCGGCCGCGAAACGCTCATTGGGGCATTGGCCGGTCGCTGCCAGCGGGGAAGTCGGCGCCGAGCGTGGTCGACTCCCACCGATCGAAGTCGCCGCGCATGAAATCGAGCTTCTTGCGTGCCAGTTCCAGCGCCGTCTTGCCGAGCAGCAGCCGCAAGGGCGGGGTATCGGAGAGCGCGGCGTCGATGATGGCCTGGGCCGCGCGAACCGGATCGCCCGCCTGGTTGCCGCTGCGCGCCTCGGTTTGCTTGCGGCGCTCGCCAGCGGTCGCGTCGTACGCGTCGATGCGCGTGGCGGACTGCTTGATGGAAGGGCCGGCCCAGTTCGTGCGAAACGGGCCCGGCTCGACGATCAGCACATCGATCCCCAATGGCTTGACTTCGGTCGCAAGCGATTCGGAAATGCCTTCGACCGCGTATTTGGTGCCGTGGTAGTAGCCGGTTGCGGCAAAGCTCGAGAGGCCGCCAATCGACGACACGTTGACGATGAGCCCGCTCTTCTGCGCGCGCATGGTTGGAAGGACCGCCTTGGTCATGTCGATCAGGCCGAAGACATTGGTCTCGAACATCGCGCGAACCTCCGCATCTTCGCCTTCCTCGATGGCTGCGAGATAGCCGTAGCCCGCGTTGTTGACCAATGCGTCGATGCGGCCGAAGCGCTGCTTCGCCTGCGCGACGACGTCGCCGATCTGTTCAGGCCGGGTCACGTCGAGCGGGAGCACGAGGGCCCTGTCGCCATGGCCTTCGGCGATGTCCTTGACCTGTTCGGGCTTGCGCGCCGTCACGACGGCACGCCATCCACGCGCCAGCACCAGCTTGGCCAGTTCACGGCCGAAGCCGGTGGAGCAGCCGGTGATCAGCCAGACAGGTTCGGATCGATTCATCATGAGGAGGCTCCTTGAAGGTTGGTGAAGCAGTGCCAGGGCGCGAACCCAGCAGTCTAGCCATGCGATCGGCATGCCGGCGTAGGACCTCGCCGATGGCAGTCCATCACACTCAGCCGTTGCGAAAGAGGAAGCTGTAGGCGTTGAGGGCCGGCACGCCACCAAGATGCGCATAGAGAATCTTCGAGCCCGCGGGAAATTCGCCGAGCCTCACCTTCTCCATCATCCCGTGCATCGACTTGCCCTCGTACACCGGGTCGGTGAGCATGGCCTCCATGCGGGCGCTCAGACGGATCGCTTCGAGCGTTCCTTCGTTGGGCAGGCCGTACTCCGGCCCACCGAAGCGCGTGTCGAGCACCACGTCCTTCTCCGTGATCTCGCGGCCGAGACCGACCAACTCGGCCGTGTGCCTCGAGATGCGCAAGATCTGGTCGAAGGTCTGCCGTGGCTTGGCCGATGCGTCGATGCCGATCACGCGATCGGCGCGCCCGTCGGCCGCAAAGCCCACCACCATGCCGGCTTGCGTGCTCCCGGTGACGGAACAGGTGACGATGTAGTCGAACTTGAAGCCGAGCTCCGTTTCCTGCTGCCGCACTTCTTCCGCGAAGCCCACGAAGCCGAGCCCGCCCTTCGGATGCTCGGAGCAGCCCGCGGGAATCGGGAAGGGCTTGCCGCCGGCCTGGCGCACGCTGTCCATCGCGTCTTCCCAACTCTTGCGAATGCCGATGTCGAACCCGGCGGCATCGAGCCGCACGTCTGCGCCCATGATGCGCGACATCTCGATGTTGCCCACGCGGTCGTACACCGCATCTGAATAGTTGACCCAGTTCTCCTGCACCAGCACGCATTTCATGCCGAGGTGGGCCGCCACCGCCGCGACCTGCCGCGTCTGGTTCGACTGGATGCCGCCGATGGACACGAGCGTGTCGTATCCGCCTTCGATGGCCTCGGGGATCAGGTACTCGAGCTTGCGCGTCTTGTTGCCCCCGAAGGCCAGGCCGCTGTTGCAGTCCTCGCGCTTGGCATAGAGCTCGACCTTGCCGCCCAGATGCGCGCTGAGCCGCCGCAACGGCTGGATAGGCGTAGGCCCGAAGGTGAGCGGATAGCGCGGAAATTGGTGCAGGTTCATTGCGATTCCTTGTTCAAGAGATGAAGTGAATCGTAGAAAGAATCGCTTGAACGAGGGTTGCAAAATCATGGCGATTCACGACACTAAGAATCGCTGGTTGAACAAACGACCGAGATTCATGCTGCGAAAGGCGCCATGAGCACAACAAAATTGCAAGACAAGAATGGACTGGACCGAACCGATCGCGCCATTCTTCGGGCGCTGCAACGCGATGCTTCGGTGTCGAACGTGGCGCTCGCTGCCAAGGTCAACCTGAGCGCGCCGGCCTGCCTGCGGCGAGTCGAGCGACTCAAGTCGCTGGGGCTGATCAAGAAGGTGGTGGCGCTGCTCGATCCGGCGGCGCTGGACTTCGGCACGCTGGTGATGATTGGCGTGGTGCTCGACCGCTCCACGCCAGAGTCGTTCGCCAGTTTCGAAAAGGCCGTGCAGAAAGTGTCGGGTTGCCTGGAGTGTCACGTGGTCACCGGTGAGTTCGACTACTTCATGCTCGTGCGCACGCGCGACAACGACAGCTACAACCGCTTGCACGCCGAGCAACTGCTGTACCTGCCCGGTGTGCGGCAGATACGGACCTTCATGGTGCTCAAGCAGGTGATGTCGACGACGCAGTTGCCGCTGCAGGCATGAGGCAGCGCCGGCGCCCTAAGTCAACACCGCCAGCAAGCTGACAACGCCGATTCCCACCGCCGCCAACGCATCGCCGGCGATCAACCCTCCGCCGAACAGCGAAGCGCTGCTCATGTCCTCCGGCACATCGCGCCGCGCGGGCGCGCGTGCCGTCCACAGGCTGCCGGCGACGCCGCCCGCACCGAGCCACAGCGATGTCGGCAGGTTGACGAAGCCGCCGAATGAAAGCGCATAGGGCGAAGGCAACACGATGGCGTCGAGCACGAAGCTGCGCGGTCGCAGCCATTTGCGCAGTACCTCCACGGCCAAGCCAGCTGCAATGCCCACGCCGATCGCGGTGCGCTGGAACGGCAGGTCATTGGTCAGGCTTCGCAGCACGCCGACGAACTTGTACGTCATGGCCGAGCTCCACTCGGCCGGCTGCTGGTCGGCCTTCAGCACCGTCTGGTCCAGCAACAGCACCGGATAAGCCGCCATGAACAGTCGCGCGAAGACCACCGCCAGCGTGGCGCCCACGACGATGCCCAGCACCTGGTAGCGGAACTGCATCACGCGCGGGGTGCCGAGCCGCCAGCCGGTGGAGCGGTCCTGCTGCATGTCGCAGGCCACGCTGGTCGCCACCAGCAGCACCGCGCCGGCCATCAGGCCCACGCCGGGGTCGCGCAAGCCCAGGGCGGCAAGGATGACGATCGTCACGACGAAGGCGGAGGAGATCGGATTGGAGTCGCTGACGCCCACCGAGATGCCGTTGACCAGCGCAAAGAGAAAGACCAGTGCCACTGCCACGACGAGAAAGAAGAGCGGCTGTCCCAACAGCCAATGGCCGCAGGCCACCGTGGCGCCGGCCCAGAAAAGCACCCACCGAATGAGGCGCGTGCTGTTGATGCGGCGCCAATCGTCGACGACCGGCGGCTGGGCATCGCGTGCAGCCTGAAGTCGCGCGCGCGGAAGGGCTCGCGCGAAGATCAGCGCCATGTCCACCAGCGCAGCGCCCATGATCGTGCCCAAGGCAATGAGGAACATGATCTTGCGCGGAGGGTCGCCCGGCTGCAACCAGCCGATCGAGACGAAGTACGGCTGCAATACGACACCGATCAGACCCCCGATGACCGCGGGAATGCCGATGCGCGCGCCGATCACGAGCCCCGCGCCGAAAGTGGATGCGGACAGGCCGATGGCGCCCAGCAGCGGCACGCGGGCCGAAGCCAGGCCCGTCACCAATCCGACAGTGATGCCGCCTCCGAGTTGCCGCACCGAGCGCCGCAAGAGCGCGGGGTCGGTCAGCGCCCGCAGAATGTTGGCGACCGCCAGCCCGGAAGGAAAGGCCAGACGCATCCTGTCCACGAGCACCGGCGTGTAAAGCATGCCCACGCCGACGCCGAACATGCCGACGCAGGCGAGATACAGCACCATCTGCCAGGCCGGCGGCTGCGCCAGGCCCATCCACGCCATGGCCTGGAGCAGCACGCCCATACCGCTCATGCTGGCCACCGAGGCGGCGGCGGTCTGGATGTAGTTGGCGCCGTGGCGCCCCGGCGCACCGTAGCCCGCGGTGACGGCGGAGCCGAGCAGGCCCGCCAGCACCTGCCCGCCCACAAAGAAGCCGAGCGAGAAGTTCATGTAGGCCGCGGTCACGCCGGCCAGCGGCCCCAGAATGAACATGCCCGTCCCGGCCAGGAGCAGGTGGTATCGCCAGCTGCCCTCGACGGGTAACCAGCGCCAGCGGGGGCCTTGGTGTGGGTGCATGGACGCGAATGATCTCGCACTCTCGTCCGCGTCGTCGGAGACTCTGCCTTGCCCTCGCTTCAGGCGGCCTTCAAGAGGCCGAGTTGGGTCAACGCCTTCACGCCGTCGTCCAGACCAATCTCCTCGACAATCTTTCCGTCCTTCAGGCGCAGTACCGTCGTTCCGGTGAAGTGCATCTTCCGACCCGTGGCCGCCGGCAGTCCGCCGACCAGGAAGTCGTCGAACGCGGGACCCGTGTGCGTACCGCCGCCTTCCCACCGTCCGACCACGTAGTCACCTTCCGCGATCAGGTCCGCAGCGCCCCAGAAGTCGAGATCGGGAAACGCCTTGCGGAAGTCCGTCATGAAGGCCTTGATGGCCTCCCGGCCACGACGCGGCTCGTGCAGCGAGTACTGCAAGAGCATGTCGGACGCAGCGATTTCATCGACGATGCCGAGATCGCAGGTCTTGCCCCAGAAACTGGTGAACCAGCGGCCGACGATGGCCTTGTTGTCTTGCTCGATGGACATGAGAGTGCTCCTTCTTGAGAGTGGGTGATGAAGGGAGCGTAGTGAACATGTCCGCGAAGAACGATCCGTTTCTTGCGCTTGAACTCACACGGGCAACGCGATATCGATCGCAAGGACCGGAGTGACCCAACCCCCTTGCGTTCCTAAGCTGTGATCACTGCAACACCAACTTCACCTTGCCCAAAGCCTGGTGAGCGAGGAACGACCATGAAGATGATCCTGAGTGACCTGACGTCGCCCTTGGGTGCGATGCTGCTTGCCGCCGACGAACGCGGTCATGTCCGTGCGCTGGAATTCGCGGAACGGCGTTCGCGCATGCATCGCAACCTGCGCGAGCAGTACGGCACGTATGAACTGATCGAAGGACCGGCACCGAAAGCCGTGGCCGAAGCACTGCAGCAGTACTTCGTCGGGCAACTGGACGCGCTCGGCAACATCGAAGTGGCGACGGCCGGTACCGAGCAGCAGGAAAGCGCATGGGCAGCGCTGCGCCGCATTCCCGCAGGGCAGACGACGACCTATGGGTCAGTCGGCAAGGCGATGGGCATCGATGACTGGCGTGCGGCTGTTGACGCGGGTTCGGCGGTGGGCGCGAATCCGATCGCCATCATCGTGCCATGTCACCGCGTTCTTGGCGCGGGCGGCGACCTCAAGGGCTATGCATGGGGGCTGCACCGCAAGCGGTGGCTGCTGGAGCACGAGAAAGCCATCGAGACTCGCCCTGCCGCCCCGCAGACCGGTAGGCAGCAGGCCGCCCGACCTACAACCGGAACGACTTCGCCATCTCCACCACGGCCTGCTTGTCGAAGGCATTGACCTCGTCGATCAGTTCGTTCGTGAACAGACGATTCGGATCGCCCAGTTCTTCGCCCAGCTTCGGGTTCTTGCTGCTTTCGGCGGCCATCTCGATGTTGGCCTTCCACTCGGCCGGCGTCGATGCGCCCATGCGCTGGTCCGGATCGTCGGGGCGGCGCATCCAGCTGTTCTTGCGGTCCTTCAGGATGAACGACAGCTCCTTGCGTGCTTCTTCCTCGCTGCGGCCCTTCGGTCGGCTCTCGGGGTACACGGCCCAGTGCAGGTCGATGGCGGCGTCGAGGTTGCTGTTCGCGAAGATGGTGGACTTGGCGATGCCGCGAAACAGCGCCACCAGGTTCTTGTGCTCGTCCTTGAGAAGTTTGCGCGGCACGCAGATCCAGCCCGAACCCACCTGCGCAAACTTCGGCGTCAGCGGCACGTAGCGCAGCGGCGTGCCCACCAGTTCGATGCGGGCCGCGGCCGTGTCGAAGGCCACCATTGCATCGACACGGTCGTTGTCGATCGCCGCGCCGGCCGGCGCGCCGTCGCCGATGGCGATGTATTCGCACTTGTCGTCCTTCAGGCCGAGTTCGGCGAGCATGGTCCGGGTGATCACGATCCCGGTGTCGCCCTGGCTGCGCACGCCGATGCGCTTGCCCGCCAGGTCCGCCGCCGTCTTGATCGGGCTGCCCGGCTTCACCACGATCACGTTGGCATTGCGGGGCAGCCACTTGTACACGCTCACGAGGTCCAGCGTCGGGTCCTTGGCCATCGCCGGCAGCAGGATGCCGGGCACGGCTGGCCCGAAATCCACATGACCGGCGCGCAGGCTTTGCAGCGCCTGGGTCATGCTCGACATGTTCACGTACTCCACATCCACGCCGCCGGGCTTGTAGAAGTCGAGCTTCGGGTACTGCCCCGCGGTCACGAAGCACTGCTGCGGGTCGTTGACCGCGGCAGTGTTCGCCACCTTCATCACGCGCAGGTTCTGTGCCATGGCAGGCAAGCCGCCGCCCACGAGACCCAGGGCGCCGATGCCCAATCCGAAATCACGTCGTGTCAACATGGTCCGCTCCTTGCCGGCATCACGCCGGCGATGTTCGAGAAAAATCTAGACATTCACCGTGCGCTGCGAGGTGTCGGCGGGCATCCAGTGCAGCACCCGCCGTTGAATGCGGCGCAGCAACACCGTCAGCGCGATGCCGATCACCGAGAGAACGACGCACACTGCGAAGCTGCCGCCGGTGTCGGCCTGCGCTTCCATCTGCAGGATCAGCACGCCGAGGCCCGCCTGCGCGCCGACGAATTCGCCCACCACGGCGCCCACGACGCTGAAGGCCGCGGCCATGTTGAGACCCGCGAAGACGTAGGGCAGGGCGCTCGGGAACTTGGCCTTGCGGAAGATCTGCCAGGGCGTGGCGGACAGCGAGCGCAGCAGGTCGATGCGGTCCGGGTCCACCGCCTTGAAGCCCGCGATGCTGGTGACCAGCACCGGGAAGAAGGTCAGCAGGCAGATGATCATCACCTTGGAGCCGATGCCAAAGCCGAGCCACACCACGATGATCGGCGCCACCGCCACCTTGGGCACGCTCTGCAGCGCCGCCACGTAGGGTTCCAGCAGTGCCTCCACCTTGGGCATCTGCGACACCACGATGCCGATCGCCAGGCCGACGCCGCTGCCGATCAGGAAGCCCAGCAGGATCTCCGCAAGCGTGACGCCGCCGTGGTACCAGAAGCCGTCCTTGGCCAACGGTCCCGTGGCCAGGCCACGCCAGAGTGCGACCGCGATGTCGCTGACCGGCGGGACCAGGTGCTGGGGCACCTTGAACAGCCGCACCGCCGCCTCCCACGCGCCGAGCAAGGTGACCAGCAGCAGGATGGATTGCACTCGGGTGGACGCCAGCGGGTTGGCACGGCGCGGGCGCGGCGGCTTCGCGGGCCTGACGCCGGTGGAATCGGAAGTCAACGTGGCAGTGGTCATGGCAGCACCCTTTCAATCGAACGAAGCGGCATGCGAGAAGCGCTCGCGAATCGAAGCGGCCGCCGATGCGAAGACCGGATGCGACATCGCTTCCATCGTCCGTGGTCGTGGCAGGTCGATGGGCAGCACGCGTTCCAGCGTGCCGGGGCGAGGCGACATCACGAACACCTGGTCGCCCAGGAACACGGCCTCGGGGATCGAGTGCGTGATCAGCACCACGGTCTTTCCGCTTTCCATCCAGATGCGCTGCAGTTCGAGGTTCATGCGCTCGCGCGTCATCGCGTCCAGCGCGCCAAAGGGCTCGTCCATCAGCAGGATCTTGGGGTCGTGCAGCAGGGCGCGCGCGATGGAGGCGCGCTGTTGCATGCCGCCGCTCAACTGGCGCGGCAGCTTGTGCTCGAAGCCCTCGAGGCGGACCATGTGCAGCAATTGCATGGCGCGTTCGCGTGCCACTTTCCTGTCCAGGCCGAGCACTTCGGCCGGCAGCATCACGTTCTCGATGATGGTGCGCCACGGCAGCAGGATGGAGCTCTGGAACACCACGCCCACATCGCGCCGCGTGCCGCGAACGGGTTGGCCGTCGAGCAGCACGCTGCCGACTTCATAGTCGAGCAGTCCGGCCAGGATGCGCAGCAGCGTGCTCTTGCCGCAGCCGCTGGGGCCGACGATGGTGACGAAGCTTCCCTGGCGGATCGTGCAGTCGATCTCCTTGAGCGCAAGCACGCCGTCGTTGCCGCCGCCGAATGTCTTGGAGAGTCCTGCGATGCGGATGTAGTCGGGTCTGCCATTCGTCGTGTTCATGCCTTGACTCCCGCGGGGCTCAGGAAACGAACCATGTGATGGGCGAGCACTTCCGGCGCCTGCATGGCCGTCACGTGGCCGATGGATGGCAGCAGGACGGCATCGGCACCGCGGATGCGCCCCGCCATGGCCAGCGTCACGCTGGGCGGCACCACGCGATCCAGCTCGCCGGCCAGCACGAGGGTGGGTGCCACGATGTCCGCAACGCCGTGGTCCAGCGTCGTAGCCACCGTGGCTGATCGCCGCGCGGCGCGAGCCGACACCGGCCGGGCATTCGTGAAGACGCGACGCAGTTCCGGACGCTGCGCAAGAAAGGCTTCGGGGAAGAACCATGTCGCCAGCTCTTCCGCCGTGCCGGGCAGGCCCTGCCGCAACTCGGCCAGTCGGTGTGCGTCCGGGCACAGCTCTTCGTACGGGCGCGGCAGCGGCCAGGTGCTCGCGAGCACGAGGTGATCGATCGACTTCGGATACAGCAGCGCCAGGGCCTGCGCCACGCGTCCGCCGAAGGACGAGCCGAACACATGCGCGCGCTTGAACCCCATCGCCCTGATGAACTGGTGAGCGTCGTTCGCCAGGTCCGCCAGCGTCGACGCGCGCTCGGGTGCCTGCGTGTCGCCGCAATCGCGCTGGTCGTACGTGAGCACGGTGAAGTGCTTCGCGAGATGTGGCACCAGCGCGGCGAACATCTGGCGCGAGGCCTCCGCGCCGTGCATCAGCACCAGCGCTGGGCCCCGGCCTTGGCGCTCGAAGGCGACACGCACTTCGCCGGCCTGAATGAAGTCGGTCATGTCGCGTTCCCTTCTTCCTGGCCCATCCAGAAGGTCATCTCGATCTTCAGCCCGCGTGGATCGTGGAGGAACAACTGATGGATATCCCATCCCGGAATCGGCGCCTCTGCAAACGGCACGCCCATCGCACCGAGGTGCTCGCGCATCTCCTTCAGGCCGCGCGAGCGGAACGAGATGTGGTCCAGGGGGCCGGTCACCGGCTGGGTTGCGGCGTCGGGCGCCGACAGATGCGCATACAGGTGCACGATCGGCTGGCCGTCCGCGTACAGCCATGCACCGGGTGCAGGGATTTCAGGCCGGGCGCCGACTTGCAGGCGCATCACGCGCGTGTAGAAATCGACCAGCGGCGGCAACTCGTCCGGCGTGCACCGGATCGTGTAGTGGTGGAGTGCGGTGACGGGCATGGCATCAGTCCAGTAGTCGGGCGAGCGCGGCCGACAGCTCGGCGGCCGGATCCGATGGCGTCCATGGCATGCGGAACGCCACATGCCCGTCAGGCCGCACGAGCACCGCACCGCGCAGGCCGAGCAGCAGGCCGTCCTTCTCGTGCGAGTCGTCCAACTGGTGAGCCTGCACCGTGCGTCCGTTCTTGCCGGACACAGCACTCGCTGCCTCCATCCATCCATCCGCCTTCGGCCCCGCCACCAGCACGAAGTCCTTGTCGAACCAGTCGAGCGTGGTGTGGCGCCGCGCCAGGTCCAGCCACAGGTGCGGAAAGCGCATGCCCGGCCGGTCGCTCGGCTCGTAGCAGCGCGCGCGCATCACATGCTTGCCCGTGCCGTCTGGGATGACAGCACCATCCTCGTAGCAAAAGCCCAGCGACTGCCCGATGCTGTGGATGTGGTTGTCGCTGTCGCGGATCCAGAAGTCGATGCGGTCCGGGTTGCCGGAGCGCAGGGCCTCGTCGCACTGGATGAAGCGCGTCGCGTTGTGCAGGCTGAAGTCGGCGTTCGATTCCGCCACGGGGCGGCGTTCGCTCTCGTAGCTGTCCAGCAGGCGCGCGCTGGCGCGACCTGTGATGACGAAGGCCAGCTTCCATGCGAGGTTGTGCGCGTCCTGGATGCCGGAGTTCATGCCGTAGCCGCCGTTCGGCGGAAAGCGATGCGCCGAGTCGCCCACGAGCAAGACGCGCCCCTTGCGAAAGCTCGCGGCCACCTGGCGGCTCATGCGCCACACCGAGCGATTGATCACCTTCACATCGAGGTTGGGAACGCCCGAGATAGTGCGGGCGAGTTGCACCACTTCGTCATCGTTGCGTTCGCCGATGCGTTCGTCCACCTCGCGTCCCACCGGCAGGAGGTTCAGC
Organism: Variovorax sp. 05L425; assembly: GCF_056397705.1. Lineage (NCBI taxonomy): Bacteria > Pseudomonadati > Pseudomonadota > Betaproteobacteria > Burkholderiales > Comamonadaceae > Variovorax > Variovorax sp. 05L425. The sequence continues at coordinate 37,508 of NZ_JBFTNY010000031.1, read as the reverse complement.
CATCGGTCCTTGCCGTTGGTGTTGAGCACGGTCGTGATCGGGTAGGGCGAATCCTTGGCATACACGCGCCAGCCGGCGCAGGTGGCCGCGTCGCGCACGTGGGAGAGGTCGGCCTGCCAGAATTCGTTGGCCATCACGGCCAGCGTGGCGGGTCCGCGCATCTCGATGTCGGCCTGGCGGCGCACAGCGCTCGTGGCGCCGTCCGCGGCAATCAGGTACTGCGCGTGCCAGGTCATGGTCTCGCCGGTGTCGAGCTTGCGGCCGGTCACCGCAATGCCGCTGCCGCCCTCGTCGTAGTGCAGGAACTCGTGGCCGAACAGGAAGCGGCCGACTTCGCTCTTGCGTGCATGGTCCAGCAGCTCCGTCTCCACCGTGTCCTGCGACTGGATGATCTTCCAGCACGGCGAGTGGCCCACGTTGGGCTCCGGGGTGGTGCGGCCCCATTCGTGGCCCGTCATCGACTCGCAGAAGGAGAAGAAGTCGGCGCCGTCCGGCAGCGCATGGCGCTTCATCAGGCCGTCGATGCCCCACTGGCGAAAGATCTCCATCGTCCGCGTGTAGGTGCCCCGCGCCTTGGGGTGGGTCGTGGTCGTCGGGCTGCGTTCGAGCAGCACGAAGTCGATGCCGAAGCGCTGCAGCAGGATCCCCATCGAAAGGCCCACCGGGCCGCCGCCGACGATCACGACAGGTACTTTGCTTTGCATGGTCAAGCCTCCAGAGGATGGGTAAGGGATGCGCCCGCGAAGCGGTACGACAGGCCGATTGCGCGCGGCACCCAGCGCGCCGCGGCGAGGGCCAGCAGGCGGATGCCGAGGACCTCCTGCGGCAGCCAGTGCGCCCGGGTGCCGAAGACGTTGAAGGTGGCGTAGCAGAGGTTCCCGTGGAGCAGCGGCACGTTGATCACGCTGCGCAGGCCGTAGGGACGCATCTGGTCGAAGTCGTCGAAATGGCTTGCCAGCGTCTCCTCGCCCTCGCCGACGAAAACGCGGCCCTGTATGAAGAGGCACTCGGTCCACGGCGTGAGCGTCTTGCGCTTGGCGCCGTTCACCGGATAGTGCTCCGACACCGATGAATAGAAGCGGCGCAGCCGGATCTCGTCGACGGGGTCGCGTTCGGTCGTCACGTTCTGCTGGATGCTGAACACGCTGTCGCCGGCGATGAGGGTTCGGCAGCGGTCGACCTCGCGCATGGCGGCGTCGGCATTGCGCGCTGCTTCGAGCCCATCGAGGAGCTTGGCCGTGAAGACCGTGGAGATCGATTCGGTGGCTGTCGTCGCGGAGGGCATGGAGAAAGTCTAGGCGCCTCAATTCACCGAAATGCATTAAATTCTGATGGACCGATAACCATGGAGTTATGGCTTGCCGACCGCCCGCGACCCCGCCGCCGACCTGCAGCACGCGCTGCTCTCTCGCCTGAAGCTGCGGCAGTTGTCGCTGCTGCAGGCCATCGACCGCCATCGCACGCTTGGCCGCGTGGCCGCCGAGATGCGGTTGAGCCAGCCGGCCATCACCAAGGCCTTGCGCGAAGCGGAGGACATCTTCGGCAGCCGACTCTTCGAACGCACGAGCCGCGGCCTAGTGCCCACACCTTCAGGTGACGCGGTGCTGCACTACGCGCGGCGTTGGCTTGCGGAACTGGAAGCCACCACGCGCGTCCTCACCTCGCTCGAAGCTGGCCGCAGCGGGCGCCTGCGCCTGGGCCTGACGCAACAGGTGCCCCAACAACTGCTGTCCGCAGCGCTCACCCATTTGCTGGATCGAAGCCCGCGCATGGCGGTGATGACGCGCGAAGGCACGACCGACGAACTCGTCGCCGGACTCATCGCGCGCGAACTCGATTGCGCCATCGGACGCTCTTATGACGGCGATGCGACAGGCCTCGTGCAGGAGGCGATCTACGAGCAGGCGCCTTGCCTGGTGGTGGCCGCCAAGAGCTTGAAGCGTTTGTCCCGCGGGCCGCTGGACTGGGCGCGATTGGCGCAACTCGACTGGATCCTGCCGCCGCCGAACACGCCCATGCGCAGGACCTACAACGCCATCTTCGTGGGCGCCGGCGTGCAACCCCCGGTCCCGATGCTGGAGACGACGTCGATCCGCAGCATGGAGACGGTGCTGCGGACGGAGCCGAACGCGATCTCCATCCTGGCCCGCGACGTCGTGGCCGAGATGGAGCAGGCAGGAAACTGCGCGGCGCTACCCCATCGCCTGAGCTGGAACTTGCCGCCGGTGAGTTTCTTCACGCTCAAGGAATTGGATGAGCACCCGATGGTGCAGTCCCTCAGGACGGTGGTGAGGAATGTCGCGCGGGGCATGCAGCGCAGGGCTGGATAACGCGTCGGCGCGATTCAGCGGCGGCGTTCGCCACCTATGAGCACTTGGGCGCGCAGACCAGATGGTTCTTGCCGAGGAATCGGCGCGACGTCATCGAAGTGCGAATGACGAACTTGCCGCACTTGAAGCAAGACATCATGGATTCGGCGCGGGGCGTGGTGATGATGGAGCCTGGCGCCTTCTTGACATAGCGCAGGCCATCCTGGGTGAGTTGGGTATCGGTCATGGGGGCAGCATTTTACCCGGATTAATTCCTATCACCGATCCCTACGGGTATGTCCCAGCCTCAGATCCGCTTGCGCCGCGGCACCACGTTGAGTTGCAGAGTGGCCTTCGCAGGTGCGTCGTCGAGCATCACCTGGAGCGGCGCGATGTCGATGAGCTGGTCCGCGTGCCACACCTTGATCGACGCGGCGCCCTCCGGGACATCGAGCGCGGCGATGCCGTCCGGGCCCGTCAGCGCCGCCCAGGGCGAGTCGCTCACGTAGACATGCCCGCGCATCGAGCTGTGCAGGTGACAGCCGAGCAGCACGGCGCCGGCCTTGTCGAAGGTGGCATCAGCGACCTTGCCGGGCTTGCCCTCTGGCTTGCCTGCGATCATCAGCTCGAAGCCGCCCCCCGGACCCACATCGAACTGCGCAACGCCGGCGGCGGAAGCGCGCACATGGTGCTCCCACGGGTCGTTGTTGACGAAGTGCGCCTTGGCACCGGGGGCGACCAGGCTCACGGCCGGCACGAAGCGCATCCTTTCCTGGCTGATCGTCACTTCCTTGGGCAGCGGCCGGGACGGTGCGGCCTTCGAAGCGGTGACCACGACGACCACCGCATCGACGACGGGTTGTCCGTCCTTGTCGAGGACGCTGACCTGCAGAGGCGTCGCCGCACAGAGCGCGCAAAGAAGGGCGCCGGCCAACGCGACGACTGAACTGCGCACGCCCGGCATGCGCAAGGATGAAGGGTTGCGCATGTGATCAGAGCTGGCTCGTCTTGATGACGTGCCAGACGTTGTCGTAGTTGTCGCCGTAGACGTCGCCGGGCTCCTGGTCCTCGGGCCAGGTGTAGAGCGGTTGACCCTTGAAGGCCCACTGCTTGCCACCGTCGTCACGGGTGATCATCGACAGGCTGCCGCTCGGCTTGGCGCCTTCGGGGGCAATGACCGGCGGCCACGTCACGGCACAGTTGCCGTAGCAGACCGAGCGGCCGCTGTTCGGTGCGTCCTTGTCGAAGGTATAGAGAGTGAACCCCTTGTCGTTGACAAGCATGCCGTTGAGAAGCTTCACGGAAGAGACTTCCTTGACGGCGGTCGGCGCATGCGTCGCGCAACCGGTGAGAAAGGTCAGGACGAAGGCGAGACTGGCAGCTGCAATACGCACGAAGTGGCTCCTTTGTGATCGCGAGGGGGAGTTCGCCACGTATTAAACATTTGGATACAGTCTTGTCGCTGCGTAATTTGTCACGAGCGGAATGCTTTCGTTTGCCGGAGGTCGCGTCGAGAGCCGGCATGGAAAGAGGCATCAATCAGACGTCCCTCACGTCGTCGCACATTGCGGAGATGGAGGCCTCGGGCGGCATCGACACCCCCGCGCTGAGGCATGGACTGAGGCGCTTGAGGTGCTAGCGTTGGAGGCATTACCGGGCCTGTGGGCGGCGTGAATACGGGCTTCGGAATGGGAGGTGGCGGGTTAGTCATGCGTCCTCGAATCTCCTGCACGACCATGGTCATGTTGGGATTGGAAGGGTTCTGATTGGCGTTGCGCTCGGCGAGCGTCACAAGATTCTGAACGGGCGAATCCGGCGTTGCGGAGGCCAGTAGTGGCGCAGCCTGCGGAGACGCAAGATAGCCCATGACCTTGCGTGGATCGGTTCCGGGCTCGCTCAATTTGGCAACGATGATGTCGTCTACGCTGCGACCAGTGTTCGCGTTCTCGATAGCCGCGCTTGCCTGCATCCATTCCGTGTATTGAACGGCTACTCCCAAACTGAATTGACCGACCGCCGATGGGAATTGCGGTTCTGTCTCGCGCAACAGCGCCGCCATGTCTTCAGAAGTTTTGAGAAAAGGTGCGGCATTGACATCTGCGCCAGAATTCAGTGCGGAGGAAAGAATAGCGGACGCGTATTTGTTCGACGATGCTTTAATTTCTGCCAAAAATTCCTTTTGCTTGTCTGGAGGCGAGGTCGGGATGAGATGGGCAAGCTCACCGTAGTAGTCATCCTGCTGAAGAACACCCTTGCCAAAGGCTTCTTTGAGAACAGACTCCGTTCCAGGCAGATATCCCAAGCGGGAGAGGCCGATAGCGGCCCGTCCGGCTACTTGCTTGTCTGAGTCGGCGGCGAGTGCCCTCAACTCCAATTCAATATCGCTGTTCTCGCCAGTGGAATTGTCCCGATTGTGAAGACCCTCAAGCATGCGGATCAAAGGAAGTTTTTCATCCCGACTTAATTGCCCTCTCTTCAGAAGAGCTTTTATTGCATCAACTGATTGCGCGGTTGCAGGTAAACCATTGAAATAGATCTCGTCCAACGCATTGCGCCCATCGATACCGGGCTTCGGTGTGTATAAAGCCAGCGGGTGCTTCTCATCGATTCTTGATCTGGTAATGGCAAGGTTTGCCATGTATTCGGCCGCACCGTCTGTTTTGGTGACCGATTCGGAAGCGCCCGCGATAGCACTCCTCGATATCGTAGAGTCAATGGAATTCAATTGCTCCGATTCCGAAGGAAACGCATAGGCGATCATCGCACCTACCACAAGAGCACCTCCGACGCCGACAATCCAACAAATTGTTTTTAGTTTCATTTGCATTTCAACCGGTGAAGCTCTTCAATTTATTGAAAATAGTTAACGGAGTAACGAGGCTGAGATTTCCATTCAAATCATTCGCCCTGAAGTTAATCCATCGAGCAAGCGCCGGCCAATTGAAAATTGCATCCACCGACAACTCAGTGCCATTCGCGTCCGATATAATTCCGTTGTCTGCATAGACATCCAACACGTATGTGTCGCAGCGATAGACGCCCCGTATGGGTTGATGGTTCCGAGAATTCGGTTCGGCGCGAGTGTAATAGGTGATGTACGTGTAATCGACGCCTATTTGCCAAATTTGATTGGCGCGCAATACCATCATCCAGCGCGCCGCAAGCGTTTGATTGTCGTTACCATCTCTGCAGGACGGCTTATAGCAACCCCAAACAAAATAATCTGGAATACTAGGTGAAGCCCCGCCCCAATATCCATTGAAAGCCCTCCTTTTAAATTCATCAACCGAATTGTAGGCGGCGGCATTGGGTGCCCCATCGTTAAGCACCTCATAGATATTGCCTCCATCAAAAAAGCCAATGTGCCCGAGAAAGGAATACGGCATATTGCTTTCCATTTCACGGCCTACGGCGTCCCCCATGAATTGAGGCTCCGGTACTGGCGGCGGCGGGCGTGTTGCGGGATCGTCTCCAATGCTCCAGAGGGCTTGCCCGTTGTGGTACACGACCAAATCGCCATTATTTTCTGCGGTCAGTATTGCGCCCGGGAACCCGCTGGTGTTGGACCACCACGTAGCATAAGTTGCGGGGGTCTCTTTTTGGTACTGAGGTACACCACCTTTACCGGGAAGAATCACTGGGGGTGTGTAGTACGTCACCGCATTCCCGTCGCCCTGCATGGTGAGTGTGGTTCCCGGAAGACCTGCTGTGTTGGTATACCAGCGTACGGCCCAATCGGAAGTCCTGTAATACACAAGGTTGCCATCGCTCTGCATCGTCAGCAAATATCGACCATCATCCGAGTAGACGCCTTGACCTGGGGATAACGTCCAGCCTGATGGCAAATTGGCGGCGCTACTCAAATTGGCCATGCAAAAAAAGACGATCGAGAACAACCAACGCGCAACAGTATTCATCTTCTTTTCCGATTTATAGAATTTTCATAGCGTCCTTTCTCGTGATCGGTGCTTCAATGAGACTTATCTGAAAAGCGATTTTTGGGTACTTGGCCGATTGTCAAGGGCGACCGGAATGTGCACTTCGGGGCTTTTGCTGCGCGCGTCCTCAATGGGCTGTGCGTTGGTCTTCATGCGCGAGTCGCTAGTCAGCACGATGCCTGCCGGCAAGCCTCTCTGGTCTGGCGACAGTCCGACAACAACCCGACGCTTCAATCGTTCCTGACCGTCGTTTCGGGCTCCAGGCATTCCTGAGTTTCGAATCCCGCCGAAGCCATCGAGCTTCGCGCTCGTGGTGACGGTTCCACTCTCTCAGTCGTCCCGCCCTGCGGCCGGCACGCGTGTCGCGAGCGGCGCACTTCGGTACTCGGGCCGCAGGTGGCAGCCCTTGCCGAATGCGGGCTCCGTCTGCGTGCACAGCTGCGCCACCTTTTGTGGCGTCGGGCGCTCGCCGAGCTCGACCCAGTCGAGCAGCGCTCGCATCAGCGCGGGATATTCGGCATCGCTCAGATAGCTGTGCTCGGCCTCGTCGGCGAAGGTCTGCACCAGCCATTGCGAGGCGCCCGCGCTGTCGACGATCTCGCGGTAGGCGCTTTCGAGTTCGACGAACGCGGTCGGGTCGTGGATCGCATGCAGCGTCAGCACCGGCAGCCGGAGCCGGCCGCTCGGACGGCTGTCGGCCGCCAAGGCGCCGACGGCCTGCGGATCGGCCTTGTAGCGCAGCACGCCGGCATTGAGCGCCGCATCGTCGCTCGAACCGCTGTAGACGACGTGCGCATTGCCGAAGGGATTGCGGTTGCCCAGGCGCTTCTGCGTCAGATCCTGGAACAGCCAGGTGGCCCAGTTGAGGTGAGAGACCAGAGTGCGCTCCGGAATGTGCACCACCGACAGGATGGTCTTCAGATGCGCCTGCTGCTCGGGCGTGCGCTGCGCGGCCGGCAGGCCGACCCCGGTGCATTCCTTGACGCGCGCGACCAGCTCGGCGCGCGTGAGTTTCGAATCGAGCGGCAGGCCTTGCCACAGTGGGTACTGCGGCTCGTCGGGCCGCGGATGGTTGTGGCAGACGTACTGGTAGATCACGCGCAGGTCGAGCCGGAAGTCATAGGCGTTGCCGCCGCCGCCGAGCACGCCGCTGGTCAGCAGCACGCCGTCATAGGCGGGCCGCTCGCCGGGAACCGGGCCGTAGAGTTCCGCCGCCTTGGACGCGACGCCGCCGCCATAGCTCTGGCCGTGCAGGATAGTTCGCTCGGGCTGGCCGAAACGCCGCACGAACAGGCGGCGCAGACGTTCCGTGTCCTCGGCCGCCATGGTCACACCGTAGCCGCCGCGCCGGTAGGTCGAACCGGCCCATGCGTAGCCGGCCTTCACCATGACGGACCAGCGCTTCAGATCCTCGGCGCCGCGCTTGAGCGTCGGCGCGTCGACCTCGGGGCCGCCATGCGCATGCATGACCAGCACGTGGTTCCATTGCGCGGGAATCGCGATCCAGTAGAACGCGCCTTCGCGGTCGCGGCCGTTGTAGCAGTGCGCGTCGGCCGGGACGGTGGCGGGGCAGGTCGCGGTCTGCGGCTGCGTGGCGGGCTGCGCCGGAACGCTCGCGGCGAAAGCAGCCAGCGACAGGGCGCAGCCGAGGCGCGCGATGAAATGGGCGGTGTTCACTCTCTGCCTCAGCTTGCGACGTGCGCGGTCTTTGCGTTGACAAGCGCCTCGGGCTCCTGCGCCTCGATCCAGTTTTCGTTGTTCAGCCCCGCCCGCAGGCGCTCCTCGTCCAGTTCGTTCGTCCATTTGGCCACCACGATCGTGGCCACCCCATTGCCGATCAGGTTCGTCAACGCCCGCGCCTCCGACATGAACCGGTCGATCCCCAGGATCAGCGCCAGCCCCGCCACCGGCACGTGCCCCACCGCCGAGAGCGTCGCCGCCAGCACGATGAAGCCGCTGCCCGTCACCCCCGCCGCCCCCTTGGAGGTCAGCACCAGCACCGCCAGCAGCGTGATCTCCTGCATGAGGGTCATCGGCGTGTTGGTGGCCTGCGCGATGAACACCGCCGCCATCGTCAAATAGATCGACGTGCCGTCTAGATTGAACGAGTAGCCCGTGGGGATCACCAGCCCCACGCAGGTCTTCCTCGCCCCCAGGTTCTCCATCTTCTCCATCATGCGCGGCAGCACCGATTCCGAGGAGGAGGTGCCCAGCACGATCAGCAGTTCCTCCTTGATGTACTTGATGAACTTCCAGATGCTGAACCCATGGAGGCGCGCCACCAGCCCCAGGATCACGAAGATGAACAACAGGCAGGTCAGGTAGAAGGTTCCCATGAGCTTGCCCAGCGAGAACAGCGAGCCGATGCCGTACTTGCCGATGGTGAAGGCCATGGCGCCGAAGGCGCCGATGGGGGCCAGCTTCATGATGTAGTTGACGATGGTGAAGAGCACGTGCGAGCCCTTCTCGATGACGTCGAAGACCAGGGTGCCGCGCCCGCCGAAGCGGTGCAGCGCAAAGCCGAAGAGCACCGCGATCAGCAACACCTGCAGGATCTCGCCCTTGGCGAAAGCGTCAACCAGGGTGTTGGGGATGATGTTCATGAGGAAGTCGACGGTGCCCTGCATCTTGCCCGGGCCGGTGTAGGCAGCGATGGCGTGGGTGTCGATGCTGGCGGGGTCGACGTTCATGCCGGCGCCTGGCTTCAGGAGGTTGACCATCACGAGCCCCACGATCAGGGCGATCGTGCTCATGACTTCGAAGTACAACAGGGCCAACCCACCGGTCTTGCCGACCTTCTTCATGTCCTCCATGCCGGCGATACCGACCACGACGGTGCAGAAGATGATGGGCGCGATCATCATCTTGATGACCTTGATGAAGGCGTCGCCGAGCGGCTTCATGGACTCACCCACCGAGGGATGGAAGTGCCCCACCAGCACGCCGATGATCACCGCGGTGATCACCTGGGCGTAGAGGGAGCGGTAGAGCGGCAGTTTGCGCGCGGGCGCTGAAAGGGACGTGGTCAATTGCGGACTCCGAGTTGAAGGACGGCGCCGGTGCCGCTGGCGGGAACGAAGCCCAGCATGCCGGCGTTGTAGATGAAGTTGCCCGCGCTTGCGCCGACGCTCTGCACCACGCCGAGCACGGGGTTGTCGTAGGCCAGCGTGCCGCTCGCGCCGCCGAGATTGAAGCTGCTGCCGCTGACCGTGGCCTCCGACTGGCCGCCGTCGTTGTCGATGGTGACGAAGTGGCCGTCGGCCGTGCCCGGGCTCAGCGTCGTCTGCGGCGCATAGAGGCGCATGCCGTAGCTGGTGGCCGATTCGCGCACCAGCACGATCGGCACCGTGACCGCGCCGACCTGGCCGAAGATGGCCGAACCGCTCGGCGTGCCGCCGGTGGTCGTCGCGCCGCCGGTCGGCGAGGTGGCCAGCATGTCGAAGGCGTTGCGCGCGCTGTTGTAGCTGAGGTAGCCCTTGGTGGTCGATGTGCAGTTGGCGTCGTAGGTGATGAAGCCGCCGCTGATCGGGTCCTGGCAGGACTGGAAGGTGCCCGCATTGCGCACGCGCGACGAGGCCGTGTAGGCGCTGGCGGCGCCGGCGCTGCCGTACTGCACGCCCACTACGTTGAAGATGTTCGCCACCGGATTGAACACGGCCGGCGTCGACGCGTTCTGGAAGGTGTTCTGGAACGCGATCAGCGGTACGAAGCTCGCACCCGACGGCGCGGCGACGCCGCCCTGCACGGCGCCGCCCGCGCCGAAGGTGAAGCTGGCGCCGTTCTCGCCGCTCGCATAGTTGCAGTTGCCGTGGGACACCAGCGTGCCGCTGCGCTGCGTGCCGGCCGCGCGCTGCAGGCTCGCGTCGATGGTGACGGTGTAGTGCAGCGTGCCCGGGTCGACCGCCAGGCTGAGCTCCTCGCCGAACAGGTCGCCGCCCTTGTAGGTCGTCGCGCTCGCCGGCAGGTTCGGGCAGGCGAGCGGGTCGCCGACTTCCTGCACGCAGCTGTAGTTGACCGCCGCATCCATGCTGCCGCTGCCCTTGAACTTGGGCCAGGCAGGAAACTGGCACAGCGGCCGGGTGCGGCCGTAGGTGCCGGCCACGCTGTCGGAGACCACGCCGGTCGCGGGCGCGAGACCGTGCTCGACCCAGTTCTCCAGCGCCGCGAGCGAGTCCCAGGCCGGGATGAAGACGCCCGTCCCATGGCCCATGCCCGGCACGGTGTAGAAGCGGATGCCCTTGTCGACCGCAGCCTGGCCCATCGTCGCGATGAGGCGGTTGTAGTAGTCGATGGTCGAGTTGTTGCTGATCACCTCGTCGGCCAGACCCTGCATCATGATCAGCCGCCCGCCGTGCGCGAGGAAGGGCGTGAGGTCGGAATTGGTCGCATCAGTGATGGCCGAGACCGCGGCCACGCGCGCGGTGTAGGCGCCCGGGTCCAGGGGATCGAGCGTGAGCGTGTCGAAGGCCGCGTTGCGCGTCACGAAGTACTTGGCCCATTGGTCGCCGGTGACGTACATGTTGGCATCGGACGTGCTGGCCGGATTGCCCGGCACCGCGCGCGTGCCGAGGTCGCGCGAGGTGAAGGGCCCCGCCACCAGCGCGCCTTCGAGCAGGTTGTAGCCGCCGGCGCGCGTCACGCCGTTGGCCAGCGTGTAGTTCGTGAACACCAGCGGCGACTCGATCGCGCGGATGGTGGCGAGCTGCGGATCCGACAGGCAGGTGTCGCCGTTGTCGGCGCCGCCCGCGCAGCGCAGCGAGGCGAGGATCTGCGCGTTGAGCTGGCGGCAGCTCTCGACATTGCTGACGATGCCGTCGGCCGCGCCGTCGAGCTTGTCGCAGGCGGCCAGCACCGTCTTCTGCACCAGCAGCGTCTTGGCGAGGTTGACCCAGCCCACGCCGCCGTTGGCATACAGCGCGCGGCCGACCGCGACGTTCGACAGCCGCGTGCCGGTGTAGTTGAGCGCCGGCTCGTTGGCGATCACGCCGTCGTAGTCGTTCGGCCAGCGCTGGATGTGCAGCAGCGCATCGCGTCCGCCGGTCGAGGTGCCGAGGAAGTAGGCCTTGGCCGGTGCGACGCCGTAGCGCGCCTTCACCAGCAGCATTGCCACGTCGTGCGTCTTCTTGAGCGACTGGCCGCCGTAGTTGGCCAGCGCCTCGTCGTTGGCGGCGAACTTGCCGTCAGTGATGCTGCTGCTCTGGTGGCCGCTGTCGTCGCCGAAGGTGGCGTAGCCGAGCGCCAGCGGCGTCGGCTTGTCAGGCGGGCCGAATCGCACGGGCTCGGTGCCGTCGATCAGGACGCCGTCGAAGCCGCCACCGCCGAAGTGGATCACCTTGCGGTTCCATGCGTCCGGCAGATTGACCGCGAAATTGATCGCCGGTGCCTGCGGGTCTACCGGTTGGATGGTGCCGCGCACCTGGCAGTAGTCACCCGACACGTTGCCGGCATCGGCAGCCGCGATGGTGGTGGCGCCGGTGACGGTGGCGCCCTGTGTCGGCAGGCCGATCGGGCCGGCGCCGATGGCCATGCCCGCGAGCGAGGCGCAACTCGCAGCCGGCACGACGGGCGTATCGGGCGGCGTGACCGGCTCGTCCGGCGCGTCCGGCTCGGAGCCGCCCGCGGGCGGCGGGGTCGTGCCGCTCGGCGGCAGCATCGCGAAGCCGTTGCCGTTGCCGTTGCCGTTGCCACCGCCGCCACAGGCCGCGAGCACCGCGGACAGGCCGAGGATGCAGAGCAGCGCGCTGGCACGGCGCGTCGAATGAAAGGACGAAGAAAGGCGCATGGTGTGTGTCTCCGGCGCGAGGCCTCGCAGGGCCTCTTTGAAAGTAGGGCGGGCCGAAGATAGTTGGCAGGGTGACTTAGCGTCAAATAAAATAAAGAGCCACTTTCGATATGAAAAAAATATGGAGATGAGACCGCTTCGCTACTTCGCAGCCGTGGCCGAGACCGGCCACATGACGCGCGCTGCGGAAAACCTCGGCATCCAGCAGCCGCCGCTCAGCCAGCAGATCAAGGCGCTCGAACGCGAGCTCGGCGTCGAGCTGTTCCGCCGCCATCCGCGCGGCGTCGCGCTGACCGAGGCCGGGCGCCAATTCCAGATCGAGGCCACGCGCATGCTGCAGAACATGGAGGCCATGCAGCAGCGCATGGCGCGCGTGGCGCAGGGGCAGGAGGGTGCGCTGTCGGTCGGCTTCACCAGTTCGGCCGCGGCACATCGCTTCATGCCCGAGGCGCTGCGCGCGTTTCGCCGCACCTATCCCAAAGTCGAGCTGCTGCTGCGCGAGAACAACGCGGCCGAACTCACCGATGCGCTGGTGGCCGGCCGGCTGCACTGCGGTCTGCTGCGCGTGCCGGTCGCACGGCCCGAGGGGTTGCTGTTCGAGACGCTGCTGCGCGAGCCGGTCGTGGTCGCGATGCCGAGCGACCATCGCTATGCGCTCGCCCGCGCCGGCAAACGCGCGCGGCCGCTGTCGCTCGCGCAGCTGTGCACCGAAGGGCTGATCCTCGTGCGCCGGCCCGGCGCGCCGGGCCTCTATGCCGACCTGCTCGCGCTTTGCCATGCGAAGGGGCTGCAGCCGCGCGTGGTGGCCGAGGTCGATCGCATGATGACCAACCTCAACCTCGTCGCCGCGGGGGTCGGGCTGTCGGTGGTGCCGGCCTCGATGACCGGCGCCCACGCGCACGCAATCACCTACTGCGGGCTGGCCGGCAGCGGTGCCCTCGATGCACCGATCACCCTCGTTCGCCGCGCCGACGAGGACAACCTTCCGGCGCGCCACTTCGCGGCCTTGCTGCGCGAGCTCGCGGCACGATGAGCCTGCGGCGCCGCGATCTCGCACGCATGGCCCTGGGCGCCGCAGCCTTGCAGGGTATCGCGCCCGCGTTGCATGCGGCACCGGACGCCGCACCCTGGCCGAGCCGGCCGGTACGCCTGCTGGTGGTCTATCCCGCGGGTGGCGTGAGTGACGCGACAGCGCGTGCGCTGGCCGAGCAGCTCGCCCCGGCGCTTGGCGTGCCGGTGCTGGTAGAGAACCGAACCGGCGCGGGCGGAAGCGTCGGCATCGAGGTGCTGGCCCGTGCGGCACCCGACGGCCACACGCTGGCCTTCTCCGCGCTGAGCCCTGTCACGCTGCATCCGCTGCTCGTGCATGGCGACGCCGACCCGCTGCACACCGTCGTCCCGGTCGCGAGCGTGATGCGCACGCCGGTGCTGGTGGCCGCCACGCCGGCCTTTGCGGGACGCAGCTTCGACGATCTGATCGCGCAGGCGCGCGCGAATCCGGGCGCCGTGCGCTGGGCCAGCTCGGGCGTGGCGACCGTCGGCCACATGGTGCTGGCACAGGTGCGCGTGCAAAGCCACACCGCGATCACGCACGTGCCCTACCAGGGCGGCGGCCGGCAGCTCAACGATGCCCTGAGCGGACAGTTCGAGGTGCTGTCGACCAACGTCGCCGCGCTGCAGCTGCAGTACCTGCGCGCCGGCCGGCTGCGCGCGCTGGCCGTCGGCGCGCCCGAGCGACTCGACGTGCTGCCCGAGGTGCCGACCCTGGCCGAGCTCGGCTATCCGCAGGCCAACCTCGTGTCGTTGTTCGGCATCTTCGCGCCGGCGCATACGCCGGCCGCAGTGGTCTATCGGCTCAATGCCGAGATCAACCGCGCGCTCGACAGCGAACTGCTGATCGCGCGGCTGCGCGTTGCGCACAACATGGCGGTCCATGGCAGCCTCGAGGCCTTCGCGCAGGATGTCGCGGAAGACCGCCGGCGCAATCGGGCGCTGGTCCATGGGCTGGGGACGCGGCTCGAATAGGGCGCTCGGCCGTTGAGCCCGAGGGCATCCAGACGGCGATCGCCTACGAGCGCTCGGGATCGGGACGCACGCGTGTTCCTGGCGGGTCGCGCTAGGTTGATCCAACAGCCATCGACAGCTTCTTATGACGATCAGCCTTGGGCATTTCCGGCCTCGGTTTCAGCGTGAGTTCCGCTTTCAGCGCAAGCGGCCGTGGGGACGACGCGGCTTGGCATTCTTGACCCTTTTTCTGATCGCGACGTTTGCGTTTGCACAGCAGCCGTCGGATGCGGTGCCGCCATCGCAACGAGCCCCAGCCGAAATTTCGAAGGGTACGCCTGTGCCGGCGCCGTCCGACGCGAAGGGCGCCCCTGCTCCCGGCGATCCGCATTTGCAAACCCACCCGAGTCCTGCCGCCGCCGCCAACGCGCAACGGGCTGCGCGTCAACCGGACGAACCAGGTGTTGCCGAGCGCCAGGATCCTGACGTGACGGCCCCACAGCCCGCTGCGCGGTCGAAAAGAGCCGCCCCGCCGCCGCCCTGACGTCGCCATCGGGCAGCCCGTCAATTCCTCTCCGCCAACTGCGCAAGCACGGCGGGGTTCTCCAGCGTCGAGGTGTCTTGCGTGATCGCCTCGTCCTTGGCCAGCGATCGCAACAGGCGCCGCATGATTTTTCCGCTGCGCGTCTTTGGCAACTGGTCGCCGAAGCGGATCTCCTTCGGCTTGGCGATCGGCCCGATCTCGCGACCGACCCAGTTGCGCAATTCCGTGGCGATCTTCTTCGCTTCGTCACCCGTTGGCCGTGAGCGCTTCAGCACGACGAAGGCACAGATTGCCTCGCCCGTCGTGTCGTCCGGGCGACCGACCACGGCCGCCTCGGCCACCAGGTCGGTGCAGGAGACCAGTGCCGACTCGATCTCCATCGTTCCCATGCGGTGGCCGGACACGTTCAGCACGTCATCGATGCGGCCGGTGATGGTGAAGTAGCCCGTTTTCTCGTCGCGGATCGCGCCGTCGCCCGCGAGGTAGCAGCCTTTGAGTTCCGGCGGGAAGTAGCTGCTCTTGAAGCGCTCAGGTTCGCCCCAGATGGTGCGGATCATGCTGGGCCATGGTTTCTTCACCACCAGGATGCCGCCCTGTCCGTTGGGCACGTCGTTGCCGGTCTCGTCGACGATCGCCGCCGAGATGCCCGGGAAAGGCAGCGTGCACGAGCCAGGCACCAGCGGCGTGGCGCCGGGCAGGGGCGTGATCATGTGACCGCCCGTCTCGGTCTGCCAGAAGGTGTCGACAATCGGACAGCGCCCACCGCCCACGTGCTGGTGGTACCACTCCCAGGCTGCAGGGTTGATCGGCTCGCCCACGGAGCCGAGGATGCGCAGGCTCGACAGGTCGAAGCGCTTCGGGTGCACGGCTGCATCCCCCTCGGCCAGCTTGATCAGGGAGCGAATGGCAGTCGGCGCCGTGTAGAACACGGTGACCTTGTGGTCCTGGATCATCTTCCAGAAGCGCCCCGCATCCGGATAGCTCGGCACGCCTTCGAACACCACTTCGGTCGCACCCAGCGCCAACGGGCCATAGGCGATGTAGGTGTGGCCGGTGACCCAGCCGATGTCGGCCGTGCACCAGAACACGTCATCGTCCTTCAGGTCGAAGGTCCACTTCGTCGTGAGCGCGGCATGAAGCAGATAGCCGCCGGTCGAGTGCTGCACGCCCTTGGGCTTGCCGGTCGACCCCGAGGTGTACAGCAGGAAGAGCGGGTGCTCGGCGCCGACCCATTCAGGCTCGCAAACGTCCGGCTGGCCTCGCGTCTCCTCGTGCATCCAGCGGTCTCGCGATGGCTGCCAGGCGATGCTGCCGCCGGTGCGGCGATAGACGATCACATCCTTGACCGACTCGCAGCCGCCGAGCGCGATGGCGTCGTCGACGATGGCCTTGAGCGGCAGGTGCTTGCCGCCGCGGGCCTGCTCGTCGGCCGTGATCACCATCACCGCGCCGGCGCCTTCGATGCGATCACGAAGGCTCTGCGCCGAAAAGCCGCCGAACACCACCGAGTGGGTGGCGCCGATGCGCGCGCAGGCTTGCATCGCGACCACGCCCTCGACGCTCATCGCCATGTAGATGACGACGCGGTCGCCTTTCTTCACGCCACGCGTCTTCAGCGCATTGGCCAGGCGACAGGTTCGTGCGAGCAAGTCGCTGTAGGTGACGCGGGTGACTTCGCTGTCGTCGGCTTCGAAGACGATCGCGACCTTGTTGCCGAGGCCGCGATCGACGTGACGGTCGAGGCAGTTGTACGAGGCGTTCAGCGTCCCGTCCTCGAACCACTTGAAGAAGGGCGCGTTACTGTCGTCGAGCGATCGCGAGAAGGGTGTCTTCCACGTGACGAACTCGCGCGCAAGGCGGGCCCAGTAGCCGGCGTAGTCGGCCTCGGCCTCGGCCACCAGCGCTTCGTAGGCGGCCATGCCGTTGACGTGCGCGCGCTGCAGTTCGACTTTGGGTGCGGCGCGGGTGATTGCTTCGACGCTCATGGTGTGGGTCCTTGGTTTCAGTTCAAAAAGAGGGTGATGGCGAAATTCAGTCATCCGAATGCGCGCGCAGCCAACTCGCGATGGCGGCAACGCTGCGGAAGTCGTCGCAGGCGCGCGCCGGGATGGCCGGGTAGCGCTGGTTCCACATGCGCGTGAGCGCCTGGCCCGGGCCGATCTCGAGCACGCAACGCACCTGGCGCGCAGCGATGTTCTCCATGCACTCGTCCCAGCGCACTGTCTGCGCGATCTGGGCCGCGAGCGCTGCTCTGGCGGCGCGGGCATCGCCAACGCGATCGCCTGCATTGCTGAACAGCACGATTTGCGGCGATTCGAAGGGCACGTCCGCGAGCGTTCGCGCAAAGCGTTCGGCCGCCTCGCGCATCCATGGCGTGTGGGATGCGACGTTGATCTTCAGCCGGGTGCATTGCCCGCCTTCGCTTGCGGCGATCCGTTGCGCCTGCTCCAGCGCTGCCGTCGGGCCGCCCAGCACGACGCTCTCGATGCCGTTGCGGATGGCGAGGGCCAGGCCGGTGTTTGCGCGCAGTTGCTCCAGCGCGGATTCCGCAAGGCCGTTGATGGCGAGCAGGCCACCCGGCACATGCGCGGCGCTCTTGTCCATGGCGGCGGCGCGCAAGGGCGCCAGGGCCGTCGCGGTGGCGATGCCGAACGCGCCTGCGGCACTGAAGGCAGCGAGTTCGCCGACGCTGTAGCCCGCCACGGCTGCAGGCGGCGGGACCATCGGCGCAAGCTGAGCCCATGCTGCCAGTGCGAGGCCAGTCAGCAGTGTCTGTGCGTTGGCATTGTTTGCCGCCCACGCCGGATCTTCGAGGCTGCGTCGCCAATCGTCCACGCCGAGCCGAGTACGCATCTCGGCCACGCGTTCGTCTTCGGCGAGCCAGGGCATCATGGCCGCGTGCTGGGTGCCTTGGCCGGAGAAGAGCAGTGCGAAGCTCATGGTGCTGCACAAATGCGCATGACACAGCATGCCGCGGCGAGCGTGTCCGCCGCGCCGCCGGGCGAGAGGCGCCGGGCGACGAAGTCATCGGCGATCGATCGGGCTCGCGCCAACGCGTCGGTGCTCGCAACGCCGCCGTCGTCGATGAACTTCCGCGCAGCGGTTTGCGCGTGGCGCAATCCGGCCAGTCCGCCGCGATGCGCGAGGTTGCTGTCGTCGAGGACGGCCATCACATGGAACAAGGTGTCGAGCCTCGCGAACTGTGGCGACAGGCCCCTTGCGAGCCCATTCGCCAACGTCGGTACAGCCACCTCGAACAACACCGGGAAACCCAACGCCGCTTCTTCCGACGCGCCGCGCAAGCCCAGTAGCCGCGTAGCGATGCCGCCGGGCAGCGTCGACACGCGCCGGCTGCGTGCGGTCAACGCAGCGCCCCAATGCCGGCGCAAGGCGTCGCGCAGTTGAACGGCGTGCATCGCGCCATCGCATTCGCGAGCCACAGTGCCGGCTGCCGCACACACCAGGCCGAGCATGAAGATCGCGCCACGATGCGTGTTGACACCCTGGGTCGCGGCCAGCATGCGCGCTTCGGCGGCGATGCCGCAGCGCTCGAGTTCGCTGAAATCCGCACCTGCATGGCCGGCCTCGGCAATCCGCACGAAGTAGCTGCGCAATGCGAACAGGCTTCGCATGAAGGTGTGTGCGTCCATGTCGTCGTGGCTGCCGTTGTCGAATGGCGTGACGAGACCAGGCTTGGGCGCCAGCGCCAGTTCGTCGTGCAGCGCGAGCGTCGCGGCGTGTCCGATCGCCGCCGGCGTGAGCGTTGAACCGAGCCTGACCGGGAAGGTGGCCGCGTTCATGCTTCAAGCGCCGCAAGGGAGGCGTTGCGCAACAACATCGCGCCGGTCAGCCGCTTGACCAGCACGGCGCGCGTGCGAGCCGCACGCCACTGAGACCACTCGCGCCAGGCGACTGCGCTGCCATCGGGAAACATGAGCTCCCCATCCAGTCGAGGTTGCGCTATCGCAGAGTTGCCCAGTCGATGCGCCACGTCATCCGCGTGTGCGGCATCTTCAACCTGCACCAAGACATCCAGGTCGGAACCCGGCCGAACGTGATCGAGGCCGGTGAGTGCTTGCCATCCGTAGCTGCCGAAGACACGCGCACTTGCGCCGCAACCCCTCAGGCCGGCTTGCAGATCGCAAGCTGCGGCCCGCGCCGATTCCGGCAACAACGTCAGCACCGCGGCCAGTTCGGGGAACTCCTCGAAGCCGAGGAGGGAAGAGGCCGCAACGTGCAGCGCAATACGCCGGCGTTCCCAGCAAGCAGGAGCAGGCAAGCCGAGGGCGGTCACGTCGCTGCCGGCGACAGGCGATTGCCGCGTCACGACCAGCGGCAAACCGTTGGCCGCCCAGTGCGCCAGGCAGTCGCGTGCCGGCGCGTCCCAAGGCCGGGCCAGCACGGTGGCCCAGCCATCCGAGGTCAGGCGAACGAGCCGATGCCTGCGCAGCGCTTCCATGGTGCATGTCCGTTTCGTCATGCCTCGGCCAGCACGCGCTGGACCACGGATGCCGCGAGCTTGCGTCCACCACGCTCGGCGCCGTCCTGCGCGCGCGTGTCCTCGACAGGCGTGTTCGCCAGGGCGTCGCGCAGTGCGGCTGCAAGGTCGCCGTCCCACAACGCGCGAACGCCGCCCATCGCCACGTAGTTGCCAACGCCTGGCGCGAACACCGGGTTCGATTGCGACAACGCCGTGAGTATTTCTTCGGAAAGCTTGGTCACCCTCGCCATCGCCGGAATCCGCATCACCCGGATCTCGGCCTCGGGCAAGGCGTAGCAGCCATCCGCGATCAGCCCCGAGGTGATGAAGCCACCCGACAGCGCCTGGTCGTAAACCAGTCCGATGACGGGATGGCCGCGTCGACGCGCCATGTCGATGCACATCCCCAGGTGCGCCATCGCGCGATTGATGCCGAGGGTCTCGTCGCGTCGGCGCAGCTGCTGGCCCTGCGTGTCGATCAGCAGCAGGATCGGACGCCTCGGATGCTGCTCGATCGTGTCGAGGATCACGCGGGCCTGTGCCAGGGCCAGTGCGACGCCGATGGGCGCGTGGTTCGTGGTCCCGACGACCGTGAGGGGGCGGCCTTCGAAAATCAAGTCGCCTTTGAGAAAGTCGCCTGCAGCGCGCATGCCGTGATAAGACCCGAAGAGCCGGGTCACAACGTGGTTCCAGTTCATGTTCGTTCGCCTTGTTATGCCGTGCGCAGATCGCGCACCGCGCCTACATCCAGTTCGGGCACGCACTCGGCCTTGTCGATGCCGAGTTCACGCCACAGCCACGTCGCCGCATCGGCGCCATCGGTTTCCTGCGGAAGCAAGTGCAGGCGCGTTTCGAGCAGTGCGTGCTCGGCCTCGAGCGTTTCGAGGGTGACTGGCCGCGACTTCTTGATCGCGGCCATCGCCGCTGCACGGAAAGCCTGCACGTCGTCCTCGACGAGCGCGTCGCAATCCCCCGTCAGCCAGCGATGCTTGCCACCGCTGGTGCGCCACACCAACGCCCGATCACGCGAGTCGTATTCCTCCACGCCATGCGATGCCTCGATGACTTCGGGCCCCGACATCGCGAGCCGCCCGACATCGCTCATCACGATGAAGTCGGCGCAGCGCGCGACGATGCCCATGCCGCCGAAGCAGCCGTTCGCGCCGCCGATCAGCACGACCACCGGGATGCCGGCTGCACGCACGTCGAGCACGGCGCGCATCACTTCCGACACTGCGATCAATCCAGCATTGGCTTCGTGCAGGCGCACGCCGCCGGATTCCGCCAACAGCACCACGGCGGCAGGCCGGTCGCGCAAGGCGCGCCGGAGCAAGCCGACCAGCTTGGCGCCGTGCACCTCGCCGACGCCGCCACCCATGAAGGCGCCTTCCTGTGCAGCGACGAATACGTCATGTCCATCGAGCTTCGCGCGCCCGATGGCGACACCGTCATCGAACGCCGAAGGCACGCCCAGCTGTGCCAGATGCGGACTGGTCAGCCGCTCGGATGGCGGAATCCATTCGTGAAAGCTGCCCGCGTCGAGCAACAGGGCGAGGCGCTCACGTGCGGAGCATTCGGCAAAGCTGATCATGCGGATGCTCCTTCAGGCAGTTCGGCCACGGCCTGGTCCAGCCGCAGGCTCACGACGGCGGGCGTCGCGCCCATGTCGTTGATCGAGACGCGCACGCCGCCGATCGGGTGGCGCGCAAAGAAGTCTTCGGCGACGGCTTGCCAGATCGGACCGAAGCCGCGCGCGGAAGTCTCGACGCGCACTGCGCAGCTGTCGCCGGCGGCGGCTTCGAGCATCACTTCGAGATTGCCCGAGCCCACCACGCCGACGAGCACCGGCGCAAAGGCGCCGACAGCTCGGCCGCCCGCGAAAGAAAAGTCCAGGGTTTCGAGCCCGACGGGAATGTCGCTCATGTTGAATCCTTCACCAGTTGCGGAAGCGCTTGGGCGGCTGGTACAGGCCGCCGGATGCGCGCACGAGGTCGCGCATGCTGCGCGCGGCCAGCAGGTTGCGCGTGGCATCGCGCGGGTCGATGCCGAGGTCTTGCGGCCGGCGGATCACGCCGCGGTCGCGCAGGTTCTCCACCGCGCGCTTGTCGCGTCCCAGCCCCACGGCGGTGTAGCCGGCCACGCCGCGGATCGCCTGTTCTCGCTCGGCATCGCTGCGGCACATCAGCAGGTTGGCGATGCCTTCCTCGGTGAGGATGTGCGTCACGTCATCGGCGTAGATCATGATCGGCGGCAGTTCCATGCCGGCCTGCTCCTGCAGCGTCCAGGCATCGAGCCGGTCGACGAAGGCCGGCTGCATGTGCTCGCGGAAGGTCTCGACCATCTGCACTACCAGCTTCTGTCCTCGCGGCGTGCCGGCAGCGCCGCTGCGTCCGGCGCGTGCCTCGCGGCCGGCCTTCAGCCAGGCGGGGCTGGAGTGCCGCCGGCCGCGCGCATCGGCCCCCATGTTGGGCGCGCCGCCGAAGCCCGCGATGCGGCCCAGCGTCGCGGTCGAACTGTTGCCGTCGAGGTCGATCTGCAGGGTCGACCCGATGAACAGGTCGCAGGCGTAGTGGCCTGCCGCCTGGCATAAGGCGCGGTTGCTGCGCAGGCTGCCATCGGGACCGGTGAAGAACACGTCGGAGCGCGCGCGGATGTAGTCCTCCATGCCCAGCTCGGAACCGAACGAGTGCACCGACTCGACCCATCCCGCCTCGATCGCCGGGATCAGCGCCGGGTGCGGATTCAATGCCCAGTGCTTCGCGATCTTTCCCTTGAGGCCCAGCGATTCGCCGTAGGTCGGCAGCAGCAGCTCGATGGCCGCGGTGTCGAAACCGATGCCGTGGTTCAGGCGCTGCACACCGTACTCGCCGTAGATGCCCTTGATCGCCATCATGGCCATCAAGACCTGGATCTCGCTGATCTGCGCAGGGTCGCGCGTGAACAGCGGCTCGATGAAGTTCGGGCGCGGCGCCTTCACCACGTAGCTGACCCAGTCGGCCGGGATGTCGATACGCGGCAACGTGGTCGTCGTGCCGTCGACCAGTTCGTTGACCTGCGCGATGACGATGCCGCCCGAAAACGCGGTTGCCTCGACGATGGCGGGCGTGTCCTCGGTGTTGGGGCCGGTGTAGAGATTTCCCTCGGCATCGGCCGCCTGAGCCGCCACCAGCGCCACCTTGGGCGTGAGGTCGACAAAATACCGTGCGAACAGTTCGAGGTAGGTGTGGATCGCGCCGATCTCGATGCGCCCCGCCGACACCAGCTTGGCCAGCCGCGCGCCCTGCGGCCCCGAAAAGCTGAAGTCGAGGCGCGAGGCAATGCCGTTCTCGAAGAGGTCCAGATGCTCCGGCAGCGCCAGCACTGACTGCACCATGTGCAAGCGATTCACGCGCTGGGGATCGAGGCCCACCAGTGCCTTCGCCAGGAAGTCGGCCTGCTTCTGGTTGTTGCCTTCGAGGCAGACGCGGTCGCCGGGTTCGAGCACGGCTTCGAGCAGCGTGGCAATGGCTTCGGTGGCCACCACCTTGCCAGCGCGCTTCGCGCCGAGGGCTTGCGAGACCCTTGCCAGCCGCGCCGTGCGGTTGGCGGTCTTGGAGTTCCAGTTCATGCGGTCCATGGGGGTGATGTCCTCAATGCACGAAGGCCTTGACGGCGAAGAACAGCAGCGACGGGCCGAGCAGGCAGCCGAGGCCGGTGTGGAAGGTCGCGACCAGCGCGCCGTAGGGCACCAGCTTGCGATCGGTGGCGGCAAGGCCTGCGGACACAC
Source organism: Variovorax sp. 05L425 (assembly GCF_056397705.1). Lineage (NCBI taxonomy): Bacteria > Pseudomonadati > Pseudomonadota > Betaproteobacteria > Burkholderiales > Comamonadaceae > Variovorax > Variovorax sp. 05L425. The sequence goes on along the minus strand of NZ_JBFTNY010000031.1, from coordinate 14,685 downwards.
CGCTGACCGTGCCTGCCAGGCCGCCGAACACCATCGCGGAGCGCGGCGTCTTCAAGGCGAGGAACTTCGCCGCGATCGGCGTGCCGACCATGACGATGATGGCTTTCACCAGGCCGGTGGCGATGCTTAGTGCCATCACGTCGGGGGTGGCCCCAATGGCTGCGCCGGTGACCGGGCCGACGATGTAGGTCACCGCACCGGCGCCGATGGTCGTCATGCTCACGGCGTCCGAGTAGCCGAAGCTCCAGGCGACGGCAGCGCCGACGATGAAGGGCAGCACCGTGCCCAGCAACAACGCGACCACGCCGATCAAACCCGCCTTGCGCGCTTCGGTCGCTTGCACCTCGAAGGCGGTTGCGACGATGGCGAAGTCGCGCAGCATCGCACCACCCATCAGGCCGATGCCTCCGAACAGCGACATGTCGGCCAGGCCCTTGTGGCCGCCGGTTTGTGTGCCGCCCCAATAGGCAAGCCCCAGGCCGATCACGATGGCGATGGCCGAGCCATGGACGCGGCCGAAAGTCAGCCGGCGCGAGATCTGCCCCGAGATGAGAACGATGAAGCCGACGATGGCGAATGCGGTCACGAGCCCGTTCAGGGCGGCGGCTTTTTCGAGGATTTCGAGCATGGTGGTCACTCCACTTCGGCGAGCAGGGGGTTGTCGTGCAGCATGGGGGAGGGCGCAGGTTCGTGCGCCGGACGCTCGGTGCGATTGATCGCCGCGATGACCACGGCGCAGGCAGCGACCGCCCCGATCGCCGACAACAGCGCCACGGGGCCGCCGCGCAGGGCCGACACCATGTCTTGCTGTGCTGCCATGGCGACGACGACCGGGATGTACATCGCGCCCCAGTACTCCACGCCGACCTCGGTGAGCTTGGGCAGCATGTTCTTCTTCTGCATGTAGATGCGGGCGAAGATCAGCAACAGCATGGCGATGCCGACACCGCCTACGTTGGTCTTGACGCCCAGTGCCTGCCCGAGCAAGTCGCCGATGAAGATGCCGAGCAGATGGCAGACTGCCAGCAGCGCGGTGCCGTAGATGATCATGAGTGGTCTCCTTGGTTCGCGCCGCGCGACTGCGCGACCCGGAGGAACTTGGCCTTGCCTGCCTGGCAGAAAAAGCGCTGTTCCCTGGAGACGAAAGGTATCGGGCGCCCCGGATGCGATCAATTAACCACCCGCGCGCAAAAACGCTCGGAATGAAACGATCGAGGGTTAACCCTGAACCGGCGAGATGGGCTCGCGCCCGCTCAGGCCAACTCTGCGCGCGCCATCCGGCACACCGCCAGCAGCGCCAGCAGATTGGGGTCGCGCTCCCGCGTGCGCAGAAAGCTGACGCCGATCTTCTGGCGCATGAGATAGCGCTTCTGCAGGGGAATCAACTGCACGCGCTGCGGCATCACGCCGCGCACGCGGCCCGGCAGCAGCGTGTAGCCGATGCCGCCGCTCACGAGGTTCATCAACGAAAAGATGTCGCCGGTTTCCATGACCACGTTGGGGGTGAAGCCGGCAACGCGAAACGAGTCCCGGAAGCCGGTGTACGTCACGAAGCCTTCGCCCAGGCTCACGAAACGCTCGTTGACGCAGGCGCCCAGGTCGACCTGCTGCATCTCGCCGTAGGGCGAGCCCGTGGGCGCGGCAAAGAAGATGTCATCCTCGAACAGAAGCTCCGATTCCACGTCGGCCGCGCCTTCGGGCAGGCCGAGCAGCGCGGCGTCGATCACGCCATCGCGCAGCCGTTGCAGCAGGTCGGCATTGGAGCCGAGCACCAGTTCCAGGTGCAGTTCGGGCTTGCGCACCTTCATCCCCATCACGATGCTCGGCACCGTCCGGCTGGTCAGCGAATAGAGCGATCCGATGCGGATCCGGTCAGCCGAATAGCCGGCCACGTCGCGCGTCGCGCGGATGCCTTCGGACATCGTGCGCAGCACGTCGCGCGCCGCTTCGGCCAGCGTGTTCGCCGCGTCGGTGGGATGCAGGTTGCGGCCTTCGTGGCGGAAGAGCGCGCATCGCATGCCCGTCTCGAGCGAATGAAGCGCGCGGTGCACGCTCACGGTGCTGATGTCGAGCCGCTCGGCAGCCCGCGCAAGATTGCCTGTTTCCATGAAGGCCAGGAGGATCTCGAGCTTGCGAAATGTGATGTCCTCGTCGATGCGTATGAGCATTGGGCGGATCGTCCTTGAAGGACTCATCGTAGTGCCAATGCGTAGGTCTTCGAGCTCTTCGAGTTGTCGCTGAAGGAAAATGTCGGCTTTCTCATTCGACCCGCAAGACCATGCCGAAGCTCGACGACCCCCTCCACGATGCCGAGATCGGCTCGCGCGACAGCACCATCGACACCACCCGCATCGATGACGTGCGCATCGGCGCGGTTCGCCCGCTGATGACGCCGGCGCTCCTGCAGGAGCGAGTGCCGGTCCAGGACGACACGCTCGCCCTCGTGGAAGCCAGCCGCGCCGCGATCGCCAATATCCTGCACGGTCGCGACGACCGATTGATCGTCGTGGTCGGGCCTTGTTCGATCCACGACCATGACCAGGCCATCGAATACGCCCACCAACTGAAGAAGGCGGCTGACGATCTCGAAGACGACCTCCTGATCGTCATGCGCACCTATTTCGAGAAGCCGCGCACGACCGTGGGCTGGAAGGGCTACATCAATGACCCGCATCTGGATGGCAGCTTCGCCATCAACGAGGGCCTGGAGCGCGCGCGGCGCCTGCTTCTCGAGCTGACGCTGCTGGGGCTCCCGACGGGTACCGAGTTTCTCGACCTGTTGAGTCCCCAGTTCATCGCCGACCTCATCGCATGGGGCGCCATCGGAGCGCGCACTACAGAAAGCCAGAGCCATCGCCAACTCGCCTCAGGGCTCAGCTGCCCGGTCGGCTTCAAGAACGGGACTGACGGCAGCATCAAGGTGGCCGCCGACGCCATCCTTGCCGCGAGGGCTCCGCACGCTTTCATGGGCATGACCAAGATGGGAATGGCGGCGATCTTCGAGACCCGCGGCAACGACGACTGTCACGTGATCCTGCGTGGTGGAAAAACGCCGAACTATTCGGCCGCAGACGTGGCTGCGAGTTGCGAGGCCCTGCGTGCCGGTGGCCTGAGGGAGCAGGTCATGATCGACGTATCGCACGGCAACAGCAGCAAGCAGCATCAGCGCCAGATCGTCGTGGCACGCGATGTGGCGGAGCAGATCTCCGCAGGCGAACGACGCATCACCGGCGTCATGATCGAAAGCAATCTCGAGGAAGGCCGACAGGATCTGGTTCCCGGCGTGGCGCTCAAGCGCGGCGTCTCGATCACGGACGCCTGCATCAGTTTTGCGCAGACGCTTCCGGTCCTGAATGAGCTGGCAAGCTCGGTGCGCAGCCGACGACGTTAGCGTTAACATTTGGAGTCCTTTCTTCGGAGTCCTTTTCTTGAGCCAGCACACCACCTCCGGCAGAGCATCGCGGCGCGGCACGGGTGGCATTACGCTGAACGACGTCTCCAGGCTGGCGGGGGTCTCGGCCATCACCGTCTCGCGTGCGCTCAATACACCCGACCTGGTGTCGCCGGAGACACGCGAGAAGGTGCGGCTGGCCGTGGAGCGCACCGGATACGTGCCCAACATGCTGGCAGGCGGGTTGGCATCGAACCGTAGCCGTCTGGTCGCGGCGCTGGTGCCGACGATTGCCGGGCCGGTGTTCCTGGAGACGATCCAGGCCTTGACGGAGGCGCTCGCCGAGAAGGGCTACCAACTCATGCTGGGGCAGAGCGGCTACAACAATTCGCGCGAGGACGCACTGATCGACGCCATCATCGGCCGGCGCCCGGACGGCATCGTGCTGACCGGCATCATGCGTTCGGCCGAGGGACGGCGCCGCCTGCTGGCCTCTGGCATTCCTGTCGTCGAGACCTGGGACCTGACTCCGACACCCGTCGACATGCTGGTCGGCTTCTCGCACGAGAAAGCGGGTTCCGCCACAGCGCAATACCTGCACCGCAAGGGCTACAGAAGGCCCGCGATCGTCACCGGCGACGATCGGCGCGCGAACTTGCGCCGCGCCGGCTTCGAAGAGGCCTGGAAGGCGCTCGGCGGCTCGACCGTGCCGGTACACAACGTGCCGGCGCCGACGACCCTGGGCAGCGGCCGCACCGCGCTCGCCGACGTGCTGAACGCCCATCCGGCCACGGATGTCGTGGCCTGCAGCTCCGACGCGCTGGCCCATGGCGTGATCACGGAGGCGCAGGCACGTGGATTGCGCGTGCCGCAGGACCTCGCCGTCATCGGCTTCGGCGATCTGGCCTTTGCACAACACGCGCACCCGGCCATCACCACCGTTCGCATCGACGGCACAGGCATCGGCCGGCAGGCGGCGCGCTTCATCGTCGACCGGGCCGAGGGGCGCGAGGTCGAACAGAAGGTCATCGACCTCGGCTTCTCGCTGATCGAGCGTCAGAGCACCTGAGATCTCCTTGTTGGCAACCGACTGAAATTGGCGGTTGACCGCTGCTGCAGTTGTTGTCTATGATGTAATGACAGCGCTAACATTTGACGCGCAAGAAGAGACAACCCCATGAGTTCACGCAAGAAACCGGAAGACCTTCGTTCGCACCGCTGGTACGGCGTGAAAGATCTGCGCAGCTTCGGCCACCGGTCGCGCACGGCGCAGATGGGCCTGAGCCGCGACGACTACCTGGGCAAGCCGGTGATCGCGATCCTCAACACCTGGAGCGACATGAACTCCTGCCACACCCACTTCAAGCAGAGGGTGGAGGAGGTCAAGCGCGGCGTCTGGCAGGCCGGAGGCTTTCCGGTCGAGATCCCGACGATGAGCCTCGGAGAGGCCTTTCAGAAGCCGACCACCATGCTGTATCGCAACCTGCTGGCCATGGAGGCGGAAGAACTGCTGCGCTCCTATCCCGCCGACGGCTGCGTGCTCATGGGCGGCTGCGACAAGACCACGCCGGGTCTGGTGATGGGCGCCCTGGCGATGAACCTCCCGACCATCTTCGTTCCCGCCGGCCCGATGCTGCGCGGCGACTACAAGGGCAGTTTTCTCGGCTCGGGTTCGGACACCTGGAAGTACTGGGCCGAACTGCGGGCGGGAAACATCTCCGAGCAGGACTGGCAGGACGTGGAAGACGGCATCGCGCGCTCGCCCGGCACTTGCATGACCATGGGCACGGCCAGCACGATGACCAGCGCGACCGAGGTGCTCGGCCTGACGCTTCCGGGTGCCTCATCGATTCCCGCGGCCGATTCGCGTCACGCGATGATGGCCACCCACACCGGCAGGCGCATCGTCGACATGGTGTGGGAAGACCTGAAGCCGCTCGACATCCTCACGCCGGCTTCGTTCGACAACGCCGTGACTGCTGTTCTCGGGCTTGGCGGCTCGACCAACGCGATCGTGCACCTGATCGCGATGGCACGCCGCGCCAGCGTGCCGCTGGACCTCACGCGCTTCGATGAGCTGGCGCGCTCGACGCCCGTCATTGCCAACCTCCGGCCGGGCGGAAAGTACCTGATGGAAGACTTCTTCTATGCAGGCGGCCTGCGCGCCTTCCTGGTCCAGATGGGCAAGCTCATCGATGGCAGCCAGATGACTGTCAACGGCAAGACGCTGGCCGAAAACATGGCCGGCGCCGAGGTCTACAACGCCGATGTCATCCATTCGCGCGAGCAACCCTTGCTCGAGAGCGGAGGCCTCGCGGTGCTACGCGGCAACCTGGCGCCCGATGGCGCCGTCATCAAGCCGGCCGCGATGGAGCAGCATCTGCGCCGCCACACCGGTCCGGCCGTCGTTTTTCGCAACTACGACGACCTCGCCGCGCGCATCGACGCCCCTGACCTGCCAGTCACGAAAGACAGCGTGATCGTCCTGCAAAGCGCCGGCCCGCAGGGCGCGCCCGGCATGCCCGAGTGGGGTCAACTGCCCATCCCGCAGAAGCTGCTCAAGGAAGGGGTGCGCGACATGGTGCGCATCAGCGATGCGCGCATGAGTGGCACCAGCTACGGCGCCTGCGTGCTGCACGTCACGCCCGAATCGCATGTGGGCGGTCCGCTGGCGCTGGTGCGGGACGGCGATCTGGTCACGCTCGACGTCGACGCGCGCCGCATCGACATGGCGGTGAGTGAGGAGGAACTCGCGAGGCGCCGCGCCGAATGGCGCAAGCCGATCCCGAAATTCAGCCGCGGCTATGGCGTGATGTTCCTCAAGCATGTGCAGCAGGCCGACACCGGCTGCGACTTCGACTTCCTTGCGCCGGACTATGCCGAGGCGGCCGGCCCATCCGAGCCAGAGATCCACTGAACCCCCATCGAAAGAAGAGCATGGAGACACAAGCTTTCCCGCGCCGCCGTTTCGGCCGCCTCGCCACACGACTCGCGCTCGTCGCCTTGCCGCTCGTGCCCCTGGCGGCCGGTGCGCAAGTGCCGGCGGGCTGGCCGACGCGTCCCGTCACCTTCGTCGTGCCGTTCTCGCCGGGCGGCGGCACCGACATCGCCGCGCGGCTGCTGGCTGTGCGCCTTGGCAAGAAGTGGGGCCAGACGGTCGTCGTGGACAACCGCACTGGCGCGGGCGGCATCGTCGGCATGGACGTGGTGGCCAAGGCCAAACCCGACGGCTACACCTTCCTCATCGGTAACGTGGGCACGCAATCGATCAATCCTTCGCTCTACAAGATGGCCTACGAACCTGACAAGGCCTTCATGCCCGTGTCGTTGTTCGCGGACTTGCCTTTTGCTTTCGTCGTGCGGCCGGACCTGCCGGCGAAGACGCCAAAGGAGTTGATCGCGCTGGCCAAGGCTTCGCCTGACAAGTACACCTTTGCCAGTTCCGGCAGCGGTGGATCCCCGCACCTGACGGCCGAGATCTTCCAGCAGGCTGGGGACATCAAGCTCGTGCACGTGCCCTACAAAGGCGGCGGGCCGGCCATGACCGACCTCATGGCGGGGCACGTCGACATGCTTTTCGCCTCGATCCTCGAAACCTCCGGCTACGTGAAGACGGGGAAGCTGCGTGCATTGGCCGTGACCAGCGCGCAGCGCTCGCCCGCGATGCCCGACGTGCCGACGCTGGCGGAACAGGGGGTGCCCAACGCCGAGTCAGGCTCATGGGTCGCATTGCTCGCGCCCGCCGGAACGCCGCAGGCGCTTGTCGACAAGATCGCCGCCGATGTGAAGGAAGTGGTAGCCGCCGAGGACATGCGACAGGCGCTGATCGCGCAAGGCGCCACGCCGCGCGGCAGCACGCCGGCCGAACTGCAGAAGATCATCGAGACCGACAAGGCGCGCTACGGCCAGGTCATCAAGACGCGCGGCGTCAGGGTGGAGTAGAGACATGCACACCACCCGTCTTCACGCACTTCGTGCGGTGTTCCAACTGAGCGCGGCGCTCTTGCTCGCGAGCCCCGCGATCGCGCCGGCGCAGACCACCGACAAATGGCCCACGCGCCCGATCACCTACGTCGTGCCCTTCACGCCCGGCGGGTCGACCGACGTGATCGGCCGCCTCATTGCGCAGAAGCTTGGCGAAGCGCTGGGCCAGCCAGTGATCGTCGACAACAAGCCTGGCGCCGCAGGCGCCGTCGGCGCAGGCTTCGTCGCCAAGGCCAAGCCCGACGGCTACACGCTGTTCGGCGGCACGATCAGCACGCACGCGATCAACGCAAGCCTCTACAAGAACCTCCCCTATGACCCGGTGAAGGATTTCGACCCGATCTCGCTCGTGGCTTTCTTGCCGAACGTGCTCATCGTCGACCCGAATCTGGGCGTGAACTCGGTGGCGGACCTGGTCTCGCTGCTGAAGAAGGATCCGACCAGACGCACCTTCGCGTCATCGGGTGCCGGCACCTCGACACATCTTGCGGGCGAGCTGTTCGGTGACTCGATCGGCGTGAAGCTCACGCACATCCCGTACAAGGGAACGCCTCCTGCGATGCTCGACGTGTCGTCGGGACAGGTGACCTTCATGTTCGACCAGATCACGGCCGCGCTGCCGCTGGTGCAAAGCGGAAAGCTCAAGCTGCTGGCCGTGACCACCGCCAGGCGCATGGCGCTCGCGCCGCAGTTGCCGACCATGCAGGAAGCGGGCGTGAAAGGCTTCGAGATGGCATCGTGGCAGGCCGTGTATGCGCCCAAGGGCCTGCCGGCGCCGATTGCACAGCGCCTTTCGTCCGAGATCGCGAAGATCCTTCAGATGCCTGAGGTGAAGGACAAGCTCACCAACCAGCTCGGCATGGAAGTGGTGGCCGGCTCGCCCGAGCAACTGGCGGCACTGATGAAGAAAGAGATCCCGCGCTGGGATGAGCTGATCCGCAAATCCGGCGCCTCCGTCAACTGATTCCATGACAGAACACGCCATGTCTTCACCTTCACCATCGCTTTCCAGCGAAGCACGCGAGCAGCTGCGCCACGTCAGCGTCGCCACGCTTTGCACGCAACTCTTCAAGCGCGGCTTTCGCAATGTGTATTTGCAAGGCGTCGGACGCCTGACCCGACCGAGCGGCGGCAATCTCGTCGGCCCGGCCTTCACGATGCGCAACATCCCGTCGCGCGAGGACCTCGATCAGATCAGCGCCTTCGACGATCCGAACCATCCACAGCGCAAGGGTATCGAGAGCGTGCCCGAGGGCCATGTGCTGGTGATCGATTGCCGCGGCGAAAAGCGCGTGGCCTCGGGCGGCCAGATTCTCACGACACGGCTCAAGGTCCGCGGCGCCGCTGGCCTCGTCTCCGACGGGCCCGTACGCGACAGCGGGCCCATTTCGCAGATGGACTTTCCCGTCTATTGCGCCGGTGGCAGTGCGCCGCTGAACCTGATTCACCACCACGCGATCGACCTCAACGTGCCGATCGGCTGCGGTGGTGTCGCGGTGTATCCGGGCGACGTGATCGTGGGCGACGACGAAGGGGTGGTCGTGATCCCGCAGCATCTGGCCGCAGAGGTCGCGCGTGATGCGACTGAGCAGGAGAAGATGGAAGCCTTCGTGCTCGAGCGCATCGAGGGTGGCGCCAAGCTGGCCGGCACCTATCCGCCGAATGCGGACACCAGGGCGGCATTCGAAGTGTGGCGAAAGGCCAAGGGCATCTGAGCTCGGCCAGCGATCATTCGGTGTCCGTGTCCTCGAGCGTCGAGAAAAGCACCTGGAAGATTTCCCTCGTGGTGACTGAGCCCTGCGCGTCCTTCTTGAGCTGGATGAGCTGCTGTGTGTCGGGCAAGCCGGCCGGTATCACCATCGTGCCGCCGGGCTTCAGCTGATAGATGAGCGCCGGCGGGATCAACTCGGGCGCGGCCGTCACCATGATCTTGTCGAATGGCGCGTGTTCAGGCCAGCCATGGCAACCGTTTCCGATCCTGATCTCGACATTGGTGCGCCCCTGGTCGGCCAGCCGTCGCACGGCCTGCTCGGCCAGTTCCTCGATGATCTCGACACTGAAAACGCGGTGCGCGAGTTCCGCCAGGATGGCCGACTGATAGCCCAGCCCGGTGCCGACCTCGAGCACCGTGTCGGTCGGTTGCACGCCGAGCAGGTCGGTCATCACCGCGACGATGAAGGGTTGAGAGATCGTCTTTCGGAAGCCGATCGGCAAGGGCGAATCGACGTAGGCATAGGGACGCAGTTCGAACGGCACGAACGCGTGGCGCGGCACCGTCGCCATGGCGTTCATGACCCTCGAATCCAGTGCCGCCTTGCCCAGGTACGTGGTCGAGAAAATCGTCTTGGCGGCGATCTCGGCCAGCATGCGCTGCCGCAGCATCGTGAAATCCGGTTCGCTCATGGCGCCTGCCGGGTGTCGGGCGAGCCTATTCGCTCGGGGTGCGGATGTTGGGGAAGGCGTGCGCGAGTTCCTTGCGCTGCACATCGGCGTCGTACCAGCAGAGCGTTCCCTCCTGCTCATCGCGTGTCAGCTTGTGCGTACCGTCGCAGAAGGGCTGGGTCGCCGACAGGCCGCAACCGCAGATGAATTGCGTCTCGCCGCCGATGTCCACCGGATAGGGCTTGCTGCGCGTGCGCATGACCAGTCTTGCCATGATTGCCTCCACAGGGTTGGGGCCTGTTAACAGGCCCTAGAAGCACACGCGCAAAAAGGCGCTTGTTTCCGCATTTGAGCAAAGCGCTCCTGCAACTTCAACCGGGAGACCCTTGGACGAGGAGGCACTCCGCCCAGGGCGCCTGCAAGTTCCTCAAAATGGGTGGGTAGCGGTGTTTCGCTGGAAGGAGACTGCCGTGGAACTCACAACCGTCCCGATCGACAAGCCGGCCGACATGAACTTCATCCTCGGTCAGTCGCACTTCATCAAGACGATCGAAGATCTGCACGAGGCGATCGTTCAGACGGCGCCCCAAATGAAGTTCGGCATCGCGTTCTGCGAGTCGAGTGGCCCCGCACTGGTTCGTCGAACCGGGAACGACGCGCAACTCATCGAACTGGCGCAGAGGAACGCCTTGGCGCTTGGCTGCGGGCATTCCTTCATCATCTTCATGACCGGCGGATTTCCGATCAACATCCTGAACACCATCAAGGCGGTGCCGGAGGTTTGCGGCATCTACTGCGCGACGGCCAATCCGACGGAAGTCGTCGTGGCCGAGACCGGGAGCGGGCGCGGGATTCTCGGCGTCGTGGATGGCGCGACCAGCAAGGGCATCGAAACCGAATCCGACGTCGAGGCGCGAAAGGGCTTGCTGCGCCAGTTCGGCTACAAGCTCTGAGCCGACCATGCTGCGCACTCTGTCCGCCTGGATGACTTGCTGGACCTTGCTCGCCGCAGTGCCCCATGCCGCCACCGCGGCCGACACCGGCCGCGCGGCGCAGGCGATGACGGCCGCGGCGCGGGCGTTGCTGGAGGCGACGCCGGCGGCGCAGCGGCCAGAACTGGTGCGGCCGTTCACCCTGGAGGCGCGTGGCGATTGGAACTACACGCCGCGCAGGCGGCCCGGCATTGCATTCAAGACCATGGAGGATGCCCAGCGCAAGGCAGCGCAGCAGTTGCTGGCCGCGGCCTTGTCGGAGCCGGGGCTGGTCAAGGTGCAGGCCATCATCGCCTTGGAGATCGCGCTGCGCGAGATCGAGTCCTTCGGCCCCTCGCGCGATCCGGAGAACTACGCATTCGTGTTGTTCGGCACGCCGGACGCCACTGCGCCCTGGGGCTGGCGGATCGAAGGGCACCATCTCTCGCTGCATTTCACATTGGCCGACGGCCAGGTGGTGGCCACGCTGCCGCAGTTCCTGGGTGCCAATCCGGCGCAAGTTCCGCGCGACATCGGCAACGGGGGCCCGCGCAAGGGTCAGCGCGCGCTGGGCGAGGAAGAAGACCGCGCCTTTGCACTGCTGGCCGCCTTCTCGGCGGCGCAGCGCCAGCAGGCCATCTTCAGTGCCCAGCCATTCGGTGACATCGTCACGCGCAATGCGGCGCAGCTGGATCCAATGGCACCTGTGGGTGTGGCCTTCAGCGCCATGGACGCAGCGCAGCAGGCCATGCTGCTGCGCATCATCGAGTCGCTGGCCTCGGTGGCCGAACCGTCGTTGGCGCAGCAGCGGCTGGAACGCGTGCGTGCGGGCGGCCTGGACGGCATCCGCTTCGGATGGGCCGGCGCCACCGAGCGCGGCCAGCCGCACTACTGGCGCGTCCAGGGCGCGCGCTTCCTGATCGAATGGGACAACTCGGGCGGCAACCACATCCACAGCGTGTGGCGCGACTTCGAGGGCGACTGGGGGCGCGACGTGCTCGCCGAGCACTACCGCCTCGCACGCGCAAGCAGCCACCGGCACTGAGTGTTGCCCTCCCCGATCTGAAAGAATGGATGCGTGCCCCAGCCAGTACCATTTCAATCATCAACCGGCAGATGACCGCCACCGCGTCGCCATTGGTCGAGACACTCACCGAGCTCAACATCGTCGACCTGATGGATTCGGTGGGCCTGCTGGGCCTCCGCCGCACGCCTGTGGGCCGCTTGTTTCAGCCTGCGGCCCGCCGCTTCGCATGGACTGCGCACGAGTTCGACAACCGCGTCGGCCAGCATGGCCTTGCGCAAGGCAGCGCGTGGCTGATGAGCCGGATGACCGCCGGCATCGTCACCTCCGGCCTGGAATACGTTCCGCCGCAAGGTCCCGTGATCATTCTGGCAAACCACCCCGGAATGACCGACACGGTCGCACTCTTCACCAGTCTTGCGTCTCGTCCCGACCTTCGGGTGATTGCCTCGGATCGCCCGTTTCTTCGCGCCTTGCCCAATGTCGCGCGGCAACTGATCTTTCTGCCTGATGAAGAAAGCGGGCGGATGGCCGTCATTCGAACTGCCGGCAGGCACTTGCAAGAGGGCGGCGCTCTGCTGACATTCCCGGCGGGAGAGATCGAGCCCGATCCCGCCACCTTTGGTCCGCACCGGGCAGCGGCGTCATTGCGGAACTGGTCCAGCAGCTATACCTTGTTCGCCCGGATGGCCCCTCGAACGCGGTTCGTGCCCGCGCTGGTGAGCCATGTCATTTCGCCGGATGCACAGAGGCATCCGCTCACTCTGTTGCGTCGCACGGAGCGCAACAAGGAAAAGCTCGCTGCAGCGCTGCAGGTGGCGCTGCCACGCTACCGCGATCTGGTCGCCAGGGTCACATTCGGCAATTCGCCGAGCGCGGGGCCGGACGGGGCGCAGCCGCTCGACGCATCCATCGCAGCGCAGATGCGCGACCTCATCTTCGCGACCGGGTCGGCTCAGCGCACGGCCGGGGAGGCGAGTCAGACGTGATCGCGCATGCGGTTGGAAGGCGTCTTACACAGTTTCCATTTCAGCTCGCCATACTGAGTGCGGAAGCGCGCTGAGGTGGCCAATGAGAACCGATCTTTTTCGGGCACGCGGCACGGACGGACGAATCCATATCGTCTTTCGCCGCACTCCAACATACGCTGTCAAGAGTGTGTACGGAACGATCACTCGGCAGCGGGAGCCCAAGTTCTATCTCGGCAACGGCGACCCGCTGGAGTGTGCCGAGACCTATGACACTTTCAGGACGCCGGCAGGCGACCTGGTCGTTCGGCTGATACTTCCCAAGTCCGCCCTGCGCAGGTGGAGGGGCTGACGGGTTAGTCGGCTCCCAATTGCGTTTTCAGGAATGCAACCGTGCGCGACCAGGCGAGCTGGGCGGCTGCCGCGTCGTATCGCGGCGTGGTGTCGTTGTTGAAGCCGTGCTGTGTGCCGGGATACTGATAGGCCGTGAAGCGCACGCCCGCAGCACGCAGGGCCGCTTCGTAGGCGGGCCATGCCGCATTGATTCGCTCGTCGATTTCGGCGCGCTGGATGAGCAGGGGCGCCTTGACCTTGGCCGCTTCCGCGGGCGCAGGCGTGTTGCCGTAAAAAGGGACGCCTGCATCGAGGTCAGGCAGCCTGACCGCCAACTGGTGGACGATGCCGCCACCGTAGCAAAAGCCGACGACGCCAAGCTTGCCGGTGGCATCGGGTCGCGATCTCAGCAAGGTTGCGGCTGCCAGGAAGTCATTGAGTGCATGGGCCTGGTCCAATTTCGCGAAAGCCTCGCGCGCCTTGTCCTCGTCGCCCGGATAGCCGCCAAGGGGTGTCAGGGCGTCCGGTGCGAAAGCCATGAAGCCGTCAACCGCCAGGCGCCGCGCGATGTCCTCGATGTGCGGATTGAGGCCGCGGTTCTCGTGAATGACGAGCACTGCGGGCAGCCGCTTCTCGCCGGCGCTCGCCGGGCGCACCAGGTAGCCGCGTACCGTGCCACTGCCGGAAGGCGAGGGATAGCTCACGCGCTCGATCTTGAGCCTCGGATCGCCGGGCGGTACTTGCTGCCCGGCCGCGAAATTGGGGCTCAGCGCCGCCAGCAATGTCGTGGCCGCGACGCCCGCCTTGGCAAATTTCTGTGCCTGGCTCAGGAACGAGCGCCGGTCCAGATCGCCATGGACGTAGGCGTCGAAAAGAATGAGCAGTTCCTGGTCGAAATCGTTGGCGGTAAGACGTGGCGGCATGGCGGGGCGTGTGAAGTCAAGACGCACAGAATAGCCCGGACGCCGGTAGCCAATCAAGGTGGGTGTATGCGTCTCTGCAGCCTCAACCTCTCATTCGACCGTTGCGCCCGAGCGCTTCACGACCTCAGCCCACTTGACGCGCTCGGATTGGATGTATTTCGTGAGTTCCTCCGGCGTCGAGCCGATGGGCTTGACGCCGTCCGACGCGAAGCGCTCGCGCAATTCCTTCGATTGAAGCGCAGCCACCGATCCGTCATGCAGGCGCTTGACGATTTCCGGGGGCGTGCCGTGCGGCGCGAGCAGCGCATACCAGACGCCGGATTCATAGCCCGGAACACCTGCCTCGGCGATGGTCGGCACATCCGGCAGTGCTGGCGAGCGTTGGCTGGACGTCACCGCGAGAACCCGGATCTTGCCCGCCTTGATCTGCGCGTTGCCGGTCCCATAGCTCACGAACATCGCCTGCACATTGCCCGAGAGAAGGTCAGTCAGTGCCGCGCCGCCGCCCTTGTAAGGCACGTGCACGAGATCGATGCCGGCCATCGACTTGAGCAGTTCCATCGTAAGCGATCAAACAAGCACGCCCTTCCTTGCAACGCGATGAACTGAGAGGCTACCTGTCCATGTAGATCAACATGGACAGGTGGACATGACAGAAAAGCACGCAGAGTTGAAGGCCCGATTGGTCGTGGGGTACAAGCGCGACGGT
>NZ_JBFTNY010000030.1:0-69477 GCF_056397705.1 Variovorax sp. 05L425 | reverse complement strand
GCGCAGCGGTACGCGGATCAGGGCTGCGCGTGTTTGAGCGAAGCGAGTTTCGCGCGGACCCCGCGTACCGTGAGCAGCGCAGGGCAGCCGCGAAGCGGCCGGTGACGTCGGCCGGCCCAGCGCACACCGCCCGCCTCCGCCGCCCCAAAAACCCACTACCTCATCCCCTCAATAGCTTCCTGCATAAACCGGGTAATGCTTCGCACGGCCACAGAATCCGGCCGCCCCGCAAACCGCAGCGCCCGAATCGGCACCGGAATGTGAGGCTCCAGCGTCAACACATCCACCTTCTCCCGATCCGCTGAACAGGCCGTGCATCCATCAACCAGCGCAACCCCGAGCCCGTGATGCGCCATCGCAAGCGCCGCGTGATAGGTCTGCACCGTGACCACCGCCTGCTGAAAGCCAACCCCCGCCTGACGGCAAGCCTGGCTCAGGCTAGTGCCGACCGGATCGCGACTGTCGAGCCCCACCACCGGCAGATTGACCAGATCGTGCAAGGCCACCGACCCATTGCGCAGAAGCGCGCGTGACAGCATCCCCTTCGGCGCGATGCACACCATGCGGCTGTCCGCCAGCGCTTCTTGCGTCAACGAAGGATGCACCGCCGGACTGAACGCAAAGCCCACGTCTGCCTCCTGTAGAAGCAGCGCCGACATGATCTGCGGCGAGTGCAGTGACTCCACCGTCACAGCCACGCCCGGATGCTTCTCCCGGAAACGCTTGAGCGCGCGCGGCAGCACTTCATAGCTCAATGCCAGCACCGTGAGGATGCGCAACTCCCCCGCATCACTGGCCGTGCGCAGGTTCGCCGCCAGCCGCTGCACCTCGTCGAGCTGCGCGAAAAGCCGCTCGATGTGCGGATACAGCGTCAACGCCTCCGTCGTCGGCGTCAGTCGTCCCTTGGCGCGCTGGAAAAGCGCAAACCCCAGTTGGATCTCCGCATGCTGCAAGGTCCGGCTCACTGCCGGCTGCGTGATGTTGATGAGTCGCGCTGCCGCGCTCACGCTCCCGGTGAGCATGATCGCGTTGAAAACCTCGATGTGACGTAGGCGCATCGCGAGAGAAGCTGCGCCTCAGTTGGAAGCAGGCCCGACCTTGCCGCGCGACACGTCCATGATCATCTGCGTCGCCAGATAGAGCCGCGGTTCGATCGAATCGATCAGTACATATTCGGCATCCATCGAATGCGCGCCGAAGCCCTGGAGGCCGAAGCGCTCCACCACCGCCGCCTTGGTCTTCAGTGCGGCAAAGGCGGCGTCGGTGCCGCCGCCGGCGACCTTGTCGTCCGCGCCCAGCGGCAGGCCAAGCTCCTTGTAGATCTGCTGCGCATGCGCTGCCAGCGCGCGCGATGCATCCGTGGCCTCCAGCGGCGGACGACGGCGCTCGAACTTGACCTCGACCTTGGCCTGTGGAATCAGCTGATTCTTCGCGCGCTCCCGCACCTGCTGCTCGATGCGGTCGTAGTCGCTCACCTTCAGCACCCGCACATCTGCGCCCGCCGTCGCAGTGGCTGGAATCACGTTGCGATTGGTGCCGGCGCGCGAGATGGTCCAGTTCATCTTCAGGCCGGTCGCCGGATCGGACAGGTCACGCATCTGCAGGATCTGATTCGAAAGCTCGTACAGCGCATTCACGCCCGCCTCGGGTGCCGAACCCGCGTGCGAAGCCTTGCCCGTGACGTTGAGCGTGACAGACGCAATGCCCGCGGTCGCGAGCGACAGCTTGTCTTCGCGAACCGAAGACCCCTCGAACGACATCACCACGTCATGCTCACCGCCCAGCCTCGTAATGAGTGAACGCGCGCCCGGCGAACTGATCTCCTCGTCGCCGTTGATCAGGACCGTCAATGTGCCGTAGTCCTTGAAGTTCAACGCTTTCAGCAGCGCCACCGTGTGAGCGATGACCGCGACGCCCTGCTTGTCGTCCGCAATCCCGAGCCCATAGGCCTTGTCGCCATCGATGCGAAACGGCTGCTGATTCGACATGCCGATCTGGTAGACCGTGTCCATGTGCGCGATCAGCATGATCTTCTTCGTGCCCGTCCCCTTGAACGTCGCACGCACCACCTTGCCGATCTTCTCGGGCGTGTCCTCCATGCAGTAGGCATCGGCCGACGGATCGATCAGTTCGACCTCGCCGCCAAGCGCCCTGAACTTCTCGACAATCAGATTCGCAATCTTGTCCAGCCCTTCCAGATCACGGCTCCCCGATTCCAGAGAAACCAGCTGCTTCAATGTCTCCAGCAACGCCGGCTTCTCCTTCGCGGCAAGCGAAGCGAGACGCTCATCAGGCGCAGCAAAAGCGCAAGCACAAGCAAAACTCAGCGCCGTAAGGACAAAGGCCCGACGCCCAAAAGCAGTAGCAACATTCATTGTTCTCAGTTCTCCAAGAGAGGGACATTCCAGAAACACCGCGGAACCGGCTTCGCCGGGCCGCTGGTGTTGCCCCCGGTAGGGGGTGGGCGGCTACACGAAGTGAGCCAACCTGGGGGCGAGCGTATCTAGGCTAGTGTGCTTTATCCCAATTGGGCCCAAAGCCGATCTCCGCAAGCAGCGGCACCTTGAGTTCCGCAACGCTTGCCATGATCCGCGGGATTTCGGTGCGAACCCACTCCACTTCAACTTCAGGCACTTCGAACACCAGTTCGTCGTGCACCTGCATGATCATCTTTGTCCCGCGCTTCTCGGCGTCGAGCACCTCCTGCACTTTCACCATGCTGAGCTTGATGAGATCGGCAGCGGTGCCCTGCATCGGCGCGTTGATGGCCGCGCGTTCGGCGCCGCCTCGACGCGGGCCGTTGGGCGAGTTGATCTCCGGCAGATAGAGACGGCGGCCGAACACGGTCTCGACGTAACCTTTCTGCTTGGCCAGCGCCTTGGTCTCGTCCATGTACGCCTTCACGCCGGGATAGCGCGCGAAGTAGCGCTCGATGTAGGACGCCGCGGCCTTGGTCTCGATGCCCAGGTTGCGCGCAAGGCCAAAGCTGCTCATGCCGTAGATCAGCCCGAAATTGATCACCTTCGCGTAGCGGCGCTGCTCGCTCGACACCTGGTCCACCGCGACGCCGAAGACCTCGCCGGCCGTCGCCCGGTGCACGTCGATGCCTTCGGTGAATGCGCGCAGCAGCGATTCGTCGCCGCTGATGTGGGCCATGATGCGCAGTTCGATCTGCGAATAGTCGGAGCTCGCAATCACACTGCCCGCCGGCGCGACGAAGGCCTCGCGCACGCGGCGACCTTCGACCGTGCGGATCGGGATGTTCTGCAGATTGGGATCGTTGCTGGACAGCCGCCCCGTCACCGCAACGGCCTGCGCATAGTGCGTGTGCACCCGACCGCTGCGCGGACTCGCCAGCAAGCCGAGCTTGTCGGTGTAAGTGCCCTTGAGCTTCGACAAACCGCGATGCTCCAGGATCTTGGCAGGCAACGGGAAATCCTCGGCGAGCTTTTCCAGTACCTCTTCGTCGGTGCTCGGTGCGCCGCTCGGTGTCTTCTTGACAACCGGCAGGCCCAGCTTGGTGAAGAACACCTCGCCGATCTGCTTGGGCGAACCGAGATTGAAGGGCTGGCCCGCGAGTTCGTAGGCCTCCTGCTCCAGCGCCATGATGCGCTTGCCGAGTTCGTTGCTCTGCGCGGCCAGCGTGGGCGCGTCGATCAGCACGCCATTGCGTTCGACGCGGTAGAGCGTCTCGCTGGATGCGATTTCCAGCTCGTAGATGAAGCGCAGCTTCTCGTTGGCTTCGAGTTGCGGCCAGAGGACGCGATGCACGTCCAGCGTCTGGTCGGAATCCTCGCACGAGTATTCGGCTGCCTTGTCGATCGACACCTGGCTGAACGAGATCTGGTGTGCGCCCTTGCCGCAGAGGTCTTCGTAGTCGATGCCCGTACGGCCCAGGTGCCGCTCCGCCAGACTGGCGAGGCCGTGCGGCTTGTGCACCTCCAGCACGTAGCTCTGCAGCATCGTGTCGTGCGCATAGCCTTGCACCTCGATACCGTGGTTGGCGAACACATGGCGGTCGTACTTGATGTGCTGGCCGAGCTTTTTCTTCGTGCCGTCTTCGAGCCAGGGCTTGAGCTTTGCCAGGACTTCATCGCGCGGCAGCTGAACGGGCGCGTCGGGATAGTTGTGGCCCACCGGGATGTAGGCCGCCTCGCCCGGCGTCACGCTGAAGCTCAGGCCGACGATTTCGGCGCGCATCTCGTCGAGCGAGTTGGTCTCGGTGTCGATCGCCACGAGCTCGGCCGCCTGGATTTTGGCCAGCCAGGTGTCGAAGGCCTCCCAGGTCATGATCGTGTCGTAGGCCAGGTTGGAGACCTTGGCCGCGGCTTGGAAACTGGGATCGTCGAAGAGGCCGGTGCCGCCTTCCGGTCCCTTGCGCTTCTTGTTCTCCTCGATCAGTTCGGGCTGCACCTCGTGGGCTTCCAACGTCTTCACCAGGGACTTGAAGCCGTACTGTTCGTAGAAGGTCTTCAGAGCATCCGTCTGTTGCGGTCCGATGGCGATGGCGTCCAGCGAGGGCAGCCCGCTCACATGCTCGCCGAGGTCGCAATCGGTCCGGATGGTCACCAGCCGACGGCCTTGCGGCAGCCAGTCGAGCGCTTTGCGCAGGTTCTCGCCGGCCTGGCCCTTGACCTCGCCGGCGCGTGCGATGAGCGCATCGAGCGAACCGTATTCGAGCAGCCACTTGGCGGCTGTCTTCGGACCGACCTTCTCGACGCCGGGGACATTGTCGACCGTGTCGCCGACCAGGGTCTGGTAGTCGATCATCAGATTCGGCGGCACGCCGAACTCGGCCGTCACGCCGGCCACGTCGCGCTTCTTGCCGTTCATCGTGTCGATGATGGTGACGTGCTCGTCCACGAGTTGGCTCAGGTCCTTGTCGCCGCTGGACACCGTGACTTCAATGCCCTGGGCGGCGGCGGTCCGGGCGAGCGTGCCGATCACGTCGTCGGCCTCGATATCGGGCACGCAAAGGACCGGCCAGCCGAGCATCCGTACGACCTGGTGGATCGGCTCGACCTGGCTGCGCAGGTCGTCCGGCATCGGCGAGCGATTGGCCTTGTAGGCGGGGTACCAGTCGTCGCGGAACGTCTTGCCCGGCGCGTCGAAGACGCAGGCGGCGTAGTCGGCCCGCACCTCGCGGCGCAAGGCCTGCATCATGTTGATCATTCCCCGGATGGCGCCCGTGGCGGGACTGCTGTTGTCGCCGGGTACGGCGCGCAGGTCGGGCATCGCGTGAAAGGCGCGATAGAGATAGCTCGATCCGTCGACGAGCAGCAGCGTTTTCTTGTCGGTCATCAAGGCATTTTGCCGTGCCGCGACCGGCCGTCCGGAAGGTGTGCCGGAACGCCACGGACTTGTATCCCTGAAGCGAGCGCGGACCTACAATCCTGATCATGTCTTCCACGTTGCTTCACGTTTCCCGCATTCGCCTGGCCACGCTGATGTTCGCCAGCGTCGCGGCGATTGCCGCCGTACAGGCCCAGACCCCCCCTCCGGCGCAGCAGCCGGCCCCGGCGGGCAAAACGGAAGCGGACAAGGAAAACGGCCGCCAAAACCAGAAGATCGAGCACATCCATACCGAAGACAGCGGCGCCACCGTCGATGAGGTTCGTGTCGGCGGTCAAACGACGAGCATCACCGTCAAGCCCAAGAACAACGCGCCGGCGTACAACGTCATGCCCAACCGCGAACAGGGCAGCAACATGCAGGGCCAACCCGATTCGAGCAACTCAGACCCCGGCTCGCGGGTCTGGTGGAACGTCTTCAAGTTCTGAGCGCACGGTGGCAGTTTTCACGGAAGTCGGATTCGACGAAGCCGACGCGCTGGTGCAGCGCCTGGGACTCGGCCCGCTGAGCGAACTTCGAGGCATCGAAGGCGGGATCGAGAACACCAACTACTTTGCGACCACCGCGACGGGTCAGTACGTGCTGACGCTGTTCGAGCGCCTCGGCCCCGAACAGCTCCCGTACTACCTTTGTTTAATGAAGCACCTTGCGGCTCGCGGTATCCCGGTGCCGGAGCCGGTGGCCGATCCGAAGGTCGAGCCGCCGCAGGGGCACGCGCTGTCCATACCCGCCAACGCGCCCTGCGAACTGCTGCATACGGTGGCCGGCAAGCCTGCCGCGGTGGTGCAGCGCCTCCAGGGCAAGAGCGTGCTGGCACCCACCGCGGCCCATTGCGCTGAACTCGGCCGTTTGCTGGCCCATATGCACATTGCCGCGCGGGACTATCCACGCATCCAGCCCAACCTGCGCGGCCTGCCGTGGTGGAATGACACGACGCCCGTGGTCTTGCCTTATCTGGAGGCTCCGCAGGCCTCACTGTTGCGCAGCGAGCTCGCCTACCAGAACCACATCGCCGAATCTTCCGCCTACGCCGCGCTGCCGCGGGGACCAATCCACGCCGACCTGTTCCGCGACAACGCGATGTTCGACACCCATGCCAGCGCCGACGCGCCACGGCTCACGGGCGTCTTCGACTTTTATTTCGCCGGCACCGACACCTGGCTTTTCGACCTGGCCGTTTGCCTGAACGATTGGGCCATCGACCTCCAGAGCGGCCGCCACGATGCCGAGCACGCGGGTGCACTGCTCGGCGCCTATGGCACGGTACGTCCCCTGACCGGCGCCGAGCGCGCCCTGCTGCCGGCCATGCTCAGGGCCGCTGCGTTGCGCTTCTGGATTTCGCGGCTGTGGGACTACCACCTGCCCCGCGAAGCGAGCATGCTCAAGGCGCATGATCCGACGCACTTCGAACGCGTGCTGCGCGAGCGCGCACATGCGACCTTCGAGTTCTCACATGGCGCGGATCTGCAGGCCGCCTGACCCGACCCGATGAAACTCAACCTTGTTCCGGCACGCACCGGCGTGCTGTGGGTCCGCAGCGGACTCAAGGCCTTCGCGCGACAGCCGCTGGCCTTCATTTCGCTGTTCTTTTTCTTCATGGCGCTGGTGTCGATCGCCTCGCAACTGCCGCTGATTGGTGCGGCGATTGCGTTGATGCTGCTGCCGACCATGACGCTGGGCCTCATGGCGGCGGCCGCGCGGGCCGCCGGGCCTGAAAAGCCGCCTGCGGGCACCGTGTTCATGGCGGCGTTGAATGCAGTCCGTTCTGACGTCCGGCCCATGGCCGTGCTCGGCGCGATGTACGCCGGTTTGTTCCTCGCGGTCATGGCGATCTCCGCGCTGGCCGATGGCGGGCAGTTCGCCCGGGTGTACCTGCTCGGCGGCCCGCTCACGCGCGAATTGGCGGAAACCACCGAGTTCCAGGTGGCGCTCTGGATCGCGATGGGTCTTTACCTGCCGCTGTCGCTGGCTTTCTGGCACGCGCCGGCGCTCGTGCACTGGCACCGCGTGCCACCGGCCAAGAGCCTGTTCTTCAGCTTCGTGGCCTGCTTCAAGAACTTCGGCGCGCTCACCGTCTTCGGACTGGTCTGGACCGGTGTCTTCATCGGCGCAGGCATCGTGTTGAGCCTGGTCGCGACCTTGCTCGTGGCTGTCGGCGCGATGGGCATCGGCGCGGGCGCCTCGGCGGCCGGCGGCGCGGTGATGGTCGGCGGCGCGCTGGTGATGGCAGCGATGTTCTTCACCAGCACGTGGTTCACATTCCGGGACTCTTTTCAGGAGTAGCTCGAGGAGTAGCTCGCCCCCAGGTTGGCTCACTTCGTGTAGCCGCCCACCCCCTACCGGGGGCAACACCGGCGGCCCGGCGAAGCCGGTTCCGCGGTGTTTCACGAACGCGGCCGGGCTACGCCGGCCGTTTGGTCAGACCGGGGTTAGCTTTGCTACTGAGAGGGCCAGCCACTTGACGCCGTGGCGGGGGAAGTTGACTTGGGCGCGGGCGTCGTCGCCGCTGCCTTCCAGCGCCAATACGGTGCCTTCACCGAACTTGTTGTGGAAGACCTGCATGCCTGAGCGCAGGCCGTGGGATGGCGCGGCTTTTTGGGGCGGGACGGGAGGGCTGGCGAAGGTTTCCTTGCCGTAGTTGGATCCGCCGCTCCCGCGCGTGCTTGCGTAACCGCCGCCATAGCCGAAGGCCGAGGGCGTGAAGCCCTGGTTCTTGGGGGTGAGCCACTTGAGGGCGCTCTCGGGCAGTTCGTCGAAGAAACGGCTCTTGACGTTGTAACGGGTCTGGCCGTGCAGCATGCGGGTCTGCGAATGGCTCAGGTACAGGCGCTTGCGTGCGCGGGTGATGGCCACGTACATCAGGCGGCGCTCTTCCTCGAGGCTTTCATAGTCGCTCATCGAGTTCTCGTGCGGGAACAGGCCCTCTTCCAGGCCGGTGATGAAAACGCAATCGAATTCGAGGCCCTTGGCGGCGTGCACGGTCATGAGTTGCACTGCGTCCTGGCCGGCCTGGGCCTGGTTGTCGCCGGATTCGAGGGCGGCATGGGTCAGGAACGCCGCGAGCGGGCTCAGCGTCTCGCCCGTTTCCGCATCGGGCGCGAGCGGTTCGTCGGTGACGGGGCGGTTCGGATCGATGCCTTGACTGACCGGCGATTGCCGCAGTTCGTCGATCGGCAGTGCAACCGCATCGCGGCCGAAGCCTTCCTGCGTGACGAAGCTTTCGGCGGCGTTGACCAGTTCTTCCAGATTCTCGATGCGGTCGGCGCCTTCGCGGTCGGCCTTGTAGTGCTCGATGAGGCCGCTGTGGTCCAGCACCAGTTCGATGATCTCGCGCAGCGACATGCCCTGCGTCTGCTCGCGCAGCACGTCGATCTTCGCGACGAAAGCGGAGAGATTTCCGCCGGCCTTGCCGCCGACCGCGCTGACGGCGTCGTGCAACGAGCGGCCGGCCGCGCGGGCCGCGTCCTGCAACTGCTCGATGCTGCGCGCGCCGATGCCGCGCGGCGGAAAGTTGACGATGCGCAGGAAGCTCGTGTCGTCGTCCTTGTTCTCCAGCAGCCGCAGGTAGGCCAGTGCGTGCTTGATTTCGGCTCGCTCGAAGAAGCGCAGGCCGCCATACACGCGGTACGGCACAGCGGCATTGAAAAGCGCCGTTTCGATCACCCGGCTCTGCGCATTGCTGCGGTAGAGCACGGCCATCTCCTTGCGATCGATGCCGTCGCGCACCAGCTGGCGCATCTCCTCGACCATCCATTGCGCTTCGGCGAAATCGCTGGTCGACTCGTAGACGCGCACTGGTTCGCCCGGGCCCTGGTCGGTACGCAGGTTCTTGCCGAGGCGCTTCTTGTTGTGGCTGATGAGTTCGTTGGCCGAATCGAGGATATTGCTGTAGCTGCGGTAGTTCTGCTCCAGCTTGATCTGGTGCGACACGTTGAATTCGCGCACGAAATCGGCCATGTTGCCCACGCGCGCACCGCGGAATGCATAAATGCTCTGGTCGTCGTCGCCGACCGCGATCACGCTGTTGTCGGCAGGCGCGAAACGGCCGTCGACCATGGTGCCGGAGAGCATCTTGATCCACGCGTATTGCAGGCGGTTGGTGTCCTGGAATTCGTCGATCAGGATGTGCCGGAACCGCCGCTGGTAGTGCTCGCGCACCGGATCGTTGTCGCGCAGCAACTCGTAGCTGCGAAGCATCAGCTCGCCGAAGTCGACCACCCCCTCGCGCTGGCATTGCTCCTCGTAGAGCTGGTAGAGCTCGACCTTCTTGCGATCGTCATCGCTGCGGATCTCGACGTCGCGTGGGCGCAGGCCATCTTCCTTGGCGCCGGCGATGAACCATTGGGTCTGCTTGGCCGGAAAACGCTCGTCGTCGACGTTGAATTGCTTCATCAGCCGCTTGATGGCGGAAAGCTGGTCCTGCGTGTCGAGAATCTGGAAAGTGGAAGGAAGCCCCGCGAGCTTCCAGTGCGCACGCAGGAAGCGATTGCACAGCCCATGGAAGGTGCCGATCCACATCCCGCGAACGTTGACGGGCAGCATGGCGGTCAGCCGCGTCATCATTTCCTTGGCGGCCTTGTTGGTAAAGGTCACGGCGAGGATGCCGCCGGGCGACACCTGGCCGGTCTGCAGCAACCACGCAATCCGTGTGGTCAGCACCCGGGTCTTGCCCGAACCGGCGCCGGCGAGGATCAGCGCGTTCCCGGCAGGGAGCGTCACGGCTGCAAGTTGCTCCGCGTTCAGGTTGGCGAGCAGGGGGGACGCAACGGGCGCTTCGCCCTGGGCGTCGGGCGCGCCGGAAAACAAGTCATATGGGAGCATGTGCCCATTGTAGAAACGCCCCACCCGCCGTGGGGCGAGCGGGTAGAATCAGTCACCGGGCCCAAGTTTCTTGACGTCCGGTTTTTTTGTGCCTGCGCATTGCAGGGTTCGGTGACGCCGCACGGCGCACCCGCAAAACCGGGCTCCAAGCCAAGCGCCCCATCGCCGCCGAAATCCTTCGGCGACGACCTTTCAAGGAGCTTGGAATCTCATGCAAATCTTCGACTACGACAACATCCTTCTGCTGCCCCGCAAATGCGTGGTGGAAAGCCGCTCCGAGTGCGACGCCAGCGTCACCCTCGGCGGCCGCAGTTTTCGCATTCCGACAGTGCCCGCCAACATGAAAACGGTGGTCGACGAGACCATCTGCACTTGGCTCGCGAAGAACGGCTACTTCTACGTGATGCACCGCTTCGACCTCGACAACGTCAAGTTCGTCAAGGACATGCACGCGCAGGGGGTGTTCGCCTCGATTTCGCTGGGCGTGAAGAAGCCGGATTACGACACGGTGGACCAACTCGTTGCTGCCGGCATGGCGCCCGAGTACATCACGATCGACATCGCGCACGGCCACGCCGACAGCGTGAAGAACATGATCGCGTACCTCAAGAAGAAGCTGCCGAAGTCCTTCGTGATCGCTGGCAACGTCGGCACGCCGGAAGCAATCATCGATCTGGAAAACTGGGGCGCCGACGCGACCAAGGTGGGTATCGGCCCCGGCAAGGTCTGCATCACCAAGCTCAAGACCGGTTTCGGCACCGGCGGCTGGCAGTTGTCGGCGCTCAAGTGGTGCGCGCGTGTGGCGACCAAGCCGATCATTGCCGACGGCGGCATCCGCGACCACGGCGACATCGCCAAGAGCATCCGCTTCGGTGCCTCGATGGTGATGATCGGCTCGCTCTTCGCGGGTCATGAGGAATCGCCGGGCAAGACGGTGGAAGTCGACGGCGTGCTCTTCAAGGAATATTACGGATCGGCCAGCGACTTCAACAAGGGCGAGTACAAGCACGTCGAAGGCAAGCGCATCCTCGAGCCGATCAAGGGCAAGCTGGCCGAGACGCTGATCGAGATGGAGCAGGACATCCAGAGCTCCATCAGCTACGCGGGCGGCCGCAAGCTCATGGACATCCGCAAGGTCAACTACGTCACTCTCGGCGGCGACAACGCGGGCGAGCACCTGCTGATGTAGGCCCGCGCCGCTGCCCGACGGCTGCGCTCAAGCGTCAAGCAACTGCATCGCCAGCGCGTGCAGGCGGTGCGTGGGATCGGCCAGAGCGTCCACGACGCCGAAGTGGTCGAGGCCCGGCAGCACTTCGCTGACCGGCACCGCGGCGGATCCCCACGCGTCGCGAATCAGGGCGTTCTGGCGGATGAATTCCTCGCTCTCCCCGCTGCCGACAACCGTATAGAGCTTGCCGCGCTTCGGCGCCGGCCAGAACGCGGGGCTGAGGCGCAGCGCTTCGGCCTCGGCGAGGCGCAGCGCATCCGCGATGAAGGGAGCGTGCCGAAGCGGCCGAAGGTCATGGACGCCGGAAATCGAAAATGCGTTGCGCACCAGTTGCGCAGGCAAGTCCGGCGCGACCGCCTTCCAGTCGCATCCCAGCAGCATCGCCGCCAGGTGTCCGCCCGCCGAATGGCCGGAAACCGTGATGCGTGAAGGGTCGCCGGCATGCGCCGCGATATGGCGCCAGGTCCATTCGAGCGCGCGAACCATTTGCAGCGCAATATCGGCGACGCAGACCGACTGCTCGGCCGTTCCGGGGCACAGCGCGTAGTTGGGCACAACAACGCAGACGCCACGGTCGACGAATGCGGGGGAAACCATGGAAGAGTCGCTCTTGTCCAGCGAACGCCAATAACCGCCGTGGATGTACACCAGCACCGGCGCATTCGGAACCGTTGCAGGAAACACGTCGAGCGTCTCACTCGGCCCGTCGCCATAAGGCAGATCCAGCCTGCAATCCAGCGAAGCGCGCGCGTTGGCGGACTTCGAGGCCCATCGCGCCAGATGCACGGGGTGCTCCGGCACACGGGCCCGGTTGTTGTACATGCTGTCCAGCCAGGCGGGGTCGTACAGCGCCATTCTTCTGTCTCCTTTTT
This sequence comes from Variovorax sp. 05L425, assembly GCF_056397705.1. NCBI lineage: Bacteria > Pseudomonadati > Pseudomonadota > Betaproteobacteria > Burkholderiales > Comamonadaceae > Variovorax > Variovorax sp. 05L425. Next base: position 57,204 of record NZ_JBFTNY010000030.1, on the reverse strand, counting down.
CTTGAAAAGGAGCGCATCTTGGCATGGTCATGCCGTGCAACGGGCGGCCGCTTCTGGTTAGAATTTGCGCTGCGTTGGGGGGGTAGCTCAGCTGGGAGAGCGCCGCGTTCGCAATGCGGAGGTCGTGAGTTCGATCCTCATCCTCTCCACCAACCTTCATTCGCTGCTCAACGCCGCAGCCTCAGGTACCGCAGCATCACATCCGTCATGGTGCCGGCCCGCTGGAACACGGGTTCGAACAGTGCGTTGTAAACCCCGGTACCAATCACCGACCCCAGCCCGATCGAGACAATCGTGAACAGCGTCGCCACGAAATTCTCGACGCCCGCCAGCCGGTTGGTGCCAACCAGCTCGGCCATCCCGATGAGCCCCAGCGAACCAGGCACCAGCAGCCACATCGCCGGCGTGAACGTCACCATCGAAGGCGGCCCACCGAGTCGGTACTGCACCATGTACGACGCCGGGGTGATCAGCATCGCCGCGAAGAAGCCGCTCATGTAGCCGCCGAACGCGGCATTGCCGATCAACTGCCCGATCTGCGCGACGAACAGAAGCGCCAGCAACCACGGCAATGTGCGCAGTCGCGCAGAGTAGTGCAGCACATGCCCCACCCCGAACAGCAGCACCCCTACCCACGGCGCCCATGCGCGCAACGCGCCCTCGGACTCAGGTTCGAGCAACTTGTCCGGCGGTAGCCCGACGATCGACGTCGCGGCCAGCATGCCGAGGACGAGGAACACGAGTTGCAGCAGCCCCGAAACGAATCGCGTGCCGCCCGAGACGATGTCGCCGTAGGCGAGTTCGACGGTCGCCGTGGCGAGCGTGCCGCCCGGCAGGAAAGTCACCAACGACGCGACGAGCACGTAGATGGGGCTGGCCCTGAACCCATGCTGGGCGGCCAGCAATGACACCAGCGCCACGACGAAAGCGGCAACAGTGGGCATCAGTGTCGTGATGATCCCGCGGTCGCGCGCCAGGACCTTGAGGACGCCGACGATCAGCCCGAAAAATGCTGCGGCGCCCACCACGTCGGATGCCGGCCGCAGCACGAGGGCGATCCCGACGGTCGCAAGCACATGCCCCAGAACGCCCCACATCAACCCGAAACGCGCAGGCAATGACAGGATGGCGTTGATCCGCTTCAAGCCCTCGGACGGATCGATCGGCTCGCGTTCGGCGTCGCGTGCCAGCTCGTAGGCCCCTTCGATCTGGTCGTATCGAAGCACGAGCCCCTGTTCAGAGGTGAACTCGATCTGCAGGGAGTCTTCCTCGGCGAAATTGACGAACACGACCGTCGGCAACGCGAGCGCGTTGAAGTGGTCGACCCGGTTGACGCGCGCCACGCGACGCAGGGTTGTCTCCACAAGCCCCGCGGGCGCGCCGGTCGCCAGCAGCAGGTGGCCGAGTCGAAGCAGAAAGCGCAGCAGATGCCGACGCTCGGCCAAGCTGCGTTCGCCGACGCCATCGTCGATCCGCAAACTGGAATGCTGGAGATCCGCGCTCATTCGGGAAGGACCATGAATCCATCCAGTATGCGCCGCTAAGGCACCCTGACAACCGCTGGCGGCGTCCAATGGCCATTCAACACGGGTTCTTCAGGCCAGTACGAACGGATGTAGAGGGAGAACTCGCTCGTGCCATCAGCCGGAGCGGGCAGCCAGTTGCCCTCCTCCTCGGCGCCCGGCGAGTCGGCCTGGACGCGGATCGTCAGCGATCCGTCCGTGTCATAGCGCAGCGCCTTGCTCTTAGTGCCGACCGAATAGCGCGCAAGCCGGTTCGACTCGAAGAAGTGGTGCTTGTTGTAGAGCGTGAGCGACCAGAAGCCCTTGACCGGCGGGGTCTCGCCGCGAGGGAAGGTGACCCTGTAGCGACGGGAGGCACTCAGCCGCTCGCCTTCCGCGTCGAGGTCCTGGTAGAAATATTTCGTCTCGCCCTGCCTGTTGACGAAGATGTTCGATTTCGCAACCGCGGTGCGTGTGAAGTAGTCGGTGCCGAAGCCCGCGCCGTTGGCGATGGTGGACCAATGGTGCGGCAGTTGCCGGCCGTAGTTGCGGAACTCGAAGAGCGGATCGACCAGTTCCTTTTCCGCTGCGACCACCGCCCGGTCGAACACGTCCCGGACGTGCGGTTCCCTTGCAGCCGCATCGACCACAGCGAGCACCTGCGCGTAGCGGGCCGACTCCCCGGGCAGCGGCTTGGCGTCGGCAAGCGCGCCCGGCAGCAGGTCGCGGAACGCCGCGGGCGGCACCCAGCGGGTTTCCGCGCCGTCGCCCCCGCTCGCCGGATTGCTCGCCACAGGCACCTTGCGCCAGTCGGTGATCTTCGTTTTTCCGTTGAACTCGGCGACCGGGTAGAGACCGATCCGGTTGATGACGGACTGGACCGCCGCCAGATCCTGCGGTGTGTCTTCGCGAAACACGCGCGGAACCACGACGCCCGTGCAGGTCTGCGACGCGAACACCTTGCTGATGCCATGCGGCACCGTGCCGACCCAGTTCGGCCCGACCAGCAGATAGAAGCCAGGCCGAGTGCCGTACATCTTTCCCAGTTCGGCGAAGCTGTCGGTTCGAGAATCCACCACCTGGTACACCCAGAAGCGGTCGCCGAAATCCGGGACCTGCAGCACGACCGGCGACTCGTCGAGCGCAACGATCCCGTTGCCGTACACCACGTCCTGGTTCGGGCAGGCGACCGCACGCTCGGCCGGATCGATGTAGTCGGTGAGCATCGTCAGCGTGTTCACCGGCCCGACCGGCAACACGCCGCCGAGGAGCATCGGGTGCGGCAGCTGGCCGAAGGTGCTGCGGCGGTTGTAGACGTTGACGATCGGCCACGCCCAGAAGAAGGCGTCGCGCGCGACGAGGCGGACGTACTCGTCGCTGAGCTTCATTTGCGTATCGGGTCCGGGGATCACGTGCGCCATCGTCATCTCCTCCTCGAATCAATCGGCGCGGCAACATTCGCCGCGCCGAAGCACCCACCCGATAGCATGCGCAGGTCGCGGGCAAAGCGCACTTGTCCGATGGTGAAGCGCTGATTGCCCCTTGGTGCACGTACCCGGCGCGAAACCGGGCCGAGCCGGTCAGGCGTCGAGCGTCAAATGCTGGCCGTGCAGTGCGGCCGCCGCGGGAGAAACCAGGAAACCGATGGTCTGGGCCGCCACGCTGGTCGACACCCATCCGGCCGGATTGGCGTCCGGCATGGCCTGCCGGTTGGCCGGTGTGTCGAGCACGCTGGGCGCGATGCTGTTGACGTTGATGCCATGCGGCGCAAGTTCGGCCGCCGAGGCCTCGACGAGGCGCTGCAGGGCGCTCTTCGATGCAATGTAGGCGGCCATGGCCGGCAGGCCGCGCATCGCCGTCTTCGCGGTGACGGCAACGATGCTGCCGGTCTTGCGCTCGATCATCGACGGCGCCAGCGCCTGCGAAACCGCCACGAACGACCATGCGTTCAGGTTCATCATGCGGTCCCAGGCAGCACGGCTCAGGGCGTGCACCGCCTCTCCCATCTCGAAGCCGCCCGCGATGTGGACCAGCGCATCGACCTGCTTGAAGGCGCCGAGGATGCGCGTTGCCGCGTCGGCCATCGCCGGCACCGATGTGACATCCGCCTCCAGCAGGAGGTGCTGCGAGTTGTCGAGCCCGGGAAAGGCACTGTTCAGGTGCTCCATCCGATGATCGATCAGGGCCACGCGGGCACCCGCGTCGAGAAAATGCCGCACTACGGCGCGACCCAGTGCGCCGGCGGCGCCCGTCACGACGATGTGACGGGCGGCGTTCGCTTCGTTCATTGAAGGCTCCTAGTAAGGGCACGGATCGTAACGCCGCCATCACCCCGGTGGCGCGCGTGCTGGCATCATCGAGGTTTTGTTTGCACGGAGAGTCGTCATGAAAGAAGTGGTTGTCGTCAGCGGCGTTCGCACCGCCATCGGTACTTTTGGCGGAAGCCTGAAGGATGTTCCCCCCACCAAACTGGCCGCGTTGGTTACCAAGGAAGCGCTGGCGCGCGCCAAGGTCGACGGCAAGGACGTGGAAAACGTGGTCTTCGGCCACGTCATCAACACCGAGCCGCGCGACATGTACATGGGCCGCGTGGCCGCGATCGAAGGCGGCTGCGCACAGGAAACGCCCGCGCTCACGGTCAACCGCCTGTGCGGCTCGGGCCTGCAGGCCATCGTGAGCGCAGCGCAGAGCATCCAGCTCGGCGACGCCAAGGTGGCCGTCGGCGGCGGCGCCGAGAGCATGAGCCGCGCGCCCCTTTCCTCGCTGACCGCTCGCTGGGGCGTTCGCATGGGCGACACCAAGCTCGTCGACATGATGATCGGCGCGCTGCACGACCCGTTCCAGAACATCCACATGGGCATCACGGCCGAGAACGTGGCCAAGAAGTGGGACATCAGCCGCGAGACGCAGGATCAGACCGCGCTCACCAGCCATCAGCGCGCCCAGAAGGCCATCGAGGCCGGCTACTTCAAGTCGCAGATCGTTCCGGTGCCGCTCGAAAGCCGCAAGGGCGCGACGCAGTTCGACACCGACGAGCACGTTCGCTTCAACGCGAAGATGGAAGACATGGCGAAGCTCAAGCCTGCCTTCCTGAAGGAGAATGGCACCGTCACGCCCGGCAATGCTTCCGGCCTCAATGACGCAGCCGCTGCTGTGGTGCTGATGGAAAAGGAAGAAGCCGCACGACGCGGCCTCAAGCCGATGGCGCGCGTCGTGGCCTACGCTTTTGCCGGCGTCGATCCGGCCTACATGGGCATCGGGCCTGTGCCGGCTTCGCGCAAGGCGCTCGAAAAAGCCGGGCTCAAAGCCTCCGACATGGACGTGGTCGAAGCCAACGAAGCTTTCGCGGCGCAGGCCTGCGCGGTGACGAAGGACCTCGGTCTCGACCCCGCGAAGGTGAACCCGAACGGCTCGGGCATCTCGCTGGGCCATCCGATCGGCGCGACGGGTGCGCTGATCACGGTCAAGGCGCTGTACGAGCTCGAACGCATCCAGGGCCGCTACGCGCTCGTGACCATGTGCATCGGCGGCGGCCAGGGCATCGCGTGCATTTTTGAGCGGGTGTGACGGACTGCTCAAAAAGTTGTGGCTATAATCGTGGGATTGCCTGAAACGACAGAAATGTTGATCAGGGGCTCTTAGCTCAGTTGGTAGAGCAGCGGACTCTTAATCCGTAGGTCGAGTGTTCGAGTCACTCAGGGCCCACCAGCAAACCCACTCTGGTAAAGAAACGGCGCTATTGCAACGATAGCGCCGTTTTTGTTTGAGCGTATGGGAGTTCGTTGAGATCTCCGGTTCGTCACTCGCGCCCCTTGCTGATGAGGAAATTGCCGCTGGCGAAGAGTACCTGCTGCGATGTGCGAGTACGTGGGGCAAGAATTCTCAGCGCTTGGTTCCGGCTGCAATCCGTCTCATGCGCGAGCACGAACCACGCGGCTCCTGGAGCAATGCGCACAGCACCAAGAACTCGATCAGGTGCGGAGGCACCGAACTTCACATCGGCCACCCTTCCCTGCCCGTTCGCCGGCTCGAAAGAGCTAAAAGCTGTCGCGAGACGTCGGCAATTTCGTACCGTGCGGCTGGGCCATCGACTGCAAGCTGCCGCTTTGACCCTGGGAGTACTCCGTGCCCGACGCTGCCACTACCACCCACGAAGAGGCAAATGCGAAGGTTATCGCCTCTCTCAAAGAGATGCTTCGGAAGCCCGTAAAGCGGGCGGCACCGGTCGCTCCTGCTGACGCTGACGCAGCCCAAAAGCGCCTCGTACAACCGCGGCGCGTTGCGAAAAAAGTTGTGGCGGCAAACCGGCAGGCGAAGGACACACAAGCTGCCAAGCTGATCCTTCGCCGTCATGCTGCCAGCAGCCGGCTCGCGAAGTGAAAAACTTGCGCGGGCCTTTGCGTGCAATTTACCCGTTGATCTAGGCGGGCATCATCCCGGCCAGTCTTGCCTGGATCAGGGGCCTATCCCTCGATGAAGGGCGAGGCGCCCTCGCCGCGTTGGATGTCCCATTCGTCGACGAATGCGCGCGCCCTTTCTGACAACGACGCGAGCGCGCTCCCAGTGTTCTTGTGTTTCCCGGCCAAGATGATCCGGCGCTTGGGTTCCCCTCTGCGATGGAGATCCGCATGCCCCGAGGAAATCCCATCAAGGGCGGCCCCGTCAAACTCAATCACTACGTGCCAACCGTCGTATTCGAACCGATGAAATGCAGCGTCGAGTGACATCGCAAAGCCTCCGAAAAAGGATGCCTCCGCTCAAGCAGCGCCCGGCAAAGCCGAAAAAGAAATCTGCCGAGCAGCAGGCGCGCGAGATGCTCGAACGCATCGGCGTGCCGAACCGTGATGAAGTTCAGCGGTGCCGCGCTGATCGAGCGGAGCAAGCGCTAAAGCGTTGAGGCCGCTGTGCTGTCTTCCAGGCGTTCGATGCTCGTGATCTTGAAGCCGTAGTCCCGCAGCCTGTCGATGTCGGTCGCACCGGTCGGCACCGGTTCTCCCTGCATCTGCGATTTCTGCACTAGCACGCGCGCCGCCTCGCTATCCGACGGCCTCTCGTCGCTTTCCACCTCGTCTTCAATCGGCGGCCCTTCGTTTCCGCCGATGCGGGTTGCCGCGATTCGCCACCGGGTCAATGTGTTGCTCATGGAATCGTCCTTCAAATTGACACCCCAACGCGCCAGGTAGGCCATCTCCAGCGGCGTCGGGGCGCCTTGCGCGCATGATGTCCAGCGCCTCGACCCAGATATTCCTGCGTGACCGGCGGGGCTGCACAACTTCACGAGAGCGAGCCGGCAGCCGCGACTGAGAGCCTGCTGATGCATTTCCGTTTCCTCGGGACAAGGCATCCCGCCCCGAGCCCCAAACATACGCGCTTGAATGAGCGGGTCTGTGCGGTGGCGCACGTTCGCGCCGTGAGGGCGCAGGTCTTCAGGGCTCAACTAGAACGCGCGCTCCACGTCGTCCAGCGCTAGGCGGACGATCGCCAGAGCTTCGGCGAGGTCTTGTCATGCGCGTTTCCTCGCCCGGCATCGGGCGCCGGTGCACTGACAAGCATGCACACTTTGTACCTATACGTACACAGAAATTGCCCTGCAATGGTGCGCTACTCGAGCGGCAGCCATCCACTAACGTCGCTCTTGAAGTGCCTTGATTCCGTGCGAAACCACACACCAATCGCCGCAAACGCCGCGCCCTCCATGCTTCAGTCTGGCTACATTGCGTCCTGGACGTGCCGGTCACTGTGCACGCGATCGCCTTTTCCTGCTCAAACTTCCCTATGCACCCATCACGAGCCCACAGACATGAAGGACGCCCAGATGAAGAAGTGGCCTACTGCATGGACCCGTTGAGCTGATCCGTGAGAGTGCTCGTCTGCGGCGGTCGCAACTTCGACGACTGGCCCTTCATCGTCCATGTGCTCGACCGCATGCATGCGCGTCAGCCCATCACGACCCTCATCGAGGGCGGAGGCTCGGGTGCCGACGAGTTCGCGCGTCGATGGGCCAGGACACGCGGGATCAAGGTCGCCACTTACCCTGCAGACTGGGAACGCTACCCGGGTCGTGCTGGGCTCATCAGAAACGCTCAGATGCTGCGCGAGGGGCGTCCGGAACTCGTCATCGCATTCAAAGGCGGTCGCGTGACCGCGCATATGATCACCATCGCGTCGGCAGCGCTCGTACCGGTGTTGAAGACCTGGAGGTTGAAGGGTGAGTCACGGCCGGCTTGAATCGCAAACGGCATTGCCGCCCGTTCCAACCGTCAAGTAGCCCGAAGCGCGAAGTCCGCGGCCGCGCGGATCGCTGCATCAACGTCGTCGGGCAGCGCCTTTCCATAGGCCAGGAAGCCATGGATCACCCCTGATGCTTCGCGTTCCGCGACGTCATTGCCGGAAGCGCGCAGCGCAGCGGCCATGGCCCGCGTCTGGTCGCGAAGAATGTCAATCTCGGCCGCCAGCAGGAAGACACGCGGAAGTTGTTCGAGATCGATGCCACCATCCAGCGCAAACCCGGTGTGCGGGACCGCCGGATCTGCGTTGCCGCCGAGGTAGGCGCGGAGATAGCGCACGTGAGCAGCGACCGACAGGCCATGACGCCCATCACCGAAGGAAGCCATGCTCTCGCCTGCGAGCGACCGGGTATAGACGCCATAGAAGAGGAGCAACGCATCGGGCCACGCGCCGTTCTCCCGGCCAACTTCGACGCGACGGCGGTCGCGAAGCTGGATTGCCGCTTCGAGTGCAAGGCTCGCGCCAGCCGAGTCTCCGGCGACGATGAATTGTGCGTCCGGACGTTCCAGTGCAACCTGCTCGATCGCGGCGATGCAGTCCCGCAGTCCCGCCGGCCAGGGATGCTCAGGCGCCAGCGCGTAGTCGATCGACCATGCCTCGCACCGCAAAGCCGTCGCAAGCCTTCGGACAATGGCTTCATGCGTGCGCGGCGAGCCCACGCACCACCCGCCGCCGTGCAGATAAACGAGCACGCGATCACTCTCGCAGCGCTGCGGTCGCACGACTTCCAGATTGACCGCACGGCCCGCCGTCCGGATCTGCCGCAACGAGATCAGGCAGGACGGACCATCGTCAAGCCACAACTCCCGCTCGGCCAGCAATTGCTTGCGCGCGTCGGGAAAGGGCAGCTCATAGCGGTTCGGGCTCCCGGCGCGCGCCGCCGCAAGCTGCGCAAGAAGCGCTGCCATCGCAGCATGCGGTTGCGGCTGAACAGGCATGTCGATGCCTCAGCCTTGCGCACTCCACGCGACGGCGTCCACCTCGACCAACCACTTGGGATTGGCCAGCGCCTGCACGATCAATACCGTCGACGCCGGCCGCGCGTCGCCAAGGTAGCCGGCGCGCACAGCCGCATAAGCGGCCATGTCTGCGGAACGCACCAGAAAGTGGTTGACCTTGACGAGATCGGCAACGCCCATGCCCGCGTCGGCCAGCACCGCGACCAGATTGCGCCAGGCCAGATGCGCTTGCGCCTCCAGGCCCTCGGGAACCGTGCCGTCGGCCGTGATGGCAACTTGCCCGGCGATATGCAGCCAGCGGCCGCCGCCGGGCGCCGAGACACCGTTCGAGTAGGCACCGGCCGGTGCGGCGATCGTGGATGGGTTGTGCTTTTTCATGAGCGTCAAGGGTGGGTTCGGATTCACTGGGCATCCAGCAGCTCGAATGCATCTCGGAACAAGGCGCTTCGCCCGTCGCCGAGGTCATCGAGGATGTCGAAATGGGTGCGTCCCGAAACGATGCGAAGCTCTGCCCTGCAGCCGGCACGCCGCAGGTGCTCGGCATAGTTGATCGACTGGAGCCGGAAGCCCTCGGTCTCGGCGCCTCCCGCGACGACGAGATGTCGCGTTGTGCGCTCTGGCCACCGCGCCATGGGGCTGATCGCGCGTGCTTCTTGCTCGTCGAGTCGAATATCTGCGTTGATGCTCGTGTGGCGCAGGGGTTCGAGGTCGTAGACACCGCTGACACCCACAAAGGCGGCTGCCTGCCAGTCGTGCAGCCCATCGAGCACGCAGGCGCCGAGCTGCGCGCCCGCCGAATGGCCCGCCACGATCATGCGCGCGCTGTCCACACCAAGCTGCTGAGCATGCGCGCGCAGCCACGCCATCGCCTCGTCGATCTCCGCGACGATCGCCGACACGCGCAGCTTCGGCGCCAGGTCGTAGCCAATGAAGGCCGCATGCACACCGCGCTCGAGCCAGGGCGCCGCGAGAAATGTGAAGATGCCGCGTTCGAGCGCGCGCCAGTAGCCGCCGTGGATGAAGACGAACAGCGGCGCGGCCATGGCCACGGGATGCGGGGCCGGCAGGAAATCGAGCAAGCATCCTTTTGACGCGCCGTAGCGCCGCGTACTGAGCCCCGGCACGGCCGCGCGCAGTTCGGCACTGGCGCGGGCCTGTCGCTCGTAGACTGCGTTGCGCTCGGGGTGCCGCGCGCGCAAGGCGTATTCGCGCTCCAGGGCGGGATCGACGGGCAGCGGCATCGGGTCGAGTTCTGCGGGTTCAAAGTCCAAGATAGGCCTCTCGCACACGGTCGTCATCGCGCAGGGTCGAAGCCGCGCCGGAGAGCGTGATGGCGCCGCTTTCCATCACGTGACCAACGTCGGCGTGCGCCAGTGTGATGTTCGCGTTCTGCTCTGACACCAGGATCGTCAGCCCCCCGCGCTGCAACTGCTTGAGCGCGGCGAAGACCTGCTCCACGATCACAGGCGCGAGCCCCATCGAAGGTTCGTCGAGCGCCAGCAGACGCGGGCCCGACATGAGCGCCCGTCCGATCGCAAGCATCTGCTGCTCGCCGCCCGACAAGGTGCCCGCCGGCTGCTGGAGCCGTTCCTCCAGGCGCGGAAAGGTCGACAGCACAAATGCCATCCGCGCGTCGAGATCGCCTTTCCGTCGCGGGAACAGGTCGCCGAACGCGCCCATCTGGAGGTTGTCCTTCACGCTCAGCGGACCGAACACGCGCCTCCCCTCGGGCACCAACGCGAAGCCCTTGGAGACGATGCGTGCGGCCGGCAGCCGCGTGATCTCTTCGCCGGCCAGGCTGATCGCGCCGCGCACGGGTCGCAGCAGCCCCGACAGCGCCTTCATCGTGGTCGACTTGCCCGCACCGTTGGCGCCGATCAGCGCGTGAAAAGAACCGCGTTCCATCGCGAAGGAGACGTCGTGCAGAACGTCCGACGCGCCGTAGCCCGCACGCAGGCCCTTGATTTCAAGCAGCGGCATGGGCCACCTCTCCGCCGAGATAGGCACGGATCACCTCGGGATTGCGCGCGACCTCCGAGGGCCGGTCTTCGGCCAGCCTTTGGCCATGATTGACCACCAGGATCTCGTCACAGGCGCTCATCACGACGCGCATGTTGTGCTCGACCAGCACCACGGTCACGCCCTGTGCGTTGACCGCGCGAATCACTTCGAGGATCCGGTTCTGTTCCGCCAGCGGCACCCCCGCGATCGGCTCGTCGAGCAGCAGCACCTGGGGCTTCGAGGCCATCGCGCGCGCGATCTCGAGCAGCTTGGCATCCGCGAAGCCGAGGTCCGCCGCAGGCGTGCCGGCGCGCGCCTCCAGCCCCAGCAACGCCAGAAGACGCCACGCCTCGGCCTCGGCCGCACGCTCTTCGGCAAGGCCGCCGCCGAACAGACCGGACAACCAGCCGCCGGTCAGCCGCGGGTGCGCTCCGACCATGACGTTCTCGAGCACGCTCATCATCGGGAACAACTGCAGGTTCTGGAATGTGCGCGACAGGCCCAGCGCCGCGCGCTGGTGCGGGCGCAGCGCGGTGATGTCAACGCCGTTCAGCATGACGCTGCCGCGCGTGGGCGTCGTGACGCCGGCGATGGCGTTGAACAAGGTGGTCTTGCCCGCGCCGTTGGGGCCGATGATTCCCTTGATGGTGCCGGCAGCAACCGTGAACGACAACTGAGCAACCGCGTGCAGCCCGCCGAAGGTCACGCTGAGGGATCGCACTTCCAGCGCAGGCACATGCGCCGGCCGCACTTCATGCGATGCCATGGCGCACCACCTTCTCTTCGTTGGCCGCAGGGTCCGCGCTCTTCTTCCGGCGCCGTCCGAGGCGCGCCGCGAGGCTCGCGATGCCCCCCGGCAGGAAAAGCATGACCACGACCATGCAGGCCCCGAAGACAAGCAGTTCGGCATCCTGGATGCGTCGCAAGAACTCGGGCACTGCGGTGAAGACCGCCGCCGCGAACAGGGGACCCCAGTAGCGCCCCCAGCCGCCGATGGCCACCATGACCACCAGCAGCACCGAGGCCGAGAAGCTGAAGGTCTCCGGTGATGCGTATTGGTTGAAATGCACGTAGAGCGCACCAGCGAGTCCCGCCGCCACGGCCGAAGCCATGAAGGACGCAAGCTTCACACGGAAGGTGTCGACACCCATGCTGTCGGCCGCCACCTCGCTGCCGGACACCGCGCGCAAGGCGCGGCCCGCGCGGCTCGCGAGCAATGAGGCCACCAGCAGCATCAGCACGAGACCTGCGAGCCACGCCAGCCAGAAGAAGCGTGCAGGCGTGTCGAACGCAAAACCGAACAGTGCGATCGGCGGTACGCCCGACAACCCGTTGGGCCCGCCCGTGACGGACACCAGCTCGTTGAACAGGACCGACAGGATGGCATTGAAGCCCAGCGTCGCCATGCTCAGGTAGTGGCCGCGCAGCCGCAAGGCAGGCACGCCGATGACGAAGGCCGAGACCGCCGCCCCCGCCATCGCGGCGAGCGCGCCGAAAGCGGGCGGGACGCCCCATCGCACCGACAACACGCCCGACATGTAGGCCCCCATGCCGAAGAAACCCGCCTGGCACAGCGAGATCTGGCCACCGTACCCCATCACGAGATTGAGCCCGCCGAGAAGCAGCAGGTTGACGAAGAAGAACACACCGAGGCTCAGCACATAGTCATTGCCCGCGACGAAAGGCCATGCGGCGAACAGGATCCACACGACGGCAACGAGTCGGATGCGCCGCGAGCGCTCGTGCAGCGGTGACGACGCGAGCGGAAGGGTTGCGTGATGCGTCATACGCGCTCAACGGCATGGCGGCCGAGCAGGCCCGCCGGACGAAGGAACAGTGTCGCCAGCAGCGCGACGAAGGCAACCGCATCCTTGAAGTGCGAAGACAGGAGCCCGCCTGAAAGCGATTCGAGCAGGCCCAGCAGCACCCCGCCCACGAGCGCGCCCGGCAGACTCCCGATACCGCCGAGCATCGCGGCCGAGAAGCCCTTGAAGCCAAGAACGGTGCCGTGGTCGAACGAAGTCAGCGTCAGCGGCGTGACGACGATGCCCGCGATCGCGCCGAAGGCCGCCGCGAGCCCGAAGGACAGCGCCATGGCCATGCGCGGCTCTATGCCGCAGAGCGCGGCGGCTTCCGGCTGCGCGGCGACCGCGCGCATCGCGCGGCCGAGCACTGTGTGCTCGAAGAACCAGTGCGCCCCCACCATCACCAGCGCGCAGGTGGCCACGATCCAGAAGGTCTGCGGGTGAATACGCAGCGCGCCGAGCACGATCGGCGTGCCGCCCGAGAAGCCCGGCAGGCTCATCGGATTCTTGCCGAGCACCAGCATCACCAGGCTCTTGGTGCAAATCGCCACCGCGATCATCACGAGCGTCACCGTCAGCGGGCTTTTCGCCGGCAGAAGCCGCACGACGAAACGCTCGCTCAGCAACGCGAGGACGACGACCGCGGCGACAGCGCACAGCACCGCCAGGCCCAGCGGCACCTGCGCTGCGAAGGCCGCCGCGGCGACCATTCCGCCCATCATCACCCACTCACCCTGTGCGAAATTGATCGCGCCGGTGCTCTTGAAGATGACATTGAAGCCGAGCGCCACGAGCGCATAGACGCTGCCGGTGGAAATTCCCGACAGCAGAAGATTGGGCAGTTGATCCACCAGGACCTCGATGCTCAGAGACGGCCGAGCCGGGGATGCCGGAGTGCCGGCAGCTCGATGCCGATCGCGTCGAGGCGATTGCGGCAAGCTTCGAGGTGGGCCTTGAACACCCCGATTTCAGCCTCGGGATCCACGGCACCGAGGCCGGCCCTGGCAACGCGGTCGAGATCGGCGACGTCGGCCGACGCGTCGATCGTGGTCGCGAGGCCGACGCAGCGCGCGCCAGCCAACTCGACCTCGTTCAAGTGGCGTACCAGCGCCTGCACGGCTGCTGCGCGCTCTTCGCCCGACATCAGCGGCGCGCGCCGCTCGATGTAGAGCCAGCCGAAGCGTGCATGGCGCTCGCGCGCCGCGACGCATCGCTCCAGCAGCGCCTTGGCGACGGGCTCCCGGGTCTGCGCGAGCCATGCGGCGGCGAGCGCATGTTCGAGTCCATCGCCGAAGGTGCAATGCGTCAGCACATGACCGTCGAGCGAGCGGTCCGCATCGAGCGCATCGCGATGCAGCGCACGGTTGAAGAGCGGCTGCCATTGCGCATCGGCAGGGCTGTCCAGATAGCCGCCGCAGCTCTCGGCGTAGCGATGAAAGGATTCGACGTTCCACGCTTCCTCGGTGTTTCGCACAGTCAGGAAGTATTTCGGGTCGGCCTCGCGGTCGAGCTCGAGGCAGAAGCGGATCACCAGCGCCGGAGTTTCCGCGAGGCCGGTGTATTCGAGCCAGGCGCGGCGACTCCACACACGGCGCGCGGCGTCCAGCGCGGCCGGGTCGTGGGCACGGACATCGAAGGCATCCCATGGAACATCGGTCTCGGGCGTCCAGTGGGCCTTCTTCGCATCCTCGTAGAGCGCGCGGATGGCTTGGTCGGACTGCCGCAGATCGAGCGGGAAACGGCGCTCGACGCGGATCGGCGTGCGGCCGGTCGACAAGCGCGAGGATTCTGAATACTGCACGGAACTGCTCCTTGGCAAGGTCAACGAGAGGGACGGAAAGGCGGCGAAAACGGCCGGACCTAGAACGCTGCCTCGAACTTCGGATGACGGAACATCGGGATCTCGATGCCCCAGTTCTCGCGCATGCGTTCGCGCATCGCGGCGATCGACTTGAGGAACACCGGTTTTTCCAGCGCCTCGGTCGTTGCGCCAAGACCGGCCTGGTAGGTGATCTCGTCGGTTTCCATCTCGGCCTTGGACGAAGGGTTGTCAGGCGCCAGCCAGGAGCTGTGATAGCCGTTGAGTTCCACCTTCTCGATCATGTTGATGACCGCCTGGCGCACCACGTCCTTTTCCTGCGCACTCATCTGCGGCATACGCTGGTCGAGGAAGGCCCAGCCGAAGGCGCAGTGGCGCACCTCGTCGCGCAGGATGGCCTTGACCACCTGTCGCGCGACGGGGTTCACCGTGATCTCCGTCAGATGGCGGAACACGTCGAAGGCGATCTCCTCGGCCGCGCAGACCAGCGCGGCGATCGTCCCTTCGAGCGAGATCGTCGGATCGAGCGCCACCTTGCGAATGCCGTGTGAAGCCACGGAGCCCTGGAATGCGACCGCGGCCGGCTGGTCGTAGTAGCCACCGAGCGCCTCGGCCATGCGATAGCAGACTTCCGCGTGGCGCGACTCCTCCTGCGACCGGATCGAAAAGAACAGCGCCATGTCTGGCGGGCAGTGCTCATGGCAGAAGCGGATCTGCAGCGCCGGACTTTCCGAGATCGCGCCGTACTCGCCCCAGGCCCGGCGGCTCCAGTACATGCGCGCGGCGCGGCGCTGTTCCTCGGTGTACTGCTCGGGGTGAAGCTGTTCCCAGTCGATGTCCGTTGCCGGATTCCATTGCATCCGCGTCGCCGTGTGGAACAGGTCGCGGATGCGCCGGTTCGTGACGTCGAGTTTCAGCGGGAAGCGGTTCTCGGGCGCGTCGATGATGGTTGCGGCATCGGGGAACAGGGCCCGTGGAGCCGCGGACGGTTGCAGTGTGGCGTTGGTCATGGCTGCATTCCTTCGCGATGGATCACTTGTAGTCGGCCAGTTGGAAAGCACCGTCGCGATAGCTCAACAAGACGAGGTCGTCTTTCGACAGCCCCGAGTGGCGCTGCGGACTGAAGTTGAAGACGCCGCCGACGCCCGGCCATTTGTCAATGCCTGCCAGCGCGTCGCGAACCTTGGTGCGGTCGGCGCTGCCGGCGCGATCGATGGCGGTGCGTGCGAGGTAGACCGCGTCATAGGTCTGCGCGGCGAACTGGTTCGGCTTGCGCTTGTACTTGGCCTCGAAGGCCTTGGTCAGTGCGGCGATGCGTTCCTTCTGCGGATCGCCGTCCGGCAACTGCGCGCCGACCGGGAACTTGACCGAGACCAGCAGCACGTTCTTTGCCGCATCGCCTGCCAGGTCCATGTACCGCTTGTCGACAAAGCCGTAGCTGTGGATCAGGTTCATCTGTTCCATGCCGAGCTGCTGTGCCTGCTTCAGGAACACCACGCCCGCAGGAGTGACGGTCCAGCAGATGACCGACTGCACGCCCGCGGCCTTGATCTTGCCAAGCTGCGGCGTGAGGTCGGTGTCGGAAGGATTGAAGCTCTCGTACATCACGTCCAGCCCGCGGCGCTGCGCGACCTTCTTGAGCTGCACTGCGGCGCCCTGGCCGAAGCCGCTGGAGTCACCGAGGAATGCGATCTTCTTGATGCCCTTCTTCGCGTAGTAGTCGGCAAGGCGCTCCATCACCTGCTCGTCGTCGGCCGTGCTCTTGAAGGTCCACTGGCGTTCGGCCACCGGCGTCACGATGTCCATGGCACCTTCCGTCGAGATGAACGGGACCGAGGCCTTCTCGGTCAGTCCGAGCATCGCGATCGCCATGCCGCTCATGTTGCCGCCCCCCACGATCATGTCGACCTTGTCCTGGTCGAGCAGGCGGCGCGTCGCGGTCAGGCCCTTCTGGGTCTGGCTTTCCGCGTCGTAGAAGACCCATTCGATCTTCTTGCCTGCCACGCCGCCCTTCGCATTGATCTCGTCGACCGCGAGTTCCATGCCGGCCTTCATGTCCTCGCCGAGAAAGGCTGCGGGACCCGTGACGGACAGGATGGAACCGACCTTCACGGTGCCCTGCGCGAATGCGGGAGACACTGCGCAGAACGACAAAGTCGCCGCCGTCAACATGGACAAGGCCATTTTCGGGAACACATCACGCTTCATCACGACACTCCTCGGAACAAGGGTTGAATTGGGGGCCACGGGGATCGGGCCGATGCAGGAAAGGATCTGGTGGTGACGCGCCGTTTCATGGCCCTGAAGACGGCGCCATCTTGACGCGGACGTGCGATCGAACGATGTCGCCGTCGGTCTCCAGCGGGCCGCTGAACTTGTAGCGGACCTGATGGGCGCGGTAGACAGAGATGCCGGTGAAGGCCGCTGTACCGTCGGCGGCGAAGTAGGTCATCTCACGGATGAGCACGGGCTCGGCCGAGTCGATGTTCAGCCGCTCTGCGTAGTCCTCGCCGGCCAACGCGGCTTCGATCTGCGTGTCGGCGCGCTCGATGTCGACATGGGGCCGCAGCACCTCGAGCAGCGAGACATTCTCGAATTCCTTGAGCGGAATCTCGCCGGCAATCGAGAGCGGCACATAGCGCAAGTCCCAGGCCACGCGCAGTTCACCCGAGAGGCGTATGCGCTCCATGCTCAGCACCTCGCTTTGGGCCGGGAGACCCAGTCCCTTTGCGAAATGTGCAGGACAGTTCACGCGTTCGACTTTCAGGTCCGCCACGCGCAACTGCCGGCCGCTCTGCGCCCATTGGCCGGAGAAGTCGCTGCGCGCAGCAAAGGATTCCTCGATCTTGTCTCGATTGACGAAGGTGCCGAAGCCGCGGCGCCGGCGCACCAATCCTTCGTCCTCGAGTTCGGTCAACGCCTGGCGGACGGTGGCGCGACTCACGCCGAAGATGCGCTGCAGCTCCTGGTCCGTGTAGAAGCGGTCGTCGTCAGCCGGCCAGGACATGAGCTTGGTCTGCAAGCTGCGCTTCACCTGTGCGTAAAGCGGCAGCGGTGAATCACGATTGATCGTGGAGGAGATGCTCATGGACGATGGCGACCTCTTGGATGTCAGGTTGTCCGGTTATACGGACTATATGCAGCGACCTTGAGCCCAGCAACTCAGGTCTTTCACCTAGGCTTCGACGTTCTTGAATGAATTCTTGTTCACCCAAGAACAAAAAAACTAAGATCGACGCCGTGAAACTCAAAGACGACGAAAAGCTCCGCGCCATCGCCCAGGCGACGTTCACGCTCGTCGGGCAAACCGGCTTGAGCGGCCTGACCATGGCCGCCATCGCCCGCGAAGCGGGCCTGGCCACCGGCACGTTGTACGTCTATTTCAAGTCGAAGGAAGAGTTGATGGTCGCGCTCTACGAGCAGGCCAAGACTGCAACCGCGGCCAGCCTCATGCATGGCGACAACCCGAAGGCGCCGTTTCGCAGTCGCTTTCGACACATGTGGATGAACTGGCTCGAACACCGCCTGACGCACTATGCGCAGGTCGTGTTTCTGGAGCAGTACTACAACTCCCCCTGGTTCAGCGAAGAAAGCCGCAACCTGTCGGCCCGGCTCATCAAGGATTGGGTCGACCTGATCGAAGAGGCCAAGGCCCAGCAGATCCTGAAGGACGTGCCGACCGTGCTGCTGATCAACAGCTTCGGCGGCTCGGTGCGCGAGACCGCGAATCTGCTGCGCTCCGGCGCGTTGGCCCACACCAATGCCAATCTGACGATGGCTTTCGGACTCTGCTGGGACGGCATCAAGGCCTGAGTCGCTTGACCGCGAGAAGCGACAGGTCTATCGTTTGGCCGAATTAATGTTCGCCCAAAGGACCCCGCGATGACGACGCTCCATATCAACGGCCAGGACCGACAGGTCGACGCCGACCCTTCCACCCCCATCCTCTGGGCGCTGCGTGACACGCTCGGCATGACGGGTACCAAGTTCGGCTGCGGCGCAGCGCTGTGCGGCGCCTGCACGGTACATCTCAACGGCCAGGCGATCCGCTCATGCGTGACGCCGATCTCCGCGGCCGCGGGACAGAAGATCTCCACCATCGAAAGCGTCACCGACGGCAGCGACAAGGTCGGCAAGGCCGTTCACGAGGCCTGGGTCAAGCATGACGTGGCGCAATGCGGCTACTGTCAGAGCGGCCAGATCATGTCGGCGACCGCCTTCCTCAAGACGGTCCCGCCCGGCAAGCTACCCAGCGAGGCCGATATCGATTCGGCCATGGCCGGCAACATCTGTCGCTGCGGCACCTACGCGCGCATTCGCGCCGCGATCGCCGACGCCGCCAAGACGCTGGCCTGAAGGAGATCACATCATGAACTTCGATCAGACCACCTTCGAACTGCCCGCCAACCTGCGGGCGCTGATGACACGCCAGGACGGTGCCCCCGAATCCCAAGGCCTCCCGCGGCGCAGCTTCCTGAAGCTCACCGCCATGAGCGGCTTCGCCCTCGGCGTCTTCCCGATGAGCGCGCTGGCGCAGGACACGACCGCCGCAGGCGCCAAGCCGGCCGGCCTGAAGCCGTTGCAGCAGCCGTCGGCCTTCGTGCGCATCGACCGCGACGGCACGACCACCATCACCATCAACCGGCTCGAATTCGGACAGGGTGTGCAGACGTCGCTGCCGATGATCCTGGCCGAGGAACTCGACGCCGACTGGTCCAAGGTCAAGAGCGTTCATGGAAGCAACGATCCGGCGTATGTCGATCCAGCGTTCGGCATGCACATCACGGGCGGCTCGGGCTCCATCAAGAATTCGTACACGCAGTACCGCGAACTCGGGGCACGCACGCGCGCCATGCTCGTCAACGCGGCGGCGGCACAGTGGAAGGTTGACGCGGCCACGCTGCAAACGCGCAATGGCGTCGTCATCGGCCCTGGCGGCAAGCAGCTCGGCTATGGCGAGCTTGCAGACGCGGCAATGAAGCAGCCGGTGCAGGAGACGGTCAAGCTGAAGGACCCCAAGGACTTCCGCCTCATCGGCAAACCCACCGGGCGGCTCGATGCGCAAGCCAAATCCAGCGGCCACCAGAGCTACGGCATCGACATGCGCCTGCCCGGCATGCTCACCGCCGTCGTGGCGCATCCGCCGGTGTTTGCTGCCAAGCTCAGGTCCGTGGATGACAGCGCGGCAAAGTCGATCAAGGGCGTCAAGGCCGTGCTGCGCGTCCCCGTCGATCGCGGCGGCGAAGGCGTGGCAGTGATCGCCGACGGCTACTGGGCCGCCAAGCAAGGTCGCGACGCGCTCAAGCTCGAATGGGACAGCGGCAGCGTCGAGAAGGTCGACAGCGAGAAGCAACTCGCGCAATACCGCGACCTTGCGACGAAGCCCGGACCGCGCAAGTACGACGCCGACGTGTCGAAGCTCGCCAGTGCGCCGCACAAGATCAACGCCGAGTTCGTGTTCCCCTACCTCGCGCACGCGCCGATGGAGCCGCTCAACTGCACGGTCAGCCTCGCGGGCGACAAGGCCGAAGTGTGGACCGGAACGCAAATGCCGGGGATCGACGGCATGGCGGCCGCCAAGGTCCTCGGCGTGCCGCCGCAGAACGTCAAGGTCAACGTGCAGATGGCGGGCGGCGGCTTCGGTCGTCGCGGCCTGCTGACCAGCGACTTCGTGGCCGAAGCCTGCAGCGTCGTCAAGGCCGCGCAGACGGCGGGCATCACCGCGTCGATCCGCACGCTGTGGAGCCGCGAAGACGACATCAAGGGCGGCTACTACCGGCCGATGCATCTTCACACCGCAAAGATCGGCTTCGACGCGCAGGGCAAGGTCGTCGGCTGGGACCACGCGATCGTCGGCCAGTCGCTGCTGATGGGCAGCATGTTCGAGCCGATGATGGTGAAGGACGGCATCGACGCCACCGCCGTCGAGGGCATGAAGGAGCCGTACGACATCCCGATGCGCCTCACGGTGCATCACCCGAAGCTCAACGTGCCGGTGCTCTGGTGGCGCAGCGTGGGCTCGACCCACACCGCATTCGTCATGGAAACACTGGTCGACGAGATCGCCCGCACCACCCACCAGGACCCGGTCGCCTACCGCATGAAACTCATCGGCGACCAGCACCCGCGGCACAAGGCGGCGCTGCAACTGGCGGTGGACAAATCCGGCTACGGCAAGAAGAAGCTCGAAGCGGGCCGGGCCTGGGGCGTGGCCGTGCACGAATCATTCAACTCGGTGGTGGCGTATGTCGTCGAGGCCTCGGTCAAGGACGGCACGCCCACGCTGCACAACGTGACGGCGGGCGTGCACTGCAATCTGGTGGTCAATCCGCAGAGCCTGGAAGCGCAGGTGCAAGGTGCCGCGGTCATGGGCCTGTCGATGTGCCTGCCCGGCGCCGCGATCACGCTCAAGGACGGCGTGGTGCAGCAAAGCAATTTCGGCGACTTCGTCGTGCCCCGCATCACCGACATGCCGCAGATTGCCGTGTACACGGTGCCGAGTGCCGATGCACCCACAGGGATGGGCGAGCCGGGCTTGCCGCCGCTTGCTCCGGCGTTCGCGAACGCCGTGGCTTCGATCACCGGCAAACCCGTGCGCGCGCTGCCTTTCAAGCTCGCCTGACCTGAATGCGCGGATGCGGCATCCCTACCGTTGCGGGCGTTGCGGGATGCCCTCCTCGATTCGCTCGGCCATGTAGGGATAGAACGGATTCGACAGCAGCCTCGTGAGGAAGTCCGAGCTGACGACCATCGCGCGGTTCTCTCCTCGCACGGCCAGGGCGCCGAGGTTGATGCCGAAATCCTCGCTCCCGTCCGGCTGCAGTCCGTACAGCGCATCAGTCACTGGAAACGGCAGCGCCACATGCGACAGCGAGAACACCTGGCGCGGAAATGCGAGCCCCAATGGCCGGGTCTTCTCCGCCACGGCGCCGGCATCGACGCTGCGCTCCACCACGGACAACGAGCCCACGTCGTCATTGGTGATCCACGTCGACCTGAATGACCTCGGCGCGGGCGGGAGCAAGCGGGCCGGCTCCGGATCGCTCGCATCGTTCAGCAGCGGACCAAACTTGGCGCTGCGGTTCATGTCGAAGAGCACCAGTTCGCTGCCGTTGGCCGGAAGACGCGCGTACAGGGCGGTCACGATCGCGCGCGTGCTGACCGTGGCGTCGACGACCGATTGGAAGGTGAGGATCGGCGGCAACTTGGCGAGGCGCCCGGAACTCTCCTCGCGCGCAATGTGAGCCTGGAGGTCCCGCGTCAACAGCGACGATTGCCGCGCGCCGTTCACGGGGAACGAGTTGTACTTGAAGGGATTGAACTCGGGCGTGATGCCGAGCCACGCCGCTTTCTCGAAGGCCGGGAAAATCGCGGGCCACCCGAGCACGCCTGCGAAGCGCGAGAGTTCGGTCACGCCGATCATCGGCGTGATGAGAATGAGCCGATCCGGCCGCGCGAGGCTTTCGTCGTCCAGCGCGTCGAGCGCGTACTTCATCGCGAGCGCGCCGCCGTTGGAATAGCCGACGATGTGCAGCGGCAGTGGCGCCGGCACACGGCGGCGGGCCTCCCGGACCGCGAGGCGCGTCGCTTCCGACCAGTCCGCCCAATCGACGTTGGTCAATCCTGCGGGCACGGTGCCGTGACCTGGCATGCGGATCGCGACGGCGACGAAGCCGCGGTCGCGGTACAGGTTGGCGATATGCCGCAGGCTGTACGGCGAATCCGTCAGTCCATGCAGCAAGACGACGGCGCCGAGAGGCGGTCCCTTCGGCTCGAGCACGAAAGAGCGATTCCAGTCCCGCGCGAAATGCGCCGCATTGAGCGGGCTCGCCTCGTAATAGCGGTTGCCGGGCACTTGGTCGCCTGGAGGCAGCTTGTCCATGACCTCCGTTCGCACTTCCGCGAAGACCGCGTTCTCGGCAGCGAGGTAGGCGGCCCAGTCGGCCTTGCGAAGCTCATTGCGGGAGAGTTCGTGCGGCACATGTGTGTGCCAGGGTTCGAGCGCTGGCCCGCTCTGGATGCTGTAGATGCGCCCACCGACCAGCACGACCACGACAGTGACCGCGATGAGGCCGATCCGCTTGAGGATCCTGATCCATCGAGGCGTCATTGCGGTCCTCTCGTGAGTCTCGTCGCTGGCGAAGCAGCGCAAAGGGATGCCAGATAGGCGTTGATCGCCGATCGCGCCTGCAGCGACAACGCCTGCAGATCGGGCTTGCCGCGGGCGCCGATGTGCGCGTGGGCGAAGAGGCCGTACATGATGGTGAAGCCGACACGCGCCGCCTCTTCCTTCGCGAGCGTCGGCGGAACGTCGGCGGCGGCATCGAGCGCGCCGAGCCATTCATCGACGAAACGGTCGTACATCTTGCGATAGGCCTCGGGCCCGGAAAGATGCCGCTCCAGCAGGTAGTGGGCACCCCATTCGAGCGGATGCTCCCGGTGCGCCTCGATCTGCGATTGGATCAGCGCATCGACGATCTCGCGCAGCGGCCGGCCCGTGTGCCGCTCGACAGCGTCGTGCAGCGCCATCAGCAACGCCTTGGAGCGCAAATGCAGACACACGCGCGCCAAATCTTCCTTGCTCGCGAAATACTCGTAGAAGCTGCCCAGCCCCGTGCCGGCGACCGCGACGATCTCCCGGATCGTGATACCCGCGTAGCCGCGCTCGACCAAAAGCCGAACAAAGGCTTCCTGCAGGGCCAGGGAGGTGTGTCGCGCGCGCGATTGACGCGGCTTTCTCCTGGGCACGGCGGCAGAACGGCCGGCCTTGGCTTTCATGCGGCGGAACCCGAACACCCTCGGCGCATGTTCTTCCTAGAATTTTCGATGGCCATCGGACGCATTTTGCAGTGCGCCCGAAGGCGTGGAACGCACCCCGCTGCGCAGGAGACAACATGACCGACAGCATCCCTACTACCCAGACCGAGTCCGCGCTCGCGGTGTACACCCGCAATGGTGAGATTTGGCAACCCGGCGACCTTTCGCGAGGCCCCTGGGATCCTCGTGCGCAACACGGCGGCGCGCCGTCCGCGCTGCTGGCGCACATCGCGGAGAGCGCGATGACCGAGCCCGGCTGGCAACTGGCGCGGCTGACCGTCGAACTCGTCAGGCCGGTGCCGATCGCGCCGCTGACCCACCGCAGCACGGCACAGACCTCGCGCTCGACCGCCCGGGTGAGCGTCGACCTGCTGGCGGGTGACACGCTCGTCGCCCGTGCGCACGCGCTGATGCTTCGCGGCCAGGCATTGGCCTTGCCGGCCGGCTTGCCGGGTTGGTCGCCACCGAACCTGGCGCCGCTGCCGGACGCCTGCAAGGATCGCGTTCGCATCCCTGGCCTGCCGGACGGCGTGTACTTCCATCGCCAGGCCGTGGATTCGCGTGTGGCGCATGGCGATCCTGCCAATCCGGGGCCGGCTGCCGCATGGTTCCGGCTCATCGTGCCGATGCTGCAAGGCGCCCCCACCTCGCCGGCCATGCGCGCGGCGGCAGCGGCGGATTTCGGCAACGGGCTGAGCTGGGTCCTGCCGCCCCAGCGCTACTTGTTCTCCAACGCCGACCTCAGCATGCACCTGCACCGTGCGCCTGTGGGCGAATGGATCGGCCTCGCGTCCGAGACGCAGGCCGACGGCAGCGGCGCGGGCACGACGCTTTCGCGCCTCTACGACGAGCGCGGACCGATCGGCGTCGCCATCCAGACGCTGGTGCTGCGCGAGCGCGGCGCCGGCGCATAGACACATCTCCAATTCCATCCATCGACCCATCGAAACACATCATGATCGGCATCCATCCAGACAACCAGGTTCCCGAACTCAAGGACTACAACGTCTACACCAGCGACCCGGCACTGTGTCGCGCCGTGACGCGCGGCGGTGCCGATTGGCGCGACGACGAACTCGCGCGCCAAGGCGCGGAATACGGCGCCGAAGCCACGCTTCGCGCCGCTGAGGACGCCAATCGCCACGAGCCCGAACTGCACACGCACTCGCGCACCGGCGAACGCATCGATCTCGTGAAGTTCCATCCCGGCTGGCACACCATGATGTCGATCGCCCGGCGCAACGGCATCGCCAACCTGCCCTTCTTCGACGAGCGCCCCTCAGCCTGGACCGCCTACGGTGCCTCGCTCTACATGCACAGCCAGATCGAATCGGGCTCGACCTGCCCGACGACGATGACCAAGGCCTGCATCCCCGTGCTGCGCCACAACGGCGCACTCTTCGGTGCCGTCGGCGGCAAGCTCGCATCGATGGAACACGACGCGCGCGACCTGCCGCTCGAACAGAAGCGCTCCATCACCGTCGGCATGGGCATGACCGAAAAGCAAGGTGGCAGCGACGTGCGCACCAACACCACGCGCGCCGTGCCTGCCGGCCAGGGCCCGTGGGGCAGCGAGTTCCTCATCACCGGCCACAAGTGGTTCTTCTCGGCGCCGATGTGCGACGGCCACCTGGTGCTCGCCAAGACCGACGAGCGCGGCTCATCGTGCTTCTTCGTGCCGCGCTGGCGACCGGACGGCAGCAAGAACCCGATCCACATCCAGCGCCTGAAGGACAAGGTGGGGAACCGCTCCAACGCCAGCAGCGAGGTCGAGTTCAAGGAAGCCTGGGGCGTGCTCGTGGGCGAGGAAGGCCGCGGCATCCCGACCATCATCGAGATGGCGACCTACACGCGGCTCGACTGCGCGCTGTCGAGCGCAGGCTTCATCCGCCAGGCGCTGGCGCAAGCGCTGCACTACACGCGCAACCGCCACGCCTTCGGCAAGGCGCTGGTCGACCAACCCGTGATGACCGAGCTGCTCGGCGACATGGCCCTCGAATCCGAGGCCGCGACGCTGCTCGCGATGGACCTCGCCTCGCATTTCGGGTCCACCGATCCGCTGGACGTCGCATGGCGCCGGCTGATGACGCCCGCCGCCAAGTTCTGGAACTGCAAGCGCGCGGTGTCGCTGACTGGCGAGGCCATGGAAGTCTTCGGCGGCAACGGCTATGTGGAGGACGGCCCGATGGGTCGCCTGTTCCGCGAAGCGCCGGTCAACTCGATCTGGGAAGGCTCTGGCAACGTCATGAGCCTGGACGTCCTGCGCGCCGTGTCGCGCAACCCGGACGATGCCCACCTCGTGCTCGACCATCTGCAGGACGTGGCGTCTCAAGACGCCCGCGTGCGGACCCAGGTGCAGACATTGCGCGACGCCATCCAGCTGTCACCGGTCGAACTCGAACGCCAGGCTCGCCGTTTCACCCAGCGTCTCGTGCTCACGGCGCAGGCTTGCCTGATGCTTCAGCACGCGAGTCCCGAGGCCTCGGCCGCCTTCATCGACAGCCGCTTCGATCCGGATTGGGGCCCGGTGACCGGCATCAGCGCCGGCACCAGCGACCCGGCTGCGCTGCTTCGCGCAGCCTGGCAGTGAGACGGAGGCATCGATGACAGATTTTGTTTCGGTGATCGACCAACACGCGCGCGTGCAGGCCGACAAGGAATGCCTGCGTGCCGCCGGCCGTTCGATCAGCTATGCCGAGTTCGCCGACCTGACGCGCCGCGCAGCCACCGTGCTGCGCAACAACGGCGTGGGCCCGGGAGACAAGGTCGCGCTGCTGTGCTTCAACACGCCGGGCTTCGTCATCGCGCTGTTCGGCGCATGGCGACTCGGTGCGGTCGTGGTGCCGATCAACCACAAGCTCCAGGCGCCGGAGATCGACTACATGCTGGCGCATTCCGGCAGTCGTCTTTGCGTGGTGGACGGCGCGCTCGCGACGGTAGCACAGCGCATCGAGCACGCGGTGACCTGGATCACGACGGACAGCGTCGCCGCCGACATGCCGCTGTTCGAAGAACTGCTGGAGCGGGCCGAACCTTGCGCGGCAGGTGCTCCGCCCGCCGCCGAAGCGCTGGCCGAGATCCTCTACACCTCGGGCACCACCGGCAAGCCCAAGGGCTGCCTGCACACGCACGGCAACGTGTTCCTGGCCGCGATCTGCGCCGCCGCGAGCACGGGCCTCTCACGCCATGAACGCACACTGATCGCGATGCCCGTGTGGCATTCGTCGCCGCTCAACAACTGGCTGCTCGGCACGCTGCTGATGGGTGGCACCGCCGTGTTGCTGCGCGAATACGCGCCAAAGGCTTTCCTCGACGCGCTGGCGCAGGAACGCATCAGCTTCACCTTCGGTGCGCCCATCGCGTTCCTGGCGCCGCTGTCTGTGGTGCCGGACGTGGGCTCGTACGACTTCGGCGCGATGCGCATGTGGGCCTATGGCGGTGGGCCGCTGGGTGCGGACATGGCGCGCAAGCTCGCCGCGAGCTACCGCAGCGACCGCTTCGTGCAGGTCTACGGCATGACGGAGTCCGGCCCGCTGGGAACCGTCTTGTACCCGGAGGAAGCCATCGCCAAGGCCGGCTCCATCGGCCGCTCGGGCGTTCCGGGCGTGGCGATCGAAGTGCGCCGGGCCGACGGCCAGTGCTGCACGGCCGGGGAGGTCGGCGAGATCCACCTGCGCTCGCCAGCCGTCATGAAGGGCTACCTCGACAACCCCGAGGCCACCGCCGCCGCCTTCGATCCGCAGGGCTGGTATCGCACGGGCGACCTGGCGCGCGTCGACGAGGACGGCTTTCTCTTCATCGTCGACCGGCTGCGCGACATGATCATCACCGGCGGCGAGAACGTGTATTCGAAGGAAGTCGAGGACGCGCTCGCGACCCATCCCGACGTGCAGGATGTCGCCGTCATCGGTCGGCCGCACCCGGAGTGGGGTGAGACGGTGACGGCGGTGCTGGTCGCGCGCTCCGGCCGCACGCTCGATGAAGCAGCCCTGCGGGAATTCCTCGCCCCGCGCCTGGCGCGCTACAAGATCCCGCGCGCCTATGAGTTCCGCGACACCGTGCCACGGACGGCAACCGGGAAGCTGTTGAAGCACCTGCTACGGCCGTAGGCCTGAAACAAAAACGAACGCGAGCGTTCTTTGCGCACCGTGCGATTGCTCTATAGTCGTCCGAGCCCTCCCAGGTGAGCAAGGATGACGACCCCGCCACCACGAAACATCGATGCGTTTTCAGCGGTGCTTCTCAGCGAAGGGCCTGCTGCCGCGTTGGCGTACCTGAACAGGGGTGTGCCTCATCGGTACACCGCCGTCTACAGGTTCGACGACAACCTGCTGCGCAATGTGTTGTTGCACGACAAGCGCGATGAGCTACGTCCGCAGTTTCTGCTTGCCGTGCCCTTCGAACACAGCTTCTGCCAGTTCGTGCGAAAGGATCAATCGTTTCGTACGGACGACTCCGGGCGCGACCAGAGACTGCAGGGCCACCCATATAGCGGCGTGGTCGTGTCCTATCACAGCGTTCCACTCTCGAACGAATTCGGCGAGCTATGGGGAACGCTGAGTCACTTCGACATGGTGAGACAGCCGATGTCGGACGAGGAGTTCGACCTGCTCGAACGCGCGGCCCGCATCCTGGGAAGTCACTTGGACAAGCCGGTCACCGAGACCTGAGGGCCAACCGTCCGTTCAGGCGGCGGCGCATTTCCTGACCGTGTCCCAGGTGCGGGTGGTCACGCCGTCGCCGAAGGTCTTCTCGATCAACGCCATGAACACCGGGCCGCGAGGTCCTGGAACGTAGGCCGAAAAGACTTCGCCTCCATTCATCGCCAGGATGCGCGCAGCATCGAACTCGATCGGGAGCGAAAGCTTCGCTTCCTGACGGTTGCGCAGGAAGGTCACGACCCGCTTGGCGTTCGCCGGCAGGCTGAAGGCAGCGTAGGGATCGGCGTCAAGAAGGGCAAGCAACGCATCGACCGGCCGCACGATGGTGCGGAATGTGCGGTCCAGGTGCTTCGCCATGGCCGCCTCGGCCTTGCGTTCGAGCGCTGCGTCCGCCGAAGTCCGCGCGTTGAAAACGACGTTGCCGCTCGACAACACCGTCTTCACGTCGGTGAAACCCGCGCTCTCGAAGCAGCGCTTCAGTTCCGGCATCCTGGCGTTCATCGGGCTCACGCCACGAAGAAATGCGACGTAGCGAGGCATGGTGCGAGAGCGGGTCGCCGTCAGTCGCAACGATAGGTGACTTCCCCCTCCGGCGTACCCGGCCCCTTGGTGTTGAGGAAGCGCATCGGTGCGCCGAAATTGCGGCAATAGGCTTCGGCTTCAGCGGCGGTGGGCGACTTGAGCACGCCGTCGCCGAGAAAAGTCACGCGGGGCGCTTGCCGGGACGACGCACACCCCATGACGAGGGTCGCAAGGACGAAGACGGAAAGGGTGGCGAATCGGCGCATGGGGAACGCATTGCTGCGGATTGAAATTTCGGAAGTGGCGCAACTGTAATCGCACTGCCTGGCCACCGCCGGGCTGCCGAAGCGCCAGTTTTCGGAAAGACGAACCGCGGATGGCGCCTCCCGTGGCATCCTTTGCCGGCTATTCCGCAAGAATTCCGGAGATGTCTCATGGTTGAAGGAAAAGTCGTGCTCGTCACGGGCGCAGGCGGCGGCATCGGTCGGGACATCGCGCTCGCCATGGCCAGCCACGGTGCGAGGGTGGTGGTCAACGACATCGGCGCCGCGGTCGACGGCGAAGGCCGCAACGCCGGGCCGGCGCAGCAGGTGGTCGACGAGATCCACGCGCTGGGCGGCGAAGCCGTTCCCAGCACCGACAGCGTGGCGGACGCCGCGAGCGCGGCGAAGATCGTGCAGTGCGCGGTCGACAATTTCGGCCGCATCGACGCCGTCGTGAACAACGCCGGCATCCTGCGCGACCGCTTCTTTCACAAGATGTCGGTCGACGAGTGGGACTCGGTCATCAAGGTCCATCTCTACGGCACCTACTTCGTGAGCCGCGCCGCCGCCGTGTTCTTCAAGGAACAGGCTTCGGGCGCGATGGTGCACATGACGTCGACCTCGGGGCTGATCGGCAACTTCGGCCAGGCCAACTATTCGGCCGCCAAGCTCGGCATCGTGGCGCTGTCGAAATCGATCGCGCTCGACATGCTCAAGTTCAACGTGCGCTCCAACTGCATCGCGCCCTTTGCCTGGAGCCGGATGATCGGAGCGATTCCGACCGACACCGAAGAACAGAAGGCACGTGTCGCCAAGATCCAGCAGATGACGCCGTCCAAGATCGCGCCGCTCGCGGTCTATCTCGCGAGCGATGCCGCGAAGGAAGTCAACGGCCAGATCTTCTCGGTGCGCAACAACGAGATCTCGCTGATCAGCCAGCCGCGCCCGGTGCGCTCCATCCACCGCTCCGAAGGCTGGACGCCGCAGACCATTGCCGATCATGCGATGCCGGCGATGCGCGCGAGCTTTTATCCCTTGGATCGATCGGCGGACGTATTCAGCTGGGACCCAGTATGAAACAAAGCTCGCCCCCAGGTTGCCCGGCACTTCGTGTCCGGGCGCCCACCCCCTACCGGGGGCAACACCAGCGGCCCGGCGAAGCCGGTTCCGCGGTGTTTCCCGAACGGGCTCGCGGCCCGGGCCAGTCCCAAGGCGAGTCTGAGTGCTTTCGCGGGACAATCGCGTTTTCCTGATCCAGCCGCGCGGTGTGCCCGCGCCCTCTTCCCTTGAACCTGCATTTCGACCTCTTCGACCTGAAACTGTTCGTCTACGTGGCGGATGCGAGGAGCTTGACGCGCGGTGCGGACAAGGCCTGCATCTCGCTCGCGGCGGCATCCACGCGCATCAAGCAGATGGAAGAGGCCGTGGGCGGCAAGCTGTTGCATCGCAATGCGCAGGGGGTGAGCCTGACGGCTGCGGGCGAGGCCCTGCTCTACCACGCCAAGCGCGTGATGCAGCAGATGGAGCACTTGCGCATCGACATGCAGGACTTCGGCAAGGGCATCAAGGGCCATGTGCGCGTCTTCGCCAACACCACCTCGATCACCGAATACCTTCCGGAAAAGCTGGCCGGCTTTCTCACGCGGCATCCGGCCGTGCAGGTGGACCTGCGCGAATACCTCAGCGAGGAAATCGTGCGCTCGGTGGCCGATGGCACCGCGGACATCGGCATCCTCGCCGGCGACGTTCACACGGGCGACTTCGATGCGCGGCCTTTCGGGCGCAACCAGCTCGTTCTCGTCGTGCCGGCCACGCATCGGCTTGCAGGAGCGAGTGGGGTGTCCTTCGGCGACACGCTCGAAGAACAGCACGTGGGCCTGCACCACGGCAGCGCGATCCATCGCTTCCTGCTGCTCAAGGCCGAGCTTGCGGGACGGGGCTACAGCCCGCGCATCCAGGTGGGCAGCTTCGAGGCCATCTGCCTGATGATCGAGGCAGGTGTCGGCGTCGGTGTGTTGCCGGCTTCGTCCGCCCGGCGCCATGCCCGCTCGATGCGGATCGTGACGGTGCCGCTTGCCGATGCCTGGGCAGAGCGCGAATTGAAGATCGTCGCGCGCAATCGCGAGCTGTTGCCGGCTTCGGCGCGCGAGCTGTTCGACTATCTGGCACAGCCAGCCGAGAAGCCGTAGTGCATCCCTGATGTCGATCGATCCGAAGTCGTTGCGCCTGTTCACAGCCGTCGCGGACCACGGCAGCATCAGCGAAGGCGCCAAGCGCTGCCACATCGCTCTGGCGGCCGCCAGCAAGCGCATCTCCGACCTCGAGGCGCGGGCACGGCTGCCGCTGCTGGTCCGCCATGCGCGCGGCGTCACGCTCACCTCGGCCGGCCACGGCCTGCTGCTGCATGCCCGCGCCGTGCTGTCGGCGATGGACCGGCTGGGCGCCGAGCTCGACGATTTCCAGAACGGCGTAGCCGGCGTGGTCAGCATCACGGCCAACGCGTCGGCCATTGCCCAGTTCCTGCCGACGCAGATCGGTTCCTTCCTGCGGCACCACCCAGCGCTCAAGATCGATCTTCAAGAGCGCGCAAGCACCGAGGTGGTCAAGGCGGTGGGCGCCGGCCTGGCCGACATCGGCGTGATCGAGGGCCATACGGCGCGCGGCGAACTCGAGTGCCTTCCCTACCGCAGCGACGAGCTTGCCGTGATCGTGGCGCGCGACCATCCGCTGGCCCGGCGCAAGCGCATCGGCGTGGACGAAGTACTGCGGCACGACCATATCGTGGTCCGCGAAGGCACGGCCCTGCACCGCTTGCTGCTGAGCGCCGCGCTCGAAGCGCAGGCGCCGCTCAAGGTCCGCATGCAGGTCGGCAGCTTCGACATGGTGTGCCGCATGGTCGAACAGGGCATCGGCATCGGCGTGCTGCCCTATGCGGCGATCCTTCCTCAGTTGCAGATCCTTCGTCTGCGCTGCCTGAGGCTCGATGCGCCCTGGGCCCGGCGCCAGCATCTTCTCTGCGTGCGGCGCGAGCAGGATCTGACCTCCGCCGCTCGCTCGGTGCTGGAGCACCTGCGCCAGCCCGCCTGAGCCTTCGCCAAACGCGAAGCCTCGCGCCCGCCAGAAACGAATTGTTCTCCGCGGCCCGGGCATCAAAAATGGTGCGAGCCAATCGCGCAAGGGGACATTTCTTGAAGATCATCCGCGTCAGCGCCACGCCGCTGAACATCCCGGTCACCATCGACGTGCTGGGTCTCGACAAACAAACGTCGCTCTCGCTCTGCCTGACCGAGATCGAGTCCGACACCGGACTCGTCGGGCACGGCATGACCGCCATCACCGAGGAGGAAATCATCGCCGCCGCCGTGCGCGAAGTGGCGGGCCCTGCACTGATCGGCGAGGACCCGATGGCCACGGAGCGGCTCTGGAGCAAGCTCTATTGGCTGCTCTCGCCGCGCGGCCAGACCGGGTATGCGAGTCACACCATCGCCGCGCTCGACATCGCGCTGTGGGACCTCAAGGCCAAGGCGCTCGGGCAGCCTCTGTGGCGCCTGCTCGGCGGCGCGCGCTCTCGCGTGCCGGTCTATGCGACCTTCGGCTTCGCCTTCTTCGAGCGCGACCAACTCGCCGCCGCCGCGAAGCTGTGGGTTTCACAGGGCTTCCAGCGTCTGAAGATGACGGTCGGCGGCCACGCGCTCGCACGCCGCGACGAGCCGCGCCCGATCGACGAGGTGATCGACGAGGACGTGCGCCGCGTTGCCGCGGTGCGCGAGGCCGTCGGTCCCGACGTGAAGCTCTACGTCGACGCCAACTGCGGCCTCGACCTGTTCCATGCAGCCGATCTCGCGCGCCGCATCGAGCCCTACGGCATCAGCTTCTTCGAGGAGCCGTTGACTCAGAACGACGTGCGCCAGATGGCCGACCTGCGCACCCGTACCACCATCCCGCTCGCGTGCGGCCAGAACGAAGGGCTCGCCTTCCGCTTCCGCGACCTGCTGGTCGGCCAGGCCGCCGACGTGCTGCAACCGAATGTGACGATCTCCGGCGGCTACTCGCAGTGCCTGAAGATCGCAGGCATGGCGCAGGCCTTCAACGTGCCGATCGACAACGGCGGTGCGTGGCCCTTCCACAATATGCACCTGCACGCGGGCGTCTCGAACGGCGGGATGGTGGAGTACCACTATGTGGCGGTGCAGATGCTCAAGCAGATCTTCGACGGCCTGCCGGTGCCCGACCAGGGCTGGTTGACGCTGCCCGAGACACCAGGACTCGGTTTTTCGCCGAACGCTGACCGCGTGCGCGAATTCGCCAAGCTGCCGACATCCCACGGCAAGGGCAAAGCCTAGCGGCAACAAGAAAAGACAACGGAGACACGATGGAACAGAGACCAGTCATTCGATCGGCACGCCGGCATGCATTGCGTTGGGCGGCGATGGCAGCGGCGCTCGGCATGGCGGGAACGCTCGCCGCCCCCGCCGCATGGGCGCAGAAGTACCCGGACAAGCCGATCCGGCTCATCGTGGGTTACTCCGCGGGCGGTGGCGTCGATGCGGTCGCGCGGCTGCTCAGCGCGCGCCTGCCGGCGGTGCTGGGACAACAGGTGCTGGTCGAGAACCGCACCGGCGCGACCGGGCTGATCGCCGCGGATCTCGTCGCCAAGTCCCCGCCGGACGGTTACACCTTGATGATGGGCGACAGCGCCCTGCTCATCGCCAAGCTGCTCCAGCCCAAGATCGGCATCGATCCGCTCACGAGCTTCAAGCCCGTGGCCGGCGCGTTCATCTCGCCGCTGATGATCGTCACGGGCAACGACTTCCCGGCCCGCACACCCACGGAACTGGTCACGCTGCTGAAGGCTCATCCGGGCCAATACTCGTATGCCACCTCGGGCGTCGGCACCGTGCAGCACCTTGGCTTCGAGATGCTCAAGCAGAGCACGGGCGCCTTCGTGGTCCACGTGCCGTATCGCGGCGCCGCGCAGATCGTGCCCGACGTGATCGGCGGACAAGTGCCGATCGGTGTCGTGAGCGCCACCGCCGCGATGTCGCAGGCGAAGGCCGGCAAGCTGCGTGCAGTCGCGCTGATGAACACCACACACCTCGAAGGCGCCGACAACGTTGCGCCGCTGGCCTCCGCACTGCCGGGCTTCGACGTCGCGCCGCGCATTTTCTTGCTCGCACCGGCCGGCACGCCCGACGAGATCGTCGACAAGCTGTCGGCCGCGGTGAAGACGGTGCTCGACACGCCCGAGGCCGCGACAACGGCGGCTGCGCAAGGCACCCTGCGGGCCTACAGCACGCCGGAACAGTTGCGAAAGGACATGAAGGACGAAACCGCACGATGGAAGCGGACCATCGCCGACCAGCACATCACGATGGAGGGAAGCTGAATGCCGCAGCCGCAGCCGCAGCTGGGCCTGATCGTTCCACCCGCCGCGGGTGCTGTGCCTGTCGACGGGCCGCTGCTGTACGGAGACCGCATTCGCTTCAGCGCGCGCGGACTCGGCCTGGGCGAAATCTCCACGCGTGGCTACACCGAAGTGATCGATTCGGTCGTCGGCAAGGCCCTCGAACTGGCGGGCGAAGGCGTCAGTGCCGTCTCGCTGATGGGCACTTCGCTCAGCTTCTTTCGGGGCGCGGGTTTCAATCGTGAACTGCAGGCCGAAATGGCGCGCGCCACTGGCTTGCCGTGCAGCACGATGAGCAATGCCATCGTCGGCGGCTTGCGGACGCTCGGCGTACGCCGGGTTGCCGTGGCCACGGCCTACATCGACGAGGTCAACACACAGCTGCGCCGCTACTTGCAGGACAGCGACTTCGAGACGCTCGCGCTGGAGGGCCTCTCGATTTCGGACGTGCAGGCGGTCGGCAAGGTGCCGACGCAGGTGCTGGTCGATCTTTGCGTGCGCGTCTTCGAAGCCAGCCCCGGCGCGGACGGCATCCTGATCTCCTGCGGAGGCTTGGTCACGCTCGACGCAGTGA
The DNA here is from genome assembly GCF_056397705.1 of Variovorax sp. 05L425. NCBI lineage: Bacteria > Pseudomonadati > Pseudomonadota > Betaproteobacteria > Burkholderiales > Comamonadaceae > Variovorax > Variovorax sp. 05L425. The sequence goes on along the minus strand of NZ_JBFTNY010000030.1, from coordinate 22,589 downwards.
GGGAAGTCGAGGCGTCACTCCAGGTGCCGGTCGTTTCGAGTTCGCCCGCGGGCTTCTGGGATCTGGTGCGCTGCGCCGGACTGGACCCGCGCTCGCCGGGCCACGGCCGCCTCTTCGCCTGAACGCGTCGGCTCAGTGCCCGGCCGCGCGCAGCACCGACCGCGCCTTGAGCACCACGGGCCGGTCGACCATCTTGCCGTCGACCGCGACCGGTGCGCCGCCGCTGGCTGCATCGGCATCGATCACCCGCCGTGCCCAATCGATCTGCGCGGGCGTTGGAGAGAAACCCTGGTTGACGACGGCGACCTGTTTCGGATGGATGCAGAGCTTGCCGCCGAAGCCCAGGTGTCGCGCGTGCAGCGCATCGGCCTCGATGCGCGCCGGATCGTCAATCGTCGTGCTCACGCCGTCCACCGGCGGCTGCAGCCCCACGAGCCTCGAAGCCAGCACCATGCGCGAACGGAAGTAGAGCAACTCCTGCCCATCGCCTTCAATATCGAGATCGGCCTGGAAGTCGACGGTGCCGAACACCAGCCGCTGCACCCCGGGCGCCGAAGCGATCTCGTCCATCCTGGCGATGCCGCGCGCAGTCTCGACCAGGGGCAGCAACGCCACGGCGGGGTGCACTTCGGCGATGGCGTGAAGCACGGCAGCGTCCTCCGCCTTGGGCAGCATCAGCGCATCGATGCGCGCTTCGACAAACAAGGCCAGATCGGCGGCATGCCAAGGCGTATCCGCGGCGTTGATGCGGACGGCAACAAGAACGCCGGTGCTGCCGGAGCCTGCGCGTCCAGCAAGCCACTGCGCCACCTGAGTGCGCGCTTCGTCCTTGCGGTCCGGCGGTACGGCGTCTTCGAGGTCGAGCACGATCACATCGGCGCCGCTCTGGGAGGCCTTGTCGAAACGCGCGGGCTGGTGGCCGGGTACGAACAGCAGGCTGCGCGCAACAGCGCGTTCGGAAAGCGAAGCGTTCGGCATGGGTTTCGATCCTCAGTCGAGCAGACGCGTGACGCGCGCCTCGTCGGCAAGACGCCAGATGCGCACGCACAGCGCCTTCGCCTCCTGCGCCGTCGCGCCTTCGCCGTATTGCGTGAGGCGCTGCATCTTGTCCTCGATCTCGGCACGGCTCAGCGTGTTGCCCGGGTCGCCCTTGGGTTCGTCGACGCGACCAGGGAAGGTGCGGCCGTCGGTCGTGGTCACGCTCACCTTGCCGATCCACCGCCCCGGGTAGGCCGTGTCGACCTCGCGGTCGAGTTCCATCATGACCTTGTCGCGGAACGAGGCGACTTCGGGCGCGAGGAAGTCGCGATCGAATTCGGTGAGACCCGCGCGGCCATGCACCGCGATGAGCCCCAGCACCGTGCCCATCGAGAACTTGGCCTGGTGCACCGTGACCGGCACGACGACGCGGCCGAGCACGTCGATGGCGCCCTGGTGAACATGCGTCACGACGCGGGCGATGTCGCCGGCCTTCAGGTCGTTCTGCTTCATGACTTGCAGCAATGCATCGGCCGCAGGATGCGTGTGGCGGCACGAGGCGTGATATTTGAACGAAGTCTCCGCCAGCGTCCAGCGCGTGCCAAGTCCGTCCGTGAGCCGCGACGGGTCAGCGTCGGTCGACATGCCCACGCCGAGGCCTTGCGGGCCTTCAAGCACATGGGCCGCACCAGTGAAGCCATCCTGCGCCAGATAGGCCGACATCAGGCCACTCGCCGCCGCATGTGCGCAGTGCAATTGCTTGGAATCGGCCGCATCGCGCAGGAACTCCCACACGCCCGCCGACTGCGTGCCTGCCGAGCCGAAGGCATGCAGCATCTGCAAGGGTGTGAGTTCGAGCAGGCGTCCGACCGCTGCGGCAGCGGCAAGCGTGCCCGCCGTGGACGTGGTGTGAAAGGTGCGGTAGTGCGAGCGTCCCAGGAACTCACCCACGCGGATGCCGACTTCGTAGCCCGCGACCACGGCCGTCAACAGCAGCGAACCGCTCGCGCCAATGGCTTGTGCCGTTGCCAGTGCCGGCGCGAACACCACTGCCGCGGGATGGAACACCGAACCGTTGTGCACGTCGTCCTGCTCGACGTAGTGCGAGGCTGCTGCATTCACGAGCGCGGCGAAGACCGGCGATGTCGTGCGGCGCGAGTTCAACACTTCACTCGGCCCCTCGGCGGGCCCCATCATCTCGGCGAAGCGCTGGATGCTGTGCACAGGTCGCGCCGAACGGGCGGCGAGCACCGAGCCCAGCCAGTCGAGCATCAGGTCCTCGGCGCGCCGGATCACCGGCGCGGGAATTTGCGCGAAGGCGAGCTCGGCGGCAAAGGTGGCCAGAGTCTGGCTGGGATGCTGGTTCATGGCGAAGGTTGAATAGAGAGGTGAAACAAGGGCGCCGGGGTCGATCTCAGACCGCGCCTTCGGCGCGTAGTGCGGCGATGGTTGCTGCGTCGTAGCCGGCTTCGGCCAGGATCGCATCGGTGTGCTGGCCCAACGTGGGCACCGCGTCCATCCGCGGATCCCATTCGCGCGGAACGCCGGGCGGCCACAGCGCGGAAACCGGACCAGCGCCCGTTCCCACTTCGGTCCAGCGTTCTCGCGCCCTCAGTTGAGGATGGTTCCAGACGTCCTGCATGGTGTTGACCTGCGCATTGGCGATCTGCGCGGCGTCGAGCCGCTCGATGATCTGCGCGGCACTGAAAGCCGAGAACGACTGCACGATGATCTCGCGCAAGGCCACGCGGGAAGCCGTGCGCAGTGTGTTGGACGCAAAGCGCGCATCGGTCGCGAGGCCGGGCTGCTCCAGCACCTTCGCGCAGAACGCCTGCCATTCGCGCTCGTTCTGGATGCCCAGCATCACTTGCTTGCCATCGCCGGCCGGGAACGGGCCGTAGGGATAGATCGTCGCGTGCGCTGCACCCGCGCGCGGCGGCGGCTCGGCGCCTTCGAACGCGTAGTACAACGGGAAATTCATCCACTCGACCATGCTTTCGAGCATGGAGACGTCGATGCGGCAGCCCTTGCCGGTCTTGCCGCGCTGCAGGAGTGCCGCGAGGATGTTGCTGTAGGCGTACATGCCGGCGGAAATGTCCGCGATCGAACAGCCGGCCTTGGCCATCTCGTCCGGCGTGCCTGTCACGGAGAGGAAGCCCGATTCGCTCTGGATGAGCAGGTCGTAGGCTTTCTTGTCGCGGTACCGGCCTGGCTGGCACGGGTCATCGCCGTAGCCCGAGATGTCGCACACGATCAGGCCAGGATTCGCCGGCGACAGCGCCTCGAAAGACAACCCCAGCCGCGCGGCTGCGCCCGGCGCGAGGTTCTGCACGAGCACGTCGGCGTCTGCAACCAGGCGCTTGAGAACCTCCTGCCCCTTCGGATGCTTCACGTCGAGCGTCAGGCTTTCCTTCGACCGGTTGGTCCACACGAAATGCGATGCGAGCCCGCGGACACGCTGGTCATACGCGCGCGCGAAGTCGCCGCTGCCCGGGCGCTCGACCTTGATGACGCGCGCACCGAGGTCCGCCAGCTGGCGCGTGCAGAACGGCGCCGCAATGGCGTGCTCGAGCGTGAGGACGGTGATGCCTTCGAGCGGGCGCATCTCAGTGCCCGCCCGGCCGCCCGAAGGGCACTGACCACCCCCTTGGGGGGCGGCGAACGAAGTGAGTAAGGGGGGCATCAAAAACTCCTCGGCAAGCCCAGCATGTGCTCGGCGACATAGCTCAGGATCAGGTTGGTCGAGATCGGCGCGACCTGGTAGAGCCGTGTCTCGCGGAACTTGCGCTCCACGTCGTATTCGCAGGCGAAGCCGAAGCCGCCGTGGAATTGCAGGCAGGCGTTGGCTGCTTCCCACGAAGCCTTGGCCGCGAGGTACTTCGCCATGTTGGCCTGCGCACCGCAGGGCTCGTGCGCGTCGAAGCGACGGCAGGCTTCATAGCGCATCAGGTCCGCCGCCTCGACCTCGATGAAAGCCTCCGCGATCGGGAACTGCACGCCCTGGTTCTGCCCGATCGGGCGACCAAAGACCACGCGCTCCTTGGTGTAGGCCGTGACCTTGTCGATGAACCAGTAGCCGTCGCCGATGCACTCGGCCGCGATCAGCGTGCGCTCGGCATTGAGGCCGTCGAGGATGTACTTGAAGCCCTGCCCTTCCTCGCCGATGAGGTTCTCGGCCGGAATCTCCAGATTCTCGAAGAACAGTTCGTTGGTCTCGTGGTTGACCATGTTCAGGATCGGCCGCACCGTGAGCCCGTTGCCGATCGCCTCGCGCAGGTCGACGATGAAGATCGACATGCCCTCGGACTTCTTCTTCACGTCGGCCAGCGGCGTCGTGCGTGCGAGCAGGATCATCAGGTCGGAATGCTGGATGCGCGAGATCCAGACCTTCTGGCCGTTGATGATGTAGCGGTCGCCCTTCTTCACCGCCGTCGTCTTGATCCTGGTGGTGTCGGTGCCGGTGGAGGGTTCGGTCACGCCCATGGACTGCAGGCGCAGTTCGCCGGTCGCGATCTTCGGCAGGTACTTCTGCTTCTGCGCTTCGGAGCCGTGGCGCAGCAGCGTGCCCATGTTGTACATCTGGCCGTGGCAGGCGCCGGAGTTGCCGCCCGAACGGTTGATTTCTTCCATGATCACCGACGCCTCGGTGAGCCCGAGACCCGAGCCACCGTATTCGTGTGGAATCAGCGCGGCCATCCAGCCGGCCTTGGTCAGTGCGTCGACGAAATCGGCCGGATAGGCGCGTGCCTCATCGATCTTGCGGAAATATTCATTGGGAAACTGCGCGCACAGGTCGCGCACGGCATCGCGGATGTCCTGGTAGCGGTGATTGGAGTCGTTCATGGTGAGGGGCAATGAGGTGGAAGAAAGTCGTGTGTCGGCACGTCAGGCTAGGCGGGCCGTGGCCTGCATCAGCAGCGCGCCCTGCCCATCTTCGGCCCACAGCGAAACGGTGCCATCCGGCTGCGGAGAATGGCCGGCCACGCGCAACAGCTTGCCGCAGGTCAGCGGGCGCACGGCCTTGAAGCTGTACGCGGCAACCGCACGGCCCGGATTGTGTTGCTGCGCGGCTTCGAGCAGGAGCGTGGCGATCAGCGGGCCGTGCACGATGAGATCGTCATAGCCTTCGATCTGCGTCACGTAGGGATAGTCGTAGTGGATGCGGTGACTGTTGAATGTCAGCGCCGAATAGCGGAACAGCAACGGTGCATCCGGCCGATGCTCCACCGCCCATGCCGCATCGGCCGGTGGCGCCTGCGGCGGTGCGGATTCGCCGGGCTTCGGCGCCTCGCGATAGACGATGTCGTGGAATTCGCGCAGCAGCAGCGTGCCGCCGGCGTGCACTTCATGCTGCACCTTGACGAATACGAGCGCACCGCCCTTGCCCTGCTTGAGATTCACATCGACCACGCGCGACGTCTTCGTGGTGGGCGTGGCGAGCTTCAAGGGTGCGAGGAACTCGAGCTGGCTGCCGGCCCACATGCGGCGCGGCAGCGGCACTGGCGGCAGGAAGCCGCCGCGCGCGGGGTGGCCGTCGGGCCCGAGCCCGTTCTGCGGCGCGATCGGCAGGAAATAGCACCAGTGCCACAGCGGCGGCAGTGCCTGTCCGGGTTGCCAGTCATTCCCGTCGTTGCGCACGGTCGCGGCCATCGCGCTCGCAGTCCAGGGCGAGAGCAGTTCGTCTCGCGTCTCGGTGCGGCCGATCCAGCTGCGCAGGTGGTCCAGGTCGAGAGATTCGGTCATGGTGTGTGAATCTATCCCTCTGGCGGCGTCGCTGCTCAGTGATTGCCGAACCCTCCCTTCGGCAAAGGCGAACCGGACCGTGATCGATCGAACACCACCTGGTCGTACCACCATAACCCCTCGAAAAGGACGCGCGCGACGGGGCGAAGTGCGTGCTCCGACGCGATCTCGCCGATGGAGCGCTTGCCATCGATGGCGTCGACGAGCTTCTTCTGCTGCGCGGTGATCGGAAGGTACAGGTCGGTGAAGGTGTGGTGCCGGTTGATCAGCACTGCCGCTGCGCCTGGCTGTAGCCGCTCCTGGACCATCAGCGTGTCGGGCAAGCGATGGGGCACGTAGTCAAGCCATGCATCGCCCTCGAAGTCGATGGGCTTGTGCTGCGCCCGGTCGTCGCGATACGCCACCACGCTGTGGCGGATCATCGACCCGCGGAAGAGTTCGACCGCGGCATACTGTTCCTCCCGAGGAAGCGCCGCCAGCAGCGGTTGGTGCGGGGACGACGCCAGCCCGCCGCACTGAGGCAGATAGGCCCCTTGCCCCAACCAGCGGCCAAAGCTCAAGCCGCCCGTTCGAAGGAAGTCGAAGAGTTGCGGGACCGAGTAGGCCCGGTCCTGAGGATGAAGCAGCGCATCCGCCAGCCCGGCCTTGTCCTTGAAATCCGGCGCACTGCGCAGCAGCGGCATCAGCGGGTGGTCTGGCGGCAACGCCCGGATGCTTGCCGCCAGCGCATTGATCTCATCCGTCGTCGTTCCGATACCCAGCCGGCGGCAGTAGTCCTGCAACAGGTACACACCGGCGCGGCCGTAAGGTGCATAGACCATCAGGTGCATGGCGCCTTCCAGGTCGAGCACATCGTGAAGGGCTCGCAACCCCGCGTCGGGGTCCGGCAAATGATGCAGCACACCCGTGCAGACGACATGTTCGAACGTGCGCCCCAGCTCGGCTGCGCGCTCCACCGGGAGACGGTGGAGTTCGAGATTGTCCAGTCCGTACTTGCGCCTGAGCCCTTCGGTCATTTCGATGCTCGTCGCGCTGAAATCGATGCCGACCACCTTCGCGCGAGGCCAGCGCATTGCGTGCTTGGCCGCCTGGGAGGTCCCGCATCCGGCGACCAGGATGGTCCGGTCGTCCCGATACGGTTCGTCCGGCCAGAACATGAAGGACTCGGCGCGCCGCCGATCGTCGTTCCACAACTGCCGGTAGTGATCGAGATCGTCGACCGGCGGCGGATAGGGATGGCGTTCGTAAAAGGCGCTCACTTCCAGCGCCACCCGACCCCCATCGGTGCCTATCGCTTCGCGGTCTTTCAACATGGCCGGTGTGCAGGTTGATGCAAGGGCCCCGGGCCTTCCCCGGCCAGCCCTGCCACGACCCATCGATCTCAGGAATTGCCGTGATTTGACACCTGCGCCAACACGGCGTCCAGGTTGAACGAAGCGGGCTTCTGGCGCGGCGGGAACTTGGCAAAGTCCGCGATCTGCCCCGCAATCACCGCCTGCATCAGATACAGCTGGGGCACGTGATCGACCATCCAGTCCAGGTAGGTGTTCGAGTTGAACTCGGCCCGCTCGTACGGGTCGCGGCGCAGATTCATGATGTACGGCAGCCGAAGCTTCACGAACGGCTCGGCCCACTGTCGCATCGTATTCGCGCGTTGCACGGCCAGGTGGAACTTGTAGTCGCCAACCCGCACCGCGATCACTTCGCCGTCATCGCTGAAGTACACGATAGCGTTTCTCGGGCTCTCCTTCACAGCGCCGGTCAGGTAGGGGATCTGGTTGTAGCCGTCGAGATGGACGTTGAATTTCTTGCCGTCAACCGTACAGCCGTCGAGCAGTTGCTGTTTCACGTCAGCATTGCCGGCGGCCGCGAGCAAGGTCGGGAACATGTCGATGTGCGAGACGATGCCGTTCAGCACCGAGCCGGCCTTGATCTTGCCCGGCCAGCGCATGAAGCACGGCACACGCCAACCGCCCTCCCAGTTGGAGTCCTTCTGGCCACGAAACGGGGTGGTGGCGCCATCAGGCCAGGTGTCGTTCTCCGGGCCGTTGTCGGTGGAGTACATGACGATGGTGTTGTCGGCAATGCCCAGTTCGTCGAGCTTGTCGAGCATCTGTCCGATCTGCTCATCGTGGACAACCATGCGATCGCTGTAGGGGTCCTGTCCGCTCTTGCCCAGGTTCTTCTCGGCGACGTGCGTGCGGAAGTGCATCGCTGTCGAGTTGTACCAGAGGAAGAACGGCTGATCCGCCTTCGCCTGCTTTTCCATCCAGGCGATCGCGCCGTCAGTGATCTCCTCGTCAATGGTTTCCATGCGCTTCTTGGTCAACGCGCCGGTGTCCTCGATCGTCTGCCCGCCCTTGCCGTCAGATATGCAGTGAAGCACGCCGCGTGGACCGAACCGCTTCTTGAACTCGGGGTCCTTCGGATAGTCGGGGAGCTCGGGTTCTTCCTCGGCGTTCAGGTGATAAAGATTGCCGAAGAACTCGTCAAAGCCGTGCATGGTCGGCAGGAACTCGTCGCGGTCGCCGAGATGGTTCTTGCCGAACTGACCCGTGGCGTAGCCGAGCGGCTTCAGCAATTCGGCGATGGTCGGGTCTTCCTTCTGCAGACCGACCGTGGCGCCCGGCATGCCGACCTTGGTCAGGCCGGTACGGATCGGGTTCTGGCCGCAAATGAAGCAGGCGCGGCCGGCCGTACAGCTTTGCTGCGAGTAGTAGTCGGTGAACGTCACCCCTTCCTCTGCGATGCGATCGATGTTGGGGGTCCGATAGCCCATCATGCCTCGGCTGTTGTGGCTGATGTTCGAAATGCCGATGTCGTCACCCCAAAGAATCAAGATGTTGGGTTTCTTCGCTGCCATGATTTTTCCTTCGCATTGAATGAAGTTAAAGATGCTCGGCAAGGTGCTTGGCCTCGCGCCCCCCAATCCGGCAAGCCACGCCAGGCTCGCCCCGATTGATCGATGGGAACTTCGATGCCCCAAAGGGCAAGAACAAAGTCCCGTTTCATTTCGTCGCCTGACTCAGGTGTGCGGCCGGCGACGCAGCACGATATTCACCAGGCTGCGGAACAGCAGGTAAGGCACGACCGCGAGGACCGCCGCGACCATCACGGCCTCGCCGGGATAGACCCAACGCACCGAGATGAACTGATAGATGGCATCCATGACGATGGCGAAGATGAACACTTTCCCGACGTCTCGCCAGCCTTCGAGCAGCAACGCCTTGCGTTGCGTGCGATCGTGAACGAGCGCCCATAGGTAGACGGGCCTCCCGTCTCGCGCGTCCTGCCTGCCGGCCCTGAAAGCGAAGAAGGCGGCCACCGCCGGCTGCAGGATGAACCGGAACGAAAGCGGCGCATGCCGGCCGCTCGTGACGTCCGACCATGTGCGGACGAAGACATCCATCAGGGAATCGATCATGTGTGGCCTGCGCTATCCATGGCGACGTGTTCTTCCTCACCGGTAGCCGCTGCGGACCTTGCCGCGGAACACCCAGTACACCCCGAAGGTGTAGATCGCAATCACCGGCAGCACCACCGCGGCACCGTAGAACAGGAAGCGGAGCGATTCCTCCGGCGCAGCCGCACTGGCCACGGTGACCGCGTACGGGACCATGTAGGGCCAGAACATCACGCCGAGCGTCAGGTAGGCCGCCGCGATGAACACCACCGTCAGCGTGTACGCGACACCATCGCGGCGCGCACGAGCCCCCATGATGACGCCGATCAACGAGGCGACGGCCACCGCGACGAAGACCCATCCCCATGGCCGATCCTTCAGGTGACTCTGCGCGATCGCACCTGCATCGAAGCTCAACGACACGGCGAATGCCAGTCCGAGCACCACGAAGACGGCCACCGCGAGCCAGGGAATGCGGCGATAGGCCCAGTCCCGCAGATCGCCTTCGCTCTTGAGCACGATCCAGCCCGCACCCAGCAGCGCATAGCCAAAGACGAGGCCAATGCCGGTCAGGACCGAGAACGGATGCAGCCATTCGAGGGACGTGCCCGCGAACTGGCCATTCGCCACTGGAAGGCCCCGCATCAACGCCCCCACGGCGGCCCCCTGCACGAAGGCGACCACTGTCGATCCCAGGAAGAATCCCGTGTCCCACAGCCAGCGTGTCTTCACGCTGCGGAAGCGGAATTCGAAGGCGACGCCGCGAAAGATCAAGCCGACGAGCAACAACAGCACCGGCAGATAGAACGCCCCCAGGAACACGGCATACACCACCGGGAAGGTCGCGAACAGGCCCGCGCCGATGATCACCAGCCAGGTCTCGTTGCCGTCCCAGAACGGCGCGATGGTGTCCATCATGTGCAGGCGGTGGTCCTGCTCGCTGGTGGTGCCGAAAAGAATCCCCACGCCAAGGTCGAAGCCGTCCAGGATCACGTAGACCAGGATCGAGATGGCGATGACCGCCGCCCAGAAGAGCGCCAGGTCGCTGGGCACGGCCGGGCTCACCGCGTGCCTCCGGATCCGCCGTTGGGCGCAGCGTCCGTGCGCGCGGCGATGGCCAGCGGCCGGCTGCCGGTGACGTTGCCCGTGGCTTGCGTCTTGGCACGCGGTCCCTGGCGCAGGAGCTTGTAGATGTAGTAGATGCCGAAGGAAATGAAGAGCCAGTACACCACCACGTAGACGATTAGCGAGGTCAGCACGTCACCCGTGGTCAGCGAGGGGGTGACGGCGTCCTTGGTGCGCAGCAGGCCGTAGACCACCCAGGGCTGGCGTCCGATCTCCGCCGTGTACCAGCCGGTGAGGATGGCGACGAAGCCGGTCGGGAAGGCCGCGAAGGTGATCCACAGGAACCAGCGCGACGACTCCAGCTTGCCCCGCCATCGCAGGAAATTGCCGAGCCACGAGACGGCCAGCATGATGAGGCCCATGCCGACCATCAGCCGGAAGGTCCAGAAGGGAATCAGCACCGGCGGCCAGTCTTCGCGAGGAAAAGACTCGAGGCCGCGCTCGGGGGCGGTGAGGTTGCCCGATGCGATGAGGCTGCCGAGCTTGGGCACCGTGATGGCGAAGAGGTTGCGCTGGTTCGCCTCGTCGGGGATGGCGACCAGGACTTCGCTGGCGGGCTGCTCGTTCTTCCAGCGTGCCTCGATCGCAGCGAACTTGGCGGGCTGGTGGGCCAGCACGTACAGGCCCGTCAGGTGGCCGAAGAAGAGTTGGACCGGGATCAGCACGGCGGCCAGCCCGAGGCCCCAGTGGAGCATCATCCGGCCTTCATCGAAGTGCACGCGGCGCAGGAGATACCAGGCACCGGTCGCCGACACGCACATCGAAGTCGTCAGCAAGGCGGCGAGCAGCATGTGCGGCCAGCGCACCATCTGTATGGGCCCCAGCACGATCTGCATCCAGTCGGCCGGAATGATCTTGCCGTCCACGATCGTGTGGCCCAGCGGCACCTGCATCCAGCTGTTGTTGGCCAGGATCCAGAACGACGAGAACATCGTGCCCAGCGACACCATGCAGCACGAGAAGAAATAGAAGCGCGGCGATACCCGGTCGCGCCCGAGCAGCATCACGCCGAAGAAAGTCGCCTCGAGCATGAAGGCCGTGAAGCCCTCATAGCCGAGCAACGGTCCTTGAATCGAACCGGTCTTGACGGCGAGCACACCCCAGTTGGTTCCGAACTGGAACGCCATCACGATGCCCGTGACCACCCCCATGCCGAAAGACACGGCAAAGATTGGCAGCCAGAAGTCGAACACCCTGCGATAGAGCGCGTTGCCCGTCGCCAGCCTGGCGCCTTCGATGGTGGCCAGCCAAGCCGCGAGCCCGATCGTGAAGGCGGGAAAGATGATGTGGAAGCTGATCACGAACCCGAACTGGATTCGCGACAGTGTCACGGGGTCGAGGTCCATGTTCGAACTCCCGTTTCATTTCTTCGCTGCGGCGCTGTCCAGGCCCAGGATGACGACCTTCGCGTGCCTCGGCTTCGTTGGCCATGCGACCATGGTGAATCCGTCGGCGACAGCAACCTTCTGCGCGCCATCCGCCGTGTACGTGATCACGCCGCCTCCGATCGCGCCGCCGCTTCCGAGCGGGCCTCCCCAGAGCTTCTCCCCGGTGGAGGCGTCAAGCGCATAGAAATTGCCGCCGAGGTCGGCAAAGAACACGATGCCCCCGGCCGTCGGCGTGATCCCGGCGACGATGGGATAGTTGGACTTGACCCGCCACTTCCAGACACCGGTGTCTGCGTCGCTGGCATAGATCCATCCGGCCCAATGTCCGTCGGTTTTGTCTTCCTTGCCGAACATGTTGATGGGATTGAGCGTTGCCATTCCGGTCCAGGGCTGGCCGACGGCCACTTTTCGCATCCTCTCATCGGTCTTGATCGTCACCGTATCGCACCAGTCGACGGTGCCGGTGATGACGAGATTCGTGGTCGGATCGAAACCTGGCGTGTTCCATTCGGTGCCTCCCACCGGACCCGGACAGAAGTGAACGTCCTGGCCGACGGCGAACGTGCCCTCGGCATTCTCGATTTGGGTGACCGGCACGCGGTAGATCAAGTTGTTGCTGGGGAGCTCGTAGCCATAGAGGTGCCCATCCTTCGGAGCGACCGACATGAGCTGCTTGCCGCCCATGGTCTGATGCAGGATGGGTGGACTGGACACATCCCAGTCATGCCAGTCCTTCTTCACGACCTTGAAGTTGTTCTTGTAGTCGCCCGTCTTGGCATCGAGGACCACGACCGAGTCCGTGAAGAGGTTTTCGCCTTCGCGTGCCCCTGAGGCGAAGTCAGGGGCCGGATTGCCTCCCGGGACGTACAGCAAGCCATTCTTGATATCGAGGGTGTACGAGGTCCAGGTGCCGCCGCCGCTGATCGGTATGCCTGGCGCGTTGTTCCAGGTCTTCCCGTCGAGCGGTGACTTGCCTTCCGGTCCACGGACGACGTCGCCCTCGGCTTTGGGAACGAGGAAGAACTGCCAGACGACCTTGCCGGTCTTGCCGTCGAGTGCGTAGACGTTACCCTTGCCACCCTTGTAGTCGCCGCCGGCATTGCCGATGTAGACGAGGCCATCCCAAGCGATCGGCGCCGAAGGCACCGACTCGCCGCGCTTCGGATCGCAGATGGTCGTCTCCCACACCTGCTTGCCGGTCTTGAAGTCGAAGGCCAGCACCCGGCAGTCCTGCGTCCCGCGGAACAGCAGGCCGTCCATGTAGGCGGCGCCGCGATTGGCCGGCAGGAGCCCGCCGGGATAGTCCAGGCGGGTGCGCCAGTTCTCGGCGCACGTGGTCGGATTGATGGAGAAGATTTCGAACTCGGCCGTGCCGATCAAGGCGTTGTTCACCATGATCAGACCCGATTCGAAAGCGGTGAAGATGCCGAGGTCGTAAGTGCACAGGATCTTCAGGTTCCCGACATTCTTCGTGTTGATCTCGGCGAGCGGCGAGAAGCGCTGCGAGGTCGGTGTCCGGTTGTAGCTCGGCCAGTCTCCGGCGCTCGCGTTCGGCCAGGGCGCGTCGGCGACAGGCGATGAAGGCGCTGCGGCTGCGGGCGCCTTGTAGGCGGGATTCGATTCCACAGCCAGCGTGCCCGCCGGCGTAGACAGCGACTTGAGAAAGTTGAGTCCCATGCCGCCGTAGGTCGTCATCGGCACCGGGAACGCGACATAGAGCGCTCCGGCGATGGCCCCGCCAACCACAACGAGCACGCCGATGATGGCGAAGATCCTTTTCATGCTTCTACCCCGATCGTGTAGGAACGCACCGACGATTGTGGCCACGGCGTCCGAGTACGCCATCCCAGCGGCCACCTACCTCCACGTACGTGGAAAGCGACCGGGGCTACCTACGCGCCTTGAAGCACTTGTTGTGGATCTGCTCGTAGACTTCGACGCATTCCAGTTGCCAACCTTCACATCAATCCCATGCCCATGTTTCCGGACGACATCTACACCGAGCCTTCCAACCTCGATGGGCGAACCCTCGCCAACCTCGGCCCACTGCGCAGGATGGCGGGCGTTTGGCAGGGCGAGAAAGGCGTGGACGTCAAGCCCAAGGCGCAGGGGCCGAAGACGCAGGTCTATGTGGAGCACTACGAACTGCAGCCGATCGATCCACAGACCAATGGCCCGCAAGTGCTGTATGGCCTGCGCTATCACACCTTCATCCACAAGCCGGGCCTGACCAAGATGTATCACGATCAGGTCGGCTACTGGCTGTGGGAACCTGCCACCAGCACCGTCATGCTCACGCTGGCGATCCCGCGCGGCCAGATCGCGATGGCGAGCGGCCATGTGGATGCAGATGCGGACCGCTTCGAACTCGTCGCTGCGCGCGGGAGCCTCGTCAACGGCATCGTGTCCAACCCGTTCATCGAGCATGCATTCACCACGCTGGAGTGGCGCATCCAGGTGGCGTTCAATGCCGATGGCACCTGGGCGTACAACCAGGACACGGTCATGCAGATCCAGGGGCTGGCCGAGCCCTTTCATCACACGGACCGCAACACGCTCTCGAAGATCGGTGAGCCGACTCTCAATCCCTTGGCTATGCAGGGCTGAGGGATCTGCGGGCGAGCGACTACTTCGCCTTCAGAGTCAGGGCGCGAAGATGCTCGGCCAGATCGAGCGCGCCATCGTTGTCGGGATTGGCCTTGTTGAATTGATAGGACCTTGAAGGCCGGCAATGCCTGGCCGATACTGCCTTGACTCGGCTCCGTGCGATCCAGCGCCTAATACAGTCCCGGAGGTGGACAGTGACTGAAGCTGATCCCTACTTTCTAGGCTATCGCCAGGCGGAGCAAGATCGCCTGGGGCGACAAGCGGAAGAGCTTGCCGCCGATTCGAACTGGCTGTTCGATCACATCGGTGTAGCTGCGGGCTGGCGCGTGATCGAGATTGGCTGTGGCCCCCAGGGTTGCGTGGGCCTTCTCGCGGAGCGCGTCGGCGCGACGGGCCGAGTCGTCGGCGTGGAACGCAGCGCCGAGCAAGTGCAGCGTGCACGAGGCTTCGTCGCGGACTGCCATCTGACGAACGTCGAAGTCCTGCATGCCGATGGGCGCAAGACAGGTTTGCCTGAGCAGTCGTTCGATCTCGCGACCGCGCGGCTGGTTCTGGTCAACATTCCGCAACCCGAGGGCCTGGTGCATGAGATGGTCCGTCTTGTCCGACCCGGTGGCGTGGTGGCCCTACATGAGGCCGAGGCAACCACGCAGCGATGCGATCCACCCCACCACGCCCAAACCCGTTTGCTTGATCTGCTCAACACGTCGGCTGGAATGGACGGGATTGACCGGACGATCGGCTCCAAGGTGCCGCGTTTGATGCGTGAAGCCGGGTTGGTGGATATTCGCGTGCAACCGTGGGTCCACGCGTACCCTGTGGGCCATGGGCGTCGAATGCTGCTGCTTGATTTCGTAGAGAACGCGCGGGCCAGGCTCCTCGATCAGCAACTGATCGGAGAAACCGAACTGAACGAGTTGGCGGCCCTTCTGAAGCGTCACCTCGAAGACCCTGAAACACTGGTGCTGTCGAGCGTCTTCATTCAGGCCTGGGGTCGCATGCCGGAGCGGCCATAGGTGCCATACTCCGGCCCTGGCGGACGATCCGAAGTAGCTCGCAATGGCATATCAGGTTCGTCCATCGCGCGAGCGCACTTCCGAAGGAGCGGCTATGCGTCTGGCCGAGGCCCTGAAGATCCTCACTCTTGTACTGGGCATCTGCCTTGCCGCCCCTTCACGTGCAGAAGACGGCGGGCCGGTCAGGTTCGTGGTGCCCTTCGAAGGCGGCTCTGCCGCGGCGCTCGCGCTCTACATGGCCGAACGTGCGAACGCGGATGACGGCTCCCACATCTATATCGATGAAAAGCCCGGCGCGAGCGGCCGCATTGGCGCCATGTTGGTCAAGAATGCGGCGCCCGACGGCAAGACCATTGCGCTGTTTCCCTTCGTGGTGCCCGTCCTGGCGCCGCTGATCTTCAAGGATGTCCACTACGACGCGGTGCACGACTTCGCTCCGGTCTCGCAGATTGCGACATACACCTTGGCGCTCGCGGTGCCGAACGATCATCCCGCCACCTCGCTCGCAGGGTTCGTGGCCTGGGCGAAGGACCATCCGACGCAATCGTTCTACGGAATGGGCGCCGCGGGAAGCCTGGCTCAGTTTCTCGGCGTCATGATCGCGCGGGAGACGGGCATCGAGTTGAAGCCTGTGGCTTACAAGGGCGCCGGGCCAATGACGGTCGATCTCGTGGGGGGGCATATTCCTGCCGGCATTTCATCGACCTCCGACTTCATCGAGATGCATCACGCGCACAAGCTTCGGATCATTGCGGTGTCGGGCGCGCAGCGCTTGGCGCAACTGCCGGATGTGCCGACGTTTGCCGAGCAAGGCTATCCATCGATCCAGGCCGCCGGCTGGGTCGGCGTCTTCGCTCCATCCGGAACCCCGAAGAAGGACATCGACCGATGGTCAACGGTGTTCGCGACGATCGTGCATTCGCCGCAATCGACGGCCAAATTCGCCGAGTGGGGACTCGAACCCACTGGCACCACGTCGGATGAACTCGCAGCGACCCTGGCAGCCGATATTGCGCGCTGGGCGCCCATCGTGAAGGCGTCGGGCTTTCACGCTGACTAGGGTCGCCCGAAACACGATCAACCGGACGTCATCGATGGCTGTGCGCCCCTCCAATGCCCGCACGACACCGACTGCCATGCGACTCGCTCCCGACTCGCTGGTGGCCCAGGTGCAAGGGCCGACGTCGGTCTCGGCGCACGACCTGCTGCGCTTCGAGCGCCTGCTGTCGGATCTGTCGGCGACATTCATCGCGCTGCCCTCCCAGGAAATCGACGGTGCCATCCGTGACTGTCTGGCGCGCATCGTCTCGACACTTGGCATCGATCGATCCACGCTCAGTCGGGTCTTCCCCTTGAGCGGGCGGATGGAGGTCACCCATACGTTCGCGGCGGAAGGTATCGGGCCGCCGCTGATGAACGTTGCGGCGCGCGAATTCGCCCCCTGGTCCCTCAGGATGGTGATGGCCAATCGGCCGGTGGTTTTCGAGCGCCTTGACGACCTGCCGCCCGAAGCCACCGTCGACAAGGAGACGCTGCGCAGCATCGGCCTCAAATCGCATGTGACGATGCCGATCATCGTGGCCGGCGAACTGCATGGCGCCCTGAGCTTCGGTTGCGTCCGCGCGGAACGCAACTGGCCGGACGACCTTCTGAGCCGCATGCGGCTGCTGGCGAACGTCCTCGGCAGCGCCCTGGCGCGCAAGCATACGCAGGAGCAGCTCGACCATGCGATCGGGTTCGAGCGGCTGGCCAGTGGCATCCTGGCCTCCCTGGTGCTGGCCGAGCCGGGCCAGACCGAAGCTGCGATCGGAATCGGCCTGCGCCAGATCGGCCAGTTCATGGAGGCCCAACGGGTCGGGCTCTGGGAACGCACATCCGGCGACGCCACGTTTCACTCCGTTCAGCGCTGGCATGCCGACGGCTTTGCGCCGCCGTTCGCCGTGGGCGACACACCCGATCTCCCCTGGACCATGCAGCGCCTGGCGGCAGGCAACGTCGTTCGCCTGCCTCGGGTCGGCGATCTTCCGCGCGAAGCCGAGGTCGACCGCATCGCGTTGCAGGCAGCCGGCGTTCGATCGTTGTTTGCAGTGCCGATCTCCGTCTCGGGCAAGGTCGCGGGTGCCTTGTCGATCGCGAGCACACAGCTCGAACACGAATGGCCGGACGCGTTGATGCCCGGTGTCAGCCTGCTGGCCGAGGTGTTCGGCAGCCTTCACGCGCGAGATACGGCTGAACGCCGCAAGCTCGCCGCGGAGGTCGAGGCGGCGCATTGGCGCGAACGGCTGGCGCATCTGGTCCGGGTTCATACGGCGGGCGAGATGTCGGTCGCACTCGCCCACGAGATCACCCAACCGCTGGGCGCCATCGAGAACTACGCGCTGGCGGCGCGCCGGCGTGCCGGCGAATCGGCGCCTGACCTGACGCGCGTGTCGGAGTTGCTGGACAAAGTCATCGGACAGGCCACACGCGCCGGCGACGTGGTCACGCGCATGCGAAGCATGGTGCAGCGGCACGCGCTGGATCCGAAACTGATCGACATCGAACGCGCCATCGCCGAATGCATCGGCATGGTGAAGATGGACTGCGACCTGCGCGAGATCGATGTCCGTTTGTCGGCGCAGAGCGGACTGCCACCGGTCAAAGTCGACGAGATCCATTTGCAGCAGGTGGTGCTGAACCTGCTGCGCAACGCGATGGAGGCCATCGAGCAAGGTGGTGGCGAGCGCGTGGTCAGCGTCTCCATTGCGCTCAACCAGCGCGAGGAAATCCAGGTGGAGGTCGCGGACACCGGCAGCGGCATTGCCGAAGGCGATCTGGAGCGGGTCTTCGAGTCCTTCTACTCGACCAAGGCGAGCGGCCTGGGGGTTGGCCTGGCCATCTGCCGCAAGCTGATCGAGGCGCATGGCGGCATGCTGTGGGCCTCGCACAATCCGACCGGCGGCGCCCTCTTCCGATTCACCATCCCGACCGCCGCGCAGGGCGACTGAAAAATCATGGCCGAATCCGGGCGAGTACGGCGTCCAACGCGGGGCCGCCAGTTTCCCTGGCCGGCCTGTCCAGCGTGCCCAGCGTCGGATCGCTTCAAGGCTAAGGAGCCTGCACCACGGAGCTTGCTGCTGTGCGGGCGATCTGCAATCGACGTTCGACTTCTGAATCGACGACCGCATGCAGCGCTGTCAATTCGGTGCGGGTGAAATAGCGCTGACTATCGCGTACGTTCTCCAAGTGCATGAGCAGGCAACGGACGCATGAGGCGGCGTGATACGCCTCATGCAATGCGTCGAAGGCTGCCGTAGCCTGCATGCGCGAAGCGGCGAAGGAGGAGACGTTCGGGTGGCGCGCGAGCGCGCAGGTAGGGTGTGCCATGAATGGCCTCCAAGGATGGCGGTTTGCTACAACCGCCGCACCCACTGCTAAACGGGGGCGGCGACTCGAACGGGTTAGCAGACCGGGCCATCCTTGCGGAAACCGGCAGGCCCTTGCGGGCCTCCCATCCGAGCCGCCAAAACATGGGGCACAGACAACGAAGCCGCACGATCTGCGGAACAGAACTGCGGCTTGCGTCGCAGGATGGCAATGGGCTGCTAAACCCGATCACGCCTTTTTTGACGTGACGGGCGCGAGTATATCGGCGCCCCTTTTCATGCTCGGACCACAGGGTCATCGTCATTGCCAGTCTGGTGAGCCTCACCTGCGCCATGCCTTGCGAGTCTTCGGATTCCGTGAAGACGCGAAGGTTCGATCGCCAATGGCTACTCCCGGCAACCTGGGGGCGAGCTACTTCTTCCTGAAGGTGTCGTGGCAGGTCTTGCAGGTCTCGCCCAACGGGCCCATGGCGGCTTTCAGTGCGTCGAGGTTGCCGGCTTTCGCGGCGACCAGGAGCTTCTCCGTGTCGGACATTAACGTCTCGCTCAGCTCCTTGAATTTCGCCTGCTCCTGCCAGATCTCAGGCTTGGCCTTGCCGCCTTCCGTGCCGGGCCCGAATCCGGCCCAGGGAAGCTTCGATATTTCGACCACGACTTCTGCGTTGGCCACCGCGGCCGTCGCGTCGTAGGGCACCCTGCCGGCGGCCATGGCACCCAGGCGGCCGACGTGCTGGCCCTGGATGAACATCGCGCTCTGACGGTACTTGATGGCATCTTCGGTCTTGGCGAACTGCGCGCCGGCCGACATGGAAAAGCCGCCGCAAGTGGCAACCAGGATGAAGGGGACAAGGGTTTTCATTCGTTAGTCCTTCTTGTTCGCGCACCGCGGAGTACGGCGCCCACCAGTTTCGAATTGCTGCGGTTCGAGTCTGGAGACAGCCCGCGGCACGGTTGATTCCGCGGTAAAGCGGAACGTTCATTCCCGGAAACGCACGATCGGTTCAATACCCATGAAGCCAGTTGGGTACGCCCTCGATTGCACCAAGCGAAAGACAGGATTAGCATGATGCCGACCGCCCGGAGGTGAGTGAGCGGCCTGGAGCCGAAGAACCGTGAGCACTCAACGTAACTTGTCCGTCGGACTGCCATTGGGGTTCGCTCTGGCGTCGCCCACATCATGAGTGACCGGCGCATCCTCATCGTGGCTCACCGGACCGCGGCCTCGCCCAAGCTGCTCGCCGCCGTCGCCGAGCGAGCCGCACGCGGGCCGTGCAAGTTCACGCTCCTGGTCCCTCGGCCGTATTGGGACCCGGACACCGAAGAAGCGGCCATCACGCTCGAGCTCGCGATTCCGCTGCTCGACGTGGCCGCGGGCTCGCATGTGCAGGGGATCGTCGGGGCCACCGACCCGTACGAGGCCGTACACCAGACGCTCGAGCGCGAGAAGTACGACGAGGTCATCGTCTCGACGCTGCCAGAGCGGATCTCCCGGTGGTTGCGCCTCGACCTCGCCCATCGCATCGAGCGGTTCGGCGTGCCCGTGAGCGTCGTGACTGCGGAGCAGGCGAAGCGCACCCTCTCGCCGGGAGCCGGGTCGGGCTGATCGGACGCCGCGGTCAATCTACGGCGCGGGGTAGTCCCAAACGTCGGGCGGCAGCTTGTCCTTGAGCGATGCATACATGGCGTCGCGGGACAGTTTCAGCGCCGGGGCCCTGCTCGTTGTCCACGATGACCTCCAAGCTCTCGAGCTTGCTCGGCACCGAGGACCACCAGCCGCGAGCGGTCCTCACCCAGCCTCTTGGTGCGCCGCGCCGCCCGCACCCGCGCGACGGGACGGAATCCAATAGGCCAACGCCCCAGCCGCCACCAATGCGATCAACCCGGTCGCAGCGATGCCCAGGGCCAGGGACAGGCTGGCGGCCAGGAACGACAGCAGCGCCGGACCGCTCGAAGAACCGATATCCGACATCAGGCGCCACACGCCCAGGAAATGCGCACGCCCGTGCCGTGGCGAGTGATCGGCGCCGAGCGTCATGATCATCCCCGAGCCGATGCCGTTGCCGAAGCCGATCGCCAGCGCGGCGATCAGCAGTGTGACGAATCCGGTACTCAGCGGCATCAGCAGCATCGCCATGCCCATGATCAGCATCGACGGCACCGCGACCCAGCGCCGGCCCTTGTGATCCATCACCTTGCCTGCCGGATAGAACACCAGCATGTCGATGCCGCCGGCCAGGCCGTAGATCAAGGAAGCCACCGCAGGCGCCAGCGCCAGGTGCTCAGCCCACAGCGGTATGACGGCCTGCCGCGATGCCCGTACCGCACTGACCAGTACCACCCCTACGCCCACGGTGAGAAACACGCGGCGGTAATCCTTCAGCGTGGAGATGAGGGTCACGGACGCCGGGGTGCTCTGTCCGGCAGGCGCTGGCGGCACTTCCAGGTCGGGAATGCGCGCGCCGATTCCCGCCGCGCCCAGGACCCCGACGATCCCGATGACGTAGGCCGCCGAGAGGCCGAAGACGTGCACTGCCGCTGCGGCAAGAAAGGGGCCGACGAACATGCCGATGCGCATCACGCCGCCGAGCGTCGAGAGCGCCCGCGCGCGATACACGACCGGAACGGCTTCTGACATGTAGCTCTGGCGCGCCAGGTTGTAGACGGCCTGCGACATGCCCACCATGAGGCAGCCCGTCGCGAACAGGCTCAGGTGCGAAGTCCATAGGCACAAAGCCATGCCCAGGCCGCTCCAGATACCAGCGACAACGATGGCCCAGCGCTCGCCCCAGCGCATGGTGATGAGCGATGCCGGGATGTTGTTGATCAGCGAGCCGATGCTGATCAGCCCGACCACCAGCGCAGCCATTGACACCGAGGCCCCCAGGTCGCGCGCCGTGAGCGGAATGATGGGAAGGATCGCGCCTTCGCCCAAACCGAACAGCAAGGAAGGTCCAAAGGCCGGGACGGCTATCTTGCGGAGAGAAAACGTGGATGAGGCGAAAGAAGCGGGTGGTGGAGGGGAAGACATGCAGGAGGAATTCTCGGCCCGCCGGAATTGACAAGCGGGGCTCGATTGTGTCGCCGAACTCAGGCCTTCACCGCGATCGGGAAATGCGCTTGAAATCCATCCGTGCCCCGCTCGAACGGCACGGTGACAGCGTCTCGCGCAGCCGGAGAGAGATTGCGCCACAGGAAGTCGCGCGCGTTGCCCTGCTCGCCCGCCACGTAAAGCTGCGTGGTCAGCAGTTCGCGCGTGCCGAGCCTTACCTTGAAGTGAATGTGCGGCGTGCGGCCGCTGTACGCCACGGGCCGGATCGTGTGGAAGCGGTAGCTGCCGTCCGCACCGACGGCGACGCGACCGAAACCCTGGAACGCGGCGTCGGCGCGGTCGCCGTCGCCCGGGTGGTGGTAGTGCCCGTTCTCATCGCATTGCCAGATCTCGACCTGCGCGCCACGCAGTGGCTTTCCGTCGAGGTCCGTCACGATGCCGTCCACCCAGGTGGGTTCACCGTCACGGTAGTTCAGCGTGCCGTTGCGCAGGAGATCGTAGTCAGTGTCCTTCGGCAAGCGGACCGGATAGAAAGGCCCTTCCGTCTGAGAAGGCGTCGCGGTGCGCGCCGCCGCCGGCTGCGCGCGTGGTCCCAGCCATAGCGCGGGCGACGCGACCAGTGCAGCAGCAACGGTGCGCCGAGAAAGTTCAATGCTGGAGCGAACGAATGCTGGTTCTGGTGTAGCCATCATGACCTTTCGGGTTCCGCTCGCAAGTTTAGGCGCGTAGCGCGCGACCACGGCGAATACATACGCAACCGTCGCACAACCACGGAGCCCGGTATGCGGTGCGGGCTGTGCGACCCTTCTGCGCCGCCGAAGCGCGCAGCCTCAGGCGGATCAGGGCCGCGTGTGTCTGAGCGAAGCGAGTTTCACGCGGACCCCGCCTGAGGCGAGCACTGCAGGGATGCAGGGA
>NZ_JBFTNY010000029.1:0-75542 GCF_056397705.1 Variovorax sp. 05L425 | reverse complement strand
ACAGTGAAACGCCTCAGCGCCGATGATAGTGCGGGTTCCCGTGTGAAAGTAGGTCATCGTCAGGCTCTTACAGCCCCAAAAAGCCCAGCCCTATCAGGCTGGGCTTTTTGCGTTTCCAAACACCAAAGCGCAACACACGTCAGAACGGTGTTCTGGCTAATAGGATCCTGCAATTGCAGTAGCCAAGAGCTGGAGATGGTCGTGTCCCCCCCCGCGGGCGGCGCCATTGGACCATTGGAAGCAACTTATTCGGAATCTCTTACGATTATTCCGCCTGCAACAGGCTTTCCTGCGCTGCCCCCAGATTTCATAGCATTTCGATTTAGAGCCCAGGTGCGCTGCCCCCTAGTTCTAGAGTCCGATCAACCCGGAGATGGAGCTCGAACTGCTGAAGAAGTGTAAGTGTGGGCTCAGCACCCTCTTGACGGCCGTCTGATCGATGGCAATCAGATGTCGAGCACGTGGCGAAGCATGTGGAACGGCACGCGCCATGAGTGACCGTCGCCGGTGTCGACGGTGGCCGTTCTCTGGTTGATGCGAACGACGGTGCCCACCTGGGGTTGAAGGTACTTGTCGTCGAACGAGACCTTCTCACCGCCGCGGAAGTCACTGCGAGAGGCTTTGATCGGTGGAGGTTTCGGCGGTGCTGCGGTCGCTGTCGGCTGCGCAGTTGCGGTCGGCGGTTCGACAGCCGTATAGGGAAGCTTCCACTCGCGCCGCGTCCCTTCCTCATGCAGCGTGACCTGCGTGTCCTTCATCGCCACGACCTTGCCGTTGCGCATCTGACCGTCGCGCCAGTCGAGGAAGCGCACGGTCTGCCCCAGGTTCATGTTCGTGCGCACCGCGATGATCCGTCGCGGATCGGCCAAGAGGCGCTCGATGATGGTGCTCAGCTTGAACAGCTCCAGGCTGCTCGCGCGGTTGAGTGCATCGATCAGCTTCGGGTCGGTGCCTTGCAGGTTCACTCTCGTCTTCCTTCGTTTGCGCAGCTTGGTCGCGTGGGGTTCAGGCTGCCAGTCGTTGCTCAATGTGGTGTCCGCCGATGTTCCACGGGAGCAACTCGTCGATGCGGTTGATGGGATGGTCGGCGATGCGTGCGAGCACATCGCGCAGGTACGCCTGCGGATCGAGCCCGTTCAGCTTGGCCGTCTCCACCAGACTGTAGATCGCCGCGGCCCGCTCGCCTCCGGCATCCGAGCCCATGAAGAGGTAGTTGGACCTTCCAAGGGCCACGCCACGCAAGGCGCGTTCGGCGGCGTTGTTATCGATCTCGATGCGGCCATCGTCACGGTAGCGGGTCAGCGATGTCCAGCGCGTCAGCGAGTAGCCGATCGCCTTGGCTAGTTCCGACTTCTTCGACACCTTGCCCAGCATGCTCGCGAGCCAGGCACGTAGTTCTTCGAGCAACGGCCCGGCGCGGGCTTGTCTCACCTGGCGTCTCACGTCAGGCGGCTGACCGCGGATCTGGGCTTCGATCGCGTACAGCGCCGCAATGCGTTGCAGCGCCTGTTCGGCGATCGAGCCGGGCACGAAGCCCTGGCTCTCATGCAGATCCCAGAACGGCCGACGCGCGTGAGCCCAACAAGATGCTTCGACGACCTGCCCGCTTGCGTAGATCTTGCCGTACCCACCGTAGGCATCGGCTTGAAGGATGCCGCTGTAGTTTGCGAGATGCGCCTGCGGGTGCTCGCCCTTGCGGTTGGGCGAGTAGCGATACCAGGCTGCAGGCGGCTCTGTGTTTGCGGCCGGCCGGTCGTCGCGCACGTACACCCACAGCCGACCGGTCTTGGTGCGCCCCGACCGGGATCGAGCACGGCCACCGGCGTGTCATCGGCATGCACCTTCTCGCCGGCCAGCACGTAGCGTCCGAGCGCGGCCACCAGCGGGTCGAACAGCTTCTCGCTCTGGCCCACCCAACCAGCCATCGTCGAGCAGTCGATGACGACGCCATCGCGGCCATAGATGCGGCTCAGGCGATGCAAAGGGATGTGATCGCAGTACTTGGACACCAGCACGTTGGCCAGCAGCCCAGGGCCGGCCACGCCGCGTGCGATCGGTCGGCTGGGCGCAGGTGCCTGGAAGATCGCTTCGCAAGCAACGCACGCGAGCTTGGGCCGCACATGACGGATCACCTTGAAGCGTGAGGGCACGTACTCCAACTGCTCCGAGACGTCGTGTCCGATCAGGCGAAGACGACCGCCGCAGGCGGTGCAACCGCACGGTTGCCCATTGGCGTCATGGTGATCGGTACTCGCTTCTGACCGGTAGACCTGGGTCTCGCGCGGCAGATGGGCCGGAAGCTTGCGATCGATCTCAGGTGCGTTGGCTGCAGCGACCGCAACAGCGATCGGCGGCGCGTGTTCATACAGTGGTTCGCCTTCCAGAAGAGCGATTTGAGGGTCATCGAGCTGCTCGCTGGATGATCCGAACCGCGCCCGAAGGCTGCGCAGCAGTTGCAGCTTGAGCTTGTCGACCATGAGCTTGAGGAGCACCACTTCGGCATCTCTCTCCTCGACCACTCGCAGCCAACCTTCAACGGTGTGGGGCGTGGTGGAGTCGTTGGTCGGCGTCGTCACGTCCTCCACTGTGCCGCGCGCACGGCACGTCGAACATCGGTGCTACACCGGAGGATTCTTCATACAGTGGTGGCGCACTTGATTACGCTGCAAGCAACGGCTCATGCGTTCGCACCGGCATGCGCCAGTCGATGCCTTCGAGCAGCATCGAGAGTTGCGCCGGCGTGAGCGAGATGCCGCCAGACGTGGCCTGCGGCCAGACGAAGCGGCCGCGCTCGAGGCGCTTGGCCAGCAGCATCAATCCTTGCCCGTCAAACCACAGCACCTTCAAGAGGTCGCCGCGCTTGCCGCGGAAGACGAAGACGTGGCCGTAGAACGGGTTCGCTGTGAGTGCCGTCTGCACCATGGCGGCCAAGCCGTCGAAGCCCTTCCTCATGTCGGTGTGTGGCCCGCCACGATCCACACGCGCGTGTTCGAGGGAAGGCCAATCACGCGATGGCACCCAGCAGGCGCAGCACGCAGCGCACGCTGGCTTCGTCGACCGCACCGCGCAGTCGAACACGTGTGGCACCAACGTCAATCTCGATGACGCCGCTCGAAGGGCGCGGCGCAATGGCCTTGTTGGTCTTGGTGACGGGCTCCACCTGTACCGTCACCGGCAATAGCGTCGCAGGCGCTGCTTCCTCGACTGCCGGAGCCTCCTTGCGCAGGCGAAGCCGGCGCCAGTTGAACAGGAGGCTCGCATTGATGCCATGCTCTTGCGCGATGGCTGCGACCGACGCGCCAGGTTCGAGCCTGCGATCGACCAATTCCTGCTTGAGCTCTTCGCTGTGCCTGCGCCGGGTGTCCTTGGCCGAAGTGACTCGCTTGTCCATGTGTGCACGTACCGGTTAAATGCACACATCCAAGTGTGAGCACGATCAGGCGATCCTGCTCACACCCGCCAGATCTCGCCAGAGGGCCTTGAGGCCACGCTTACGAAGAAGCGACGCACCTGTCGGCGCCGATTGAGCTTTGACCCGCCGGGGGTCAATTTTCGGCCGGCGCCAACAGACAATGGCGGTCCCGCACGAATCGCTCAACTGGTGCTCGAGTTCACGCACCGTGTAGAGCGGGTTGACGTTGACGCAGTTATGTCCTGCTTTGAGCACCCTGCGCATCGTCGTCGGAAACTGCGGAACGTTGGCGAGCATGATCGCGTGCGTTCTGCGTCCAGGCCGCGTGCCTGCAGCCATACCCTGATCGTCTGCGATCAGTCGAACAGTTTTCCCAGGTCCCGATATTGCTCAGGATGGATTTCGTGCGGCCCGCCCATGGGTAGTTCTGTCGCACAGTGGTCTTCATGCGACCTCGTTTGGCGTGGATTGTCGAAGCCACCTCGGGCCTGTTGCCGGCCCTAGGGGCGATCGCCCTTGTCGCGCATGCGATAGTTGCGCCCATGATTGCCCGTCTACAGCGTTGGTTGGTGTTGGGGTGGCTCATCGTTACTATCCTGTGGACGACCGTTTGGTGGGCGCATTCGCCCGCCATCGCCATTGTTGGACTCTGTGTTTTGATCTTCGGCCATGCATGTTTCCTGGCTGCCGAATTCATCGCGAGCTATCGCGTGGGTGTGGCGGACTCGATTCCTCGGGCCAGCGCGATGCTGTACGTGACCGCTTGGTTCGCGGAATGTTGGGCTGCGCCGCGTGTCTTCTGCTGGCAGCAGCCTTTTCGATGGCGCTCGATCCCCGATAATTTGAGACCCGATCCACGCCGCGGCGCCGTCCTGGTCCATGGGTTCGTCTGTAACCGTGGCTTCTGGAACCCGTGGCTGCGCCAACTGCGCGCGAGTGGGCACGCTTTCGCCGCAGTCAATCTCGAGCCCGCCTTCGGCTCGATCGACAACTACGCGAAGATCGTCGATGAGGCGGTAGTCAGAGTAACCGCCGCCACCGGGCGTCCGCCTCTCCTGATCTGCCACAGCATGGGCGGCCTTGCGGCACGAGCCTGGCTACGTGATGCAGATGGCACTCGGGTGTATCGCATCGTCACGATTGCCACGCCACATCAAGGTACGTGGCTTGCTCGGTTCGGCCGCACGGCGAACGGCCGGGAGATGCGCATGGGCAGCGAGTGGCTGAAGAAGATCGACTGCGAACGAGCAAGCGCGCGGCAGGTGCCGTTCACATGTTGGCATTCGAACTGCGACAACATCGTCTTTCCGGCGTCGGTCGCCACGATGCCGGGAGCCGACAACCGCCTCGTTCCTGGGCGCGGTCATGTTGAGATGGCCTTTGACGAGCTCCTCAGGCGCAAAACCTTGGCTTTGCTCGATTGATCGCCAAGGCTCCACGTCGGGCCGCCTGTTCAGAGACTGATCTGAGTCTCGCCCGGCAGCAAAAGGCCGGCCTCGATATCCGGCTGGGTCTCCAGTTGGCGATACAGCGGCGTGAAGTCCGGTGCGGTGAGGTCGAATAACTGGGCGAAGCTTTCGATGACGAAATACGTGCTTTGATAGCTATCGATCTTGTAGCGCGATCGCATTGCGCGCAGCAGGTCGATTGGCAGGCGGCGCGGCGCCGCGCTTCGCACCGCATGCTGGAGTTCGCCCACTGAACTCAGGATGCCCGCACCGTAAGCGCGCAAGCCGTCTGGTTGGCGGATCAAGCCGAATTCCACCGTGTACCAATAGAGGCGTGCCAGCTTCTCTCCGGCACCGAGCTCGTGCGCCTTGATGCCGCCTTGACCATAGCGCTGGACGTAATCGGCAAAGGTGGGATCGAACAACATCGGGACGTGGCCGAACAGATCATGGAAGACATCGGGTTCGACGATGTAGTTGAACTCCTCGGGCTTGCGGATCCAGTCTGTCACCGGGAATTTCCGGTTGGCGAGCAGCGTGAAGAAGGGCAGTTCGGGGATCAGTCCCGGCACTGCGACGATCTCCCAGCGGGTCGCTTTGTACAGCCGCTCGTTGATCTCGTCGAAACGGGGAATGCGATCCTTGACGCCCAAAGAAGGCAGCGATGCGATGAACGCGTCGCAAGCCAGCCCTGGAAGCTGTGCAGCCTGGCGTTCGTAGAGTCGGCGGTACGTGTCGTGATCGGCCACCGTGTAGCTGGCCCAATCCTGCGGGCATGTGTAGTCGGCAAGGACTGCGCCCCCGCGCGAATAGTCGCCGCGCGGCGGACGCTCGGATTCGCCGTAGACGGCGGGCGCGACCAAAGTCGCAGTGGCGGGGTCCATGAAAAGCTCCATTGCTTGATTACTTGAGCCAGTGATCCGTCACCCGCTGAAACTCACCGCCAGCCACCGAAAGATGCAGCCACTGGTCGACGTAGGCCTTGAAGGCGACGTCGTCGCGCGGCAGCATCCAGGCCATCTCGCCGTACTGCAGGGGCTTGTCGGGGTTGATGGCGCACAGGCCGGGTTTGAGTTTCTGTTGCGTGATGGCTTCGGCCGATTCGGTCACGAAGACGTCTGCGCGATTGGCGAGGATCTCGTCGAAGATCGTCACGTTCTCGCCATGCTGCGTGAGCTTGGCGTTCTTGAAATTGGCGCGTGCGAAGCGCTCGTTGCTGCCGCCCGGATTGAAGATGACCCGCACTTCGGGCCGATCGATCTGGGCGACGGTCTGGTACTTGGCCGCGTCGGCGCAACGTGCGATCGGGGTCTTCCCGTTGACCATGTACGGCGCACTGAAGAAGGCGCGCTTCTGACGCTCGGTGGTCACCGAAACGCCGCCCACCGCGATATCGCATTTGCCGGCGGCGAGATCGGGCAACAGGTTGGCCCAGGTCGTCTTGATCCACTCCGGCTTGGCGTTGAGGCTGTTGCTGAATGCCGTCACCAGGTCAACGTCGATACCCTCGTAGCTTGCGTCCGTCTTCTGGAAGCTGAAGGGCTTGTAGTCACCCGGCGTGCAGACGCGGACAACGCCGGATTTCTGTACGGCATCGAGACGCGAGAGCGCATCGGCCTGTCGTGCAGGCATGGCGCACCCACCTAAGGTCAATGCCGCAGCCGCCATGCAGAGGGATGAACGAAGCGAAGACGTCAGGCGCATGCGAAGCTCCAGTAAAAGGTAGGAGCGTTTATTGTGCTGCGGCGAGTACGCCGCGCCGCATCTGATCGAGTTCGATGCTTTCGAACAAGGCCTTGAAATTGCCTTCACCGAATCCATCGTCGCCCTTGCGCTGGATGAACTCGAAGAAGATCGGCCCGAGTTGGTTTTCACTGAAGATCTGCAGCAGCAGCGCGCCCTTCTTGCCGTCGATCAGGATCTTGCGCTGCTTGAGCGCGGCCAGATCCTCGCCATGGCCCGGGATGCGCTTGTCGACCAGTTCGTAGTAGGTATCGATGGTGTCCAGCAGTTTGACGCCAGAGGCGCGCAATGCGTCGACCGAATGCGCCAGATCGCGCGAGCCCATCGCAATGTGCTGGATGCCTTCGCCGTGATAGCTGTCCAGGTACTCCTGGATCTGACCGGCCTTCTCGTTGCCTTCCTCGTTGATCGGGATGCGGATCTTGCCGCAGGGGCTGGTCATGGCCTTGCTCTTCACGCCGGTGACCTGTCCTTCGATGTCGAAGTAGCGGATTTCGCGGAAGTTGAAGAGTCGCTCGTAGAAGTCGGCCCATTCCTTCAGGCGCCCGCGATGCACGTTGTGCGTCAGGTGATCGATGTAGGTAAGTCCGTGGCCTTCCGGGGCGAGCGCCTCGACGGCAGTCAGGCCTGGCAGCGCTTCGAAGTCCACGTCGTAGAAGCCAATGTTGCCGATGTCGCCGGGCTGCGCGCCGTTCTTGCCGCGCCAGCGGTCGACGAAGTAGATCAGGCTGTCGCCGATCCCCTTGATGGCCGGGATGTTCAGCTCGCCCGGGCCGGCGCCCGGCGCGAATCCCCAGGCGCCGAGCGAAATCGCGCGCTCGTAGGCCGCTTTTGCATCCTGCACGCGGAACGCGATTGCACAGATGCTCGGGCCATGCTGGCGGGCAAAGCGCTGGGCAAACGAATCCGGCTCCGAGTTGATGATGAAGTTGATCGTGCCTTGGCGATACAGGAGTACGTTCTTGTGGCGGTGCTTGGCGATGGGCCGGAAGCCCATCTGCTCGAAGACTTTGCCCATCGCGGCCGGATCGGGGGCGGCATATTCGATGAATTCGAAGCCGTCGGTACCCATTGGGTTTTCCCAAGGCGTGAAGGCGGTGGTTTCGGCGGTGCTCATGGCGCTGTCTCCGGATAGGTTCGGGGAGGGGGATCAGTGTGTCGCTGCGAATTCGCTGCGTCCGTGTTGAACTGTAAGAGCGCGGGCGATCACGATTTCGGCGTTATTGCGCCTGCTCTTGCCATGTGGCGCAGGAAAACTGCAAAAATTGCAGAATGGACGCACTTGACAAGATCGATCGCCACATCCTGCGCACCCTTCAGACCGACGGGCGGGCTACCTATGACCAATTGGCAGAGCAGGTCAGCCTCTCTGCCAGCGCGGTGCTGCGCCGCGTCAAGCGCCTGGAAGAGGCGCGCGTCATCGACCGCTATGTCGCGCTGGTGAAGCCCGAAGCCGTGGGCCTGGGCCTGACTGCGTACCTGAACGTGCGCCTCGAGAAACACACGGAAAGCCACAAGCGGAACCCGATGGACTTGTTCCGGGCAAGCGTGCAAACTTGGCCGGAAGTCGTCGAGTGCGCCGCCTTGACCGGCGAAATGGACTACCTCCTACGCGTCGTCGTGGCGGACATGGCCCACTACAGCCGCTTCATCATGGACACCCTGCTCAAGCATCCCAGCGTGCAAGATTGCAAGACCAGTTTCGTGCTGGATCGCGTCAAGGCAACAACAGCGGTACCTGTTTGACAGGTAAGTGCACACATACTTTTCTCGGAATATTGGTACTTGTTCACCAAAGAGACGCCCAAGAGACTTTACGGCCTTGTGCATCTAGGGAAAACCCTTATATTTGATGAATGCATACCGCCAAGGCCCTCCTCAAAGCCTCACTCGGCGTCGGCTCGTTCTTGAAAGCGCCCATGGTTGAGGCGCAACCGCGGACGGCCACGTCTGCTCCAGTGATGGTGCCGATCCGTTCGATCGGTCCGCGCGAGCGCGATCGCATCGCGCAGCACTTGCTTGCACTCGGCCCGCACGATCGCTATTTGCGCTTCGGCTACGCGGCGTCCGATGAACAGATCCAACGCTATGTCGACAGCCTCGACTTCGAGCGCGACGACATCTTCGGCATCTACAACCGCCGTCTCGACCTGATCGCAATGGCCCATCTCGCATTTGCGCCTGCGGAACAGCAGCAGGATTGCGCCGAATTCGGCGTGTCGGTCGCCGAGCACGCGCGCGGCCGCGGCTACGGTGCGCGACTGTTCGAACGCGCCGTCGTGGCCGCCCGCAACGAAGGCGTGGGCATGTTGTTCATTCACGCGCTGAGCGAGAACGCCGCCATGCTGAAGATCGCGCGCAGCGCGGGCGCCTCAGTCGTGCGCAGCGGGTCGGAGTCCGAGGCGCATCTCGAATTGCCGCCGGCGACCTTCGACAGCCGCATGAGCGAAATCGCACTGCAGCACTACGCCCAAGTCGACTTCCAGCTCAAGACGCGCGCCAAGCAGTTCTGGGCCTTCCTCGCCGAACTGCAGGAAATCCGCAGCGGCGTGCGCGCCGCGCGCGATCGCTCCGCGCCCTGAATCGCCGATGGGCGTCCTTGGGGCGGGCGGTAGCTTTCCGTTATCCTTGCCATTCCCTAACTCTGCCCTCCTGCAGTGGCCGATCCTCACCCTGAACGCTCGCCCGCCGAACGCGAAGACAAGCGCAGCTTTTTCCAGAAGCTCGTCGAATTCATCAACCCCGGGCCCGACTCGCGCGACGAGCTGATCGAAACGCTTGCCGACGCCGAGGACAACGACGTCATCGGTGCCGAGTCGCGCGTGATGCTCGAAGGCGTGCTTCGCATGGCCGACATGACGGCCGGGGATGTGATGGTGGCTGCGCCCCGGATGGACCTCGTCAACATCGACGCGCCGTACGACGCGCTGCTGCATCTGGTCATCGACACGGCGCACTCGCGCTTTCCGGTCTATGAGGGCGAGAAGGAAAACATCATCGGCATCCTTCTGGCGAAGGACCTTCTCAAGCTCCAGCGTGCACCGGGCCTGAACATCCGTGCGCTGCTGCGTCCCGCGACCTTCGTGCCCGAGAGCAAGGGTTTGAACGATCTGCTTCGCGAGTTCCGCGGCAATCGCAACCATCTTGCCGTCGTGATCGACGAATTTGGTCGCGTGGCCGGCCTGATCACGATCGAGGACGTGCTCGAGCAGATCGTCGGCGAGATCGAGGACGAGTTCGATATTCCGGAAGACGAGGGCGACATCTTCGGCCTTGCGGATCACACCTACCGGGTGTCCGGCGACACACCGATCGAGCGCGTGGCGGAAGCCTTCGGCATCACCTTCGACGACGAGACGCAGAGCGAGGACTTCGACACGATCGGCGGACTGATCGCCCACGAGATGGGCCACGTACCCAAACGTGGCGAGCACTACGCGCTCGGCACCTTCGATTTCGTCGTCCTGCACACGAAGGGTGGCGCAGTGCGCTGGTTCAAGGTCTCGCCCAAGCGCGGCGAAGACGCGGCCGATTGAAAACGCTGGTTCGCGCGCTGGGCTTCGGGCTTGCGGGTCTCGCCCAGGCTGCCTCCATTGCTGCGCCGTGGGACGGCCAGCCGCTGTGGTGGCTTCAGCTGATCTCGCTGGCTGCGCTGGTGTGGCAACTGGATGCACTGCGTCCCGCCACCGGCAAGGACATCCCGTGGCGCAACGGCGCGGGTTACGGCTGGGTGTTCACGACCGCCTGGCTTTGCGGCACCTTCTGGTGGCTCTTCATTTCGATGCACACCTATGGCGGACTGGCAGCGCCGCTTGCCGCGACGGCTGTGTTCGCTCTTTCAGCCGCGTTGGCGCTGTACTACGTCCTGGCGTGCGCCTTGTTCGTGGCCTTCGCTCCGAAAAATTCTTTGGGTGCCGCTGCATTCTTCGCAGCAATGTGGACCCTCGCGGAGCTGTTGCGCGGCAGTTGGTTCACCGGCTTTCCATGGGGCGCCGGCGGCTATGCACACGTCGACGGGCCGCTCGCTGTCTATGCGCCATGGATCGGCGTATACGGCATTGGCGCTGTCGCGGCCGGCATCGCCGCGTTGACGGCATTGGCCTTCCGCCGCGCACGAGGGCGGCCTTTCGCCGTGGCAACCGGGATTGCGCTGGTCCTGCTTTGCGTCCCGGCGCTCATCAACGCAGTGCGCGGTGAGCCAGCCGATGATGCGGCCCGCTCGCATGGGCGCCTGAGGATTGCGCTGCTTCAGGGCAACATTCCTCAAGACGAAAAATTCATCCCCGGCGGCGGTGTCGCGACGGCCTTGCGTTGGTACGGCGATCAATTGCAGCGCGCCACGGCGCCGCTGGTGATCACGCCCGAAACCGCACTCCCGCTGTTGCCGTCGCAAATGCCGCCGGGTTACCTGGAGGCGATCGCGTCACGTTATGCGAGTGGCAATCAGGCGGCCATCGTGGGACTCCCATTGGGCGACGGCAACGTGTACAGCAATTCGGTGATCGGCTTTCGCCCCGGCGAAGCAAAGCCCTATCGCTACGACAAGCATCACCTCGTGCCCTTTGGCGAGTTCATCCCCGGCTTGTTCCGCTGGTTCACGAACATGATGAACATTCCCTTGGGCGACTTCCAAAGCGGCGGGCTCGCACAGGCGCCTTTCGTGTGGCAGGGCCAGCGCATCGCGCCCAACATCTGCTACGAGGATTTGTTCGGCGACGAGATCGGCGCGAACTTCCGCAACGAAGCCAACGCACCCACCATCCTGCTCAACGTGAGCAACATCGCATGGTTCGGCGATTCGATCGCGATCGACCAGCACTTGGCGATTTCCCGCATGCGGGCGCTCGAATTCCAGCGGCCGATGGTGCGGGCGACCAACACGGGCGCTACGGCTGTCATCGACCATCGCGGCCGCGTGACGCACCAGTTGCCGCGGTTGACCCGCGGCGTGCTGGAGGCCGAAGTCGAAGGCCGCGTCGGCATCACGCCCTACGCCTTCTGGGTGTCCCGCTTCGGACTCTGGCCGCTTTGGGGTCTTGCGCTGCTGGTCACCGTCGCGACACTGGTCTTGCGCCGCCGCGGCCAGGTGCATGACGTCAAGGCTTGACGGGCCAGTCGCGCAGCTTCCCCGGATTCAGCAGGCCCTGCGGGTCGAAGCGCTTCTTCATCTCGATGATCTCCGGCGGCAAGGCGCCGCCAGCCTTTCCATCCTCGACGATGAAGACGTGCGGGTTGTTGATGCGCACGCCGCGCTCGCGGTGCATGCGAATGATTTCATCGAGCCGCTCTTCCGTCGTGAAGCGCACGAGCTGCAGTGCGCTGCAGGTGATCCGCCCGTCGAGTCCGCGCAGGAACTCCACATGCATCAGCACTTCGCCGGCGAACAACTGCTCCATCGCGGTGATCTGCTGCACGTGCTGGCCGGGGACGAAGCTGCTCTGCAGGTAAGTCAGCGTCTTGTCGACCTTGAGCGCATGCAGCGTGGTGTGATTCCACGTGAATTCCATCAGCGTGCGATTGCTCTTTCGCACTTCCTCCGCGGTCTTTCGGTAGCTCATCGTGCCGCCGTGCGACGCCACCAGTTCCTGCAGCGTTTCCTCCGACGATTCGGCCACCAGTGACAGTACTGCGTGGCAACCCTTCGGCAGATGCTCGGCGAGTTGTGCGAGATGGTCGGGTACGGGGCTCGCAAAGAAGGCCACTTCTCGTTTGACGATGCCCGGCGCATGTGCGAGTGCATCCGCGAAGTTCAGCGCCTTGTTGAACGCATCGAAGACCACGAGGCTTTCGAGCCAAGGATGAGCCGGCGCGAGCGCCACTTCGAGTTCGAGTACCAGTCCATTGGTGCCCCACAGGTGGTGCATGTGCATGGCCTCGGCCCCGCGCAACTCGATGATCCGAGGATCGGGCTCGATCGTCATCGCGCGCAGCCCCATCACATTGCCCGGAGCGCCGAGCGGCCCGTAGTTGATCGAGCCCACGCCGCCAAAGCCACCACCGAACAGGCCGCCGAGTGTCGCGCTGCGATAGGTCGAGGGCATGCAGCGCAGTTCCTGCCCGGCGGCCTTGGTGAGTTTCTCGAGTTCGCCGAGCCGTATGCCGGCTTGCGCTCGCGCGACGCCCGGCTGCACCCATTGCACGGCGTTGTAGCTCGTCATGTCGAGCACCACGCCGCCTGCTAGCGGCGTGGTCTGCCCGTAGTTCCCGGTGCCGCTGCCACGGATAGTGATCGGCACGCCAAGGCGGGCGCAGGCGCTCACCAGTGCGCGGATTTCATCCTCGGTTCGCGGACGCACGACGGCATCCGCCCGCTTGTCTTTGAGTTGCCGATTGAGCACGGGGCTGAACCAGGCGAAGTCCTGCGACAGCCGCGCGATGCGGCCGGGGTCGGTGATCCAGTCCAGTTCGGGGAGTTCGAGGTGCAGTCGCTCGATCGGGGTCATGGGGGCATTCATCGAGAGTCAATCCTGGGAAAGTTCGCTGGCGTGCCAGGAGCCGAGCGCCAGTTTGGTGAGCCACGCCATCAGCACGAAGAGCACGACGCCGGTCAATGAAATCAACAGCAATGCGGCGAACATGCGCGGGATGTTGAGCTGGAAGCCCGACTGCAGGATCTGGTAAGCCAGCCCGGCGCCCTGTCCCCCCGTGCCCGCGACGAACTCCGCCACCACGGCGCCGATCAGCGCAAGGCCGCTGGAGATCCGCAGGCCGCCGAAGAAGTACGGCAGCGCGCTCGGGATGCGAAGCCGCACCAGTTGCTGCCAGCGCGTGGCATGGTTCAGCTTGAAGTAGCTCTGCAGATCGGGCTCGATGCTGCGCAGGCCGAGCGTGGTGTTGCTGATGATGGGAAACAGGGCCACCAGCGCCGCGCACACCACCATGGCGGCTGTCGGGTTCTTGACCCAGATGATGATGAGTGGCGCCACCGCGACGATCGGCGTCACCTGCAGAAGCACCGCGTACGGAAAGAGGGCGGTCTCGATCAACTTGCTCTGCACGAAGAGGAAGGAGATCAACACACCCGCGATCGTCGCCACTGCGAAGGACAGCACCGTGATCTTGAGCGTGACCAGCAGCGCCATGCCCAGCGGCACCCAGTCGGTGATCAGCGTTTGCATCATCAGATAGGGCGATGGCACCAGGTAGGGCGGCAGTTCCATCGCGGTGACCAGACCTTGCCAGATGGCGACCAGCACCATCCCGACCAGCAGGGGGTAAGCGACGCGCTGGACGCGCGGCCGTTCCAGGAGCGGCATTCGCTTCACGCGTGGCTCGATCGGGGTTTGCGGGATGGGGCGCTTCCTTGCGGCCATCGGAGATGCGTGACTCGACGGACCCTGCGAAGCGGGCTTCGGACTCGTGGGGGCGAGCGCGCTCATGCAGCCACCTCGTCGGTTGCGCTGCTCGCCCGCAGCAGACTGTCCTGCAACTTCTTGGCGTAGCGGCTGAATTGCGGCGAGACCATGAAGTCGGCGGTGCGCGGATAGGGCTCGGCGATCTGGAATTCCTCCACCACGCGGCCGGGCCGGGCCGCCATCATGATCACGCGGGACGAGAGAAACACCGCCTCGTGGATCGAGTGCGTGACGAAGATCACCGTCAGCTTCTTCTCGCGCCACAGGTCGAGCAACTCGGCATCGAGCTTGTGGCGCGTGATTTCGTCGAGCGCGCCGAAGGGCTCGTCCATCAACAGCAGATCGGGCTGGGTCACCAGGCCGCGAGCGATCGATACGCGCATCTGCATGCCGCCGGACAGCGCACGCGGCAATGCGGAGGCGAACTTGTCCAGGCCCACCAGTTCGAGCGCTTCCGCGACCCGCGAATCGGCCTCTTTCCGGGGCACGCCGGCCAAGTCGAGCGGCAGCCGCACATTGGTGCGCACGCTGGCCCACGGCATCAGCGTGGGCGACTGGAACACGAAGGCCATCCGGCGGCCGCTCTCGTCGATCTGCGCCACCGGCTTGCGCCAGACACGCAGTCGGCCGTCGGTCGGGTCCAGCATTCCGGCCACCATCTTCAGCAGCGTGCTCTTGCCGCAGCCCGACGGGCCGAGCAGAGTGACGAATTCGCCTTCAGCGATGGTCAGGTCGACAGGGAGCAACGCTTGCGTGCCGTTCGGATAAGTCTTCTCGGCCGACAACACTTCGACCGCCGGGATTGCAGAAGTAGGTCGCAGTGGCAGCGTGTAGTCGGCGGATTCGTATTGAGTCATCAGAGCCTTTCGAGGGAGGCCGAGGCCTCCGGTGTTTCAGGGCAGAACCTTCGCGTCCTTCACGAACTCGGTGGTGTAGGTCTTGGCGATGTCAACCTTGGCGGGATCGAGCAGCTTGGCCGTGACCAGGAAGTCGTAGCTCGCCTTGGTGCGTGCATCGGTGATCACGCCGATGCCTTGCGTCGCCGCGTCGCCGCCGGTCACCATGCCCATCTCCTTGAGCTTGGCCACGCTGTAGGCCAGCTGGTCGTCGGTCATGTTGGGGTTGTCTTTCTTGATCAACGCGTTGGCCGGCGCCGGATCGGTGAGATAGCTCTTCCAGCCCTCGGCCGATGCCTTCACGAAGGCTGCGACCTGCTTGCCGCGTTCCTTGACCGTCTTGTCCATGCACGACACGGTGGTCGCATAGGACGGGAAGCCAAAGTCGCTGAACATCAGTACCGTGCTCTTCACTCCCGCCTTCTGGATCGCATAGGGCTCGGAGGTGAGGTAGCCCTGCTGCGCCGCGTTCTTGTCGGCGACGAAGGGCTGGATGTTGAAGGTGTAGGGCCGCGTCTGTTCGTCGGTGAAGCCGAACTTCGCCTTCAGCCAAGGCCAGTAGCCGCGATTGGCCTGCGCACCGATCAGCAGCGTCTTGCCCTTGAGGTCCTCGAACTTCTTGACGTCGTCGTGCGCGATCAGCACCTGCGGATCCTTCTGGAAGAAGGCCGCGACGTTGACCACCGGCACGCCGCCTTCGCGCACCTGCATCATCTGGATGTCGCTCGATCCCATGATGCAGTCGGCCTGGCCGGCCGCCATCATCTGCGTGATGTTGACCTGCGGGCCACCCATCTTGATCGTCACGTCCAGGCCGTACTTCTTGTAGATGCCCTGCGCGACCGCCTGGTAGAAGCCGCCATGTTCGGCCTGCGCGTACCAGTTGGTCATGTAGATGAACTTGTCCTCCGCGTGGGCGGGAGCGGTCGCGGCGACGGCGAGCGTGGCTGCTGCGGCAAGACGGCCGAGAAGTGGAGCGAAGTGTTGGCGCATGGTGAAGACCTTGGGATGGAGAAAATTGGAAATTGCGGCGGACCGGTGCAAGGAGCGCGCCTCAGTCCGTGAGGCCGGAGAGGGCCTGTCGCGTCTGGATGAAACCCTGTTCGTGGCCGCGTCCCCAGGTGGGTTCGTCGCGCACGACCCAGCGCAGCGCGAACAGCTCGGTCAGCGCCTGAACCCAGCTGTCGGCCAAGGTGTCGAGGATCTCCTCGCCCTGTTCGCGCGTGGCGCTGGTGGGGTCGCCGATCACGCCGCTGGGACCGAAGTCGCGCGCGGTCCAGGCGCAGGCCGGCCGGCCGTCGGGCGATAGCAGCTTGATCGGGAAGGGCGGCGGAAAGTTGGCGGCGGCATATTCCATGTGCACCGTATCGGGCGCGAGCGCGAGCATCAGCGCGGTCTCGGAGTGGCCGGCGTGCATGGCGAGGCGCTTTTCCTGCTCGCTGACCTGCTTGCTTGCCGCGCTCGGCAGGCGCGACACGCCATGCGGCACGACGACAAAATCGCCATGCCGCAGCCGCAGTTCGCGCGCCGCCATTTCAAGCACCTGCGGCTGGCCTCCGTGTCCATTGGCGAAGAGCAGCTTGCGAAAGCCCGAGCGGTAGACGGACTCGCCGATCTCGATCACTGTCGACAGCAGCGTCGTGCCGGTCAGCGTCATCGTGCCGGGGAAGTGCAGGTGCTCTTCCGACTTGCCATAGGTGATGGTCGGCAATGCAAAGGCTCGCACTTCGGGCGGAAGTCGTTCGAGCGCCTTGCCCATCACGCCGGAGGAGATGACGCTGTCGACCGAGCAAGGCAGGTGCGGTCCGTGCTGCTCGATCGCGCCGCAGGGCAGCACGATCACGGTGTTTTCACGATCGGGCAGCGCGTCGATTTCGGTCCAGCTCAGGTAGGGCAGGAAGCGATGGGGCGGGATGTAGCCGTGGAGCATGGTGAGGTCCTGTGAATGGGGAGGCGATCAGGCAAAGCGCGCCATCGCACGTCCGACGCGGTGCATGAAGCGCTTCAGTTGGGGCTCGGTCGCCACGTTCATGTGGTAGTGGGCGTGGTAGTCGACGCGCGCCTGCTTGCCGGTCAGGCGGCGCATGTAGCGCGTCACGATCTTGCGTGGCGGGTCGCCCATGTACCAGGCGACCCAGCGTGGGCGGCCGTAGGTGACGACGGCGGAGATGCGCTGGATGTGGGTCAGCATCGGCTTCACGTTCGCCGGGTCGCTCAGGTCGAAGGCCACGCCGGGCATGAAGAGGCGGTCGAAGTAGCCCTTGAGCATGGCCGGCAGCCCGAAGCACCAGGTCGGAAAGCAGAACACGATGGCCTCGGCCCACTGGAGCCGCTGGATGTGTGGCTTCAACGGGATCTGGTTGCTCGGCACGTCGTGGTAGCCGAGGCGCTCTTCCCGCGAGAGCACAGGATCGAAGCCCTCGGCATAGAGGTCGCAGTCGTCCACCTCATGGCCGGCGGCCCGCAGGTTGCGCAGCACCTCCTGGTGCAGCGCCGCATGAAAGCTGGTTTCGACAGGATGGCAGTAGACGACGAGCACTCGCATGGTGTGTTGACCGCTTAATCAGAGCAAGTGGTCAGGTTATGCAAGCGACGTGCCAAAGCCTCCGCACCAAAAGCGGGAAGAATCCTTTCTCACGCGGCGCTAAGCGAGTCCTCAGAGGGCGGTAATTGGCGCGCCCTAGAGTGAAACGTCGTCACTCAAGGAGACTCTCATGAAGGTTCATATCGTTACCCTGTGCGCCGCCGCCGTGCCGGCGCTCGTGCTGGCCTCGTTCGCGCATGCAGGCGGGTACGCCGACCCCGACTATCCGCAGATGTCGCACTCGACCATGTCGCGCGATGCGGTGGCGGCAGACGCAGTGCGGGCCAACACCGGCGTTCATCCGACCGAGGTGCTCGAATCGCAGGCGGCGCCGCCAGTGGCCGGCGCCGACCGCAATCAGGTTCAAGCCGAGGCTACCCGCGCCAACACTGGCGTTCATCCGACCGAAGTCCTCGAATCGCAGGTGGCGCCTCCCGTCGCGTCAGCCAACCCGCCAAGCGCTTCGACCGCGAGCGGCGAGTAGCCGCGGGGCCGAAGCCTTCGACGGCTACGGCGTCCTGATGCCGCAGCCGTGGGTCACGAAGGCGACCAGTTCGCGCGCGATCGGCTCGCGGTCGATCTGCGCGTCGGACGGCAGGCCCAGCATGACGCGCGTCTGCAGCGCGTAGTCGGCATAGCTCTGGGTCATGGCCCAGATGTGCATCAGGAGCAGCCGCGCATCCAGCGGCCGCATCAGCCCGCGCGCGATCCAGCCGTTGATGATGTCTACTTTCTTCTGCGTCCAGGCCCGTGCGTTGGGCCAGTAGCGCTCCAGGTTGTGGCCGCCGTCGAGCACCTCGCGCGTGAAGATGCGCGAGATTTCCGGGTTGTCGAAGGCGTGGTCGAGCTTCTTGCGGATGTAGTCGCCCAGCACCGCACCGGGGTCGCCCGAACGGTCCTCGAAGGAGAAGACCACTTTCCAGTCGTGCAGGACCTGCATCAGCAGCTCTTCGTACAACTCTTCCTTGCCGGGGATGTAGTAGTGCAGTTGGGGCTTGGTCAGCCCGGCGCGCGCCGCGATCGCCTGCGTTGACGTGCCCTTGAGCCCGTGCAGGCTGAATTCGGCGATGGCCGCCGCGCGGATCGCCGCCATGATGCGTTCGCGCCCCGGACGTGCCCGCGCCCGTGCCCGCGACAGCGGGCCGTTCGGCGCCGGCATCTGGTCGGTCACGGAAATGGAGGAGTCGGTCGTCATCGCTTGAATCGAGAGATGTCGCCGTTGATGGTAGCGCTTGCCCGAATCCGGTCCCCGTCGCATGCTTCGTGACGCCCGCATGACGGCATGCGTGCTTGGCATCGAGCGAGTGTGCCGTTGGGGCGCGGTTTCGATATCGTCTCGCCGCTTCACAGCACAACCATCAAAAGGAGCTCCTATGTACTTCGCCTCCCGATTTCGTGCTTTCGCGGGCGCGGCTGCGCTGCTCGCTGCCAGCGCCATCGCGCATGCGCAGACGGCCTTGCCCAACGTCGTCGTCCTTGCGACCGGCGGCACCATCGCCGGCGCCGGTGCATCGGCTGTCAACAGCGCCACCTACGCGGCTGCCAAGGTGCCCGTTGACAAGCTTCTCGCCGGCTTGCCCGAGCTCTCCAAGGTGGCCAACGTGCGCGGCGAACAGGTGTTCCAGATCGCGTCCGAAAGCCTGACCAACGACAACCTGCTGACTCTCGCCAAGCGCGTCTCCGCGCTGTCGAAGCAGGCCGACGTCGACGGGATCGTGATCACGCACGGCACCGACACGATCGAGGAAACGGCCTTCTTCCTGACACTCACGGTGCATACGCCCAAGC
Source organism: Variovorax sp. 05L425 (assembly GCF_056397705.1). Lineage (NCBI taxonomy): Bacteria > Pseudomonadati > Pseudomonadota > Betaproteobacteria > Burkholderiales > Comamonadaceae > Variovorax > Variovorax sp. 05L425. The sequence continues at coordinate 56,316 of NZ_JBFTNY010000029.1, read as the reverse complement.
CCATCGTCGTGGTCGGGTCGATGCGTCCCGGCACCGCCCTGTCGGCCGATGGCGCGTTGAACCTGTTCGACGCAGTGAATGTCGCGGCCAGCAAGGATGCCGCCGGCAAAGGCGTGCTTGTGGTGATGAACGACGAGATTCACACCGGGCGCGACGTCAACAAGACAGTCAACATCAAGACCGAAGCGTTCAAGAGCCAATGGGGTGCGCTGGGGATGATCGTCGAGGGCCGCAACTACTGGTTCCGCGCGCCGGTGAAGCGCCACACGATGCAGTCGGAGTTCGACATCGACCAGATCACCGCGCTGCCGGCGGTCGACATCGCCTATGGCTACCAGAACGTGCCGACGACGGCCGTCGACGCATTGGCCAAGAGCGGTATCAAGGCCCTGGTCTATGCCGGCACCGGCAATGGATCGGTGGCGGACCGCAACGTGGCCAACCTGCAGAAGGTGCGCAGCGACGGCATCATCGTGATCCGCAGCTCGCGCGTGCCGGACGGCTTCGTGATCCGCAATGCCGAGCAGCCCGACGACAAGTACGACTGGGTCGTGGCGCACGACCTGCGTCCGGGGAAGGCCCGGATTCTTGCGATGGTCGCCCTGACCAAGACGAGCGACACCAAGGAGCTGCAGCGGATCTTCTGGGAGTATTGATACACCCCCAGGTTGGCTCACTTCGTGTAGCCGCCCACCCCCTTGCAGGGGGCAATACCGGCGGACCGGCGGAGCCGGATCCGCGGTATTTCTGGCATCTCGTTGGAACGCCTGGCCGCCATGCGTTCGGAGGGGCTGGCAACCCTAAAATGGCCCGTTCGTCGGGCCGGGGTACTTCTCCGGCCGGCCATTGGGCTCACCATGCTGACTTTCCAACAAATCATTCTCAAGCTCCAGGCCTATTGGGCCGACCAGGGTTGCGCGCTGCTCCAGCCGTACGACATGGAGGTCGGCGCGGGCACTTCGCATACCGCCACCTTTCTTCGCGCGCTCGGGCCGGAGCCCTGGAAGGCCGCCTATGTGCAGCCGAGCCGCCGGCCCAAGGACGGCCGCTATGGCGAGAACCCGAACCGTCTTCAGCACTACTACCAATACCAGGTGGTGCTGAAGCCGGCGCCAAGCAACATCCTGGAGTTGTACCTGGGCTCGCTCGAAGCCCTGGGCTTCGACCTCAAGAAGAACGACATCCGCTTCGTCGAGGACGATTGGGAGAACCCCACGCTCGGCGCCTGGGGGCTGGGCTGGGAGGTCTGGCTCAACGGCATGGAGGTGACGCAGTTCACCTACTTCCAGCAGGTCGGCGGCATCGACTGCCGGCCGATCACCGGCGAGATCACCTACGGGCTCGAACGCCTCGCGATGTACCTGCAGGGCGTGGACAACGTCTACAACCTGACCTGGACCGACGGCCTCAGCTACGGCGATGTCTACAAGCAGAACGAGGTCGAGCAGTCGACCTACAACTTCGAGCACAGCGATGCCGACTTCCTCTTCACCGCCTTCGCTGCGCACGAGAAGCAGGCTAAGCACCTGATGGAACAGAAGCTCGCGCTGCCGGCGTACGAGCAGGTGCTCAAGGCAGCCCATAGCTTCAACCTGCTGGACGCGCGCGGCGCGATCAGCGTGACCGAACGCGCGGCCTACATCGGCCGCATCCGCAATCTCGCGCGCAGCGTCGCGCAGAGCTACTACGAAAGCCGCGAGCGGCTCGGGTTCCCCATGGCGCCGCGCGAGTGGGTCGCACAGATCTCGAAGAAGGCGGCCTGAGCGATGACCACAAAGAACAACCTGCTCGTCGAACTCTTCGTCGAGGAACTTCCCCCCAAGGCGCTGAGGAAACTGGGCGATGCCTTCGCGACCGTGCTGCGCGATCAACTGGTGGCTGCAGGCCTGGCCGATGCCGGTTCGGTGCTCACGGCCTACGCGTCGCCGCGGCGGCTTGCGGCGCACTTGACAAACGTCCTCTCGCAGGCGGCAGACAAGGCGGTTTCGCAGAAGCTCATGCCCGTCGCGGTGGGCCTCGATGCGGCGGGAAATGCCACGCCCGCGCTTCTCAAGCGGCTCGCAGCGCTCGGCGCCGACGCGAGCGCCGTGCCCGAACTCCGCCGTGCCATGGATGGCAAGGCGGAAGCGCTCTTCTTCGAGAGCACCGCCAAGGGCGCGAGCCTCGCCGAGGGCCTGCAGAAGGCACTGGCCGAGGCCATCGCCAAGCTGCCGATCCCGAAGGTCATGAGCTATCAGCTCGAAACCAGCTGCGAGCTCCCTGGCTGGACCAGTGTGAGCTTCGTGCGTCCGGCGCACGGTCTGGTGGCGCTGCATGGCGACGCCGTCGTGCCGGTCGAGGCGCTGGGGTTGAAGGCCGGACGTGAAACCCACGGCCACCGGTTCGAAGCGACCGTCGATCCGATCGCACTGCGCGATGCCAACAGCTACGCCGAACAGTTGATGGATGACGGCGCCGTCATCCCGGGCTTCGAGGCACGTCGTTTCGAGATCGCGCGTCAGCTCGCCGAAGCGGCGGTAAAGGTCGGTGGCGGCACGCAGCCGATTCACGACGACGCGCTGCTCGACGAAGTCACTGCGCTGGTCGAACGGCCGAATGTGCTGGTGTGCGAGTTCGAGCGCGAGTTCCTCGATGTGCCGCAGGAGTGCCTCATCCTCACGATGAAGGCCAACCAGAAGTACTTCCCGCTGCTCGATGCCTCGGGCCGCCTGACCAACAAGTTCCTGGTTGTCAGCAACATCCGCCCCGATGATGCGAGCGCAGTGATCGGCGGCAACGAGCGCGTGGTGCGCCCGCGCCTGGCCGACGCCAAGTTCTTCTTTGACCAGGACCGCAAGAAGTCGCTGGCCTCGCGCGTCGAGTCGCTGGCCAAGGTGGTCTATCACAACAAGCTCGGCACGCAGGGCGAACGTGTGGAGCGCGTGATGCGCATCGCGCGCGCTCTCGCGGAACGCCTCGGCGACGCCACGCTGGCGCGGCAAGCCACCCAGGCCGCGCAGTTGGCCAAGGCCGATCTGGTGACCGACATGGTCGGCGAGTTTCCGGAACTGCAGGGGATCATGGGACGCTACTACGCGCTGCACGACGGTCTCGATGCCGCAGTGGCCGATGCCATTGAAGACCACTACAGGCCGCGCTTCGCCGGCGACGAGTTGCCGCGCAACATGGTCGGCGTGGTCGTCGCGCTGGCCGACAAGCTCGAAACTCTGGTCGGCATGTTCGGCATCGGCAACCTGCCGACCGGCGACCGCGACCCCTTCGCGCTGCGCCGCCATGCCTTGGGCGTGATCCGGATGCTGACCGAACGCGGTTTGGCGCTCGAACTCCGCGTCGTGTTGACCGAAGCCTTTGCCGCGTTCGGCGGCCCGAAAGCCGGAGATATTGCGCTGATCGATCCGACCGACGCGCTCGAAGCCTTCATCTACGACCGCCTCGCCGGCAGCCTGCGCGAGCAGGGCGCCAGCGCGCAGGAGGTCGAAGCCGTGCTCGCACCGCGCCCCCAGCGCCTCGGCGAAGTGCCGAAGCTGCTCGCCGCCGTGCGCGCCTTTGCCGCACTGCCCGAAGCGCCCGCGCTGGCCGCCGCCAACAAGCGTATCGGCAACATCCTCAAGAAGTCGCCCGAAGCCGATGCCCACGTGAGCGAACTGCTCCTTCAGGAGCCAGCCGAAAAGGCATTGCACGCCGCGATGCAGCGCGTGGTGCCGACGGCCAATGCCCAGTTCGACCAGGGCGACTACACCGCGTCGCTGCAGACCCTGGCCGCACTGCGCGATCCGGTCGACGCCTTCTTCGACGGTGTGATGGTGAATGCCGAACAATCCGACCTGCGGCTCAACCGCCTCGGCCTCTTGATGCTGCTGCACGGTGCGATGAACCGCGTGGCGCAGCTCGAGCGGCTCGCGGCCTGAAGCGGAACATCATGAAACTCGTCATCCTCGATCGCAATGGCAGCCTCAATGTGCATCGCGAGGACTTCGTGAAGAGCGACATCGAATGGACGCCGTTGCCCGGCGCGCTTGAAGCGGTCGCTCGACTCAACCACGCAGGCTGGCACGTCGTGATCGCGTCGAACCAGTCCGGCCTTGGGCGCGGGCTGTTCGACGTCGTGTCGCTCAACGCGATGCACGCCAAGATGCACAAGATGCTCGCGGCCGTCGGGGGGCGCGTGGACGCGGTGTTCTATTGCCCGCACAGCCCCGACGAGAACTGCGAGTGCCGCAAGCCCAAGCCGGGGCTGTTCCACCAGATCGGCGAGCGCTACGGCGTCGACCTGGCCCAGGTGCCGACCGCCGGCGACAGCTTGCGCGACCTTCAGGCCGGCGCGGCCGCAGGGTGCGAGCCGCACCTGCTGCTGACCGGCATGGGCGCCGCCTGCCGCGGCGTGCCGTTGCCGCCCGAATATCCATCCAACACCCGCGTCCACGAAGATCTCCCGGCCTTTGTCGATTTCCTGCTGGACCGCGAAGAAAAAGCCGCCCTGAAGCTGGCCATCTGATGTCCCTGATCCGATCCGTGATCCACGCACTGTGGATGCTAGTCACCGTGATTCCCTGGGGAATCATCATGTGCGTCAGCTCGCTCTGGAAGCGCGGTATCCCGCTGTACTGGATGGCCGTGCGCTGGCTCAACTGGGCCATCGGCGGCGCGCGCTTGCTGCTCGGCATCCGCGCCCGCGTCACCGGCATGGAGAACCTGCCGACCGACAAGCTGGCAGGCGCCGTGCTCCTGGTCAAGCACCAGTCGACCTATGAGACCTTCCTGATGCCCACGCTGATGCCACACCCGCTGGCCTTCGTGTTCAAGAAGGAGCTGATCTACGTGCCCTTCTTCGGCTGGGCCATGGCGCGACTCGACATGATCCATATCGACCGTAGCCAGCACAAGCAGGCCTTTAACAAGGTCGTCGCGCAGGGACGCAAGCTCCTCGAACAGGGCATCTGGATCATCATGTTCCCGGAGGGAACGCGCATTCCGCGCGGCCAGAAGGGCAACTACAAGACCGGCGGAACGCGGCTGGCCTGCGAGACCGGCGTGCCCGTGATCCCCGTCGCCGTGACCTCGGCCAAGGTCTGGCCGCGCAAGGCATTCATCAAGCGTCCCGGTGTGGTCGATGTGTCGATCGGGCCGGCCATCTCGAGCGTTGGACGGCGTCCCGACGAGTTGATGCGCGAGGTCGAGGCCTGGATCGAAGGCGAAATGCGCCGGCTCGATCCGGAGGCCTATGCCCCCGTACCCGTGGCGGCGTCGACCACGGTCTGATCCTGGCTGATCCCGACATGCGCGCTCTGTTGCAGTTCACGCTGGATCTCTTCGACGTTCCCGCCGTCGAGCCGCCGCGCGCACCTCAGGTCGACGCACCGGCGCCCGGCCCTCAGCGGCCCCCTATTCCGCTGGCCGACGCGCTGAGCCCCGCGCAGTTCGTTCATCCCCGCGCCTCGCGCGAGTTGCTGCTGGGCAATGCACGCGTGGCGTTCGAGTTCACACGCGGCAAGCGTCGCACCATTGGCTTCGTGGTGGGCGCCGAGGGCTTGTCGGTGCGTGCGCCGCGCTGGGTGGCATTGCGTGACGTCGACGCCGCGGTGGTCGAGAAATCCGACTGGATCCTGCGCAAGCTGGCCGAAACCCAGCAGCGCCAGGAGCGCCTCGAAGCGGCGCGCATCGAGTGGAAGGACGGTGTCACCTTTCCCTTCCTGGGCGAGCAGGTGGTGGTGCGGCTCGATCCGCATCATGCGTTCGACGGCATCGGCGCGGTGCTCGACGCGGTAGCGGACGATGGGCCGCGCACGCTCCGCATAGCCCTTGCCAACAACGCGACACCTGCGCAGATCCGCGATGCCGCGCAAGCGTGGCTCATGCGGCAGGCGCGGCGCCTCTTCATCGAGCGGCTCGACCACTTCGCGCCGCGCCTCGGCGTGCGGTGGAACAAGCTCTCGTTGTCGAACGCGTCTACGCGCTGGGGCAGTGCGAGTGCCGACGGCGCCATCCGGCTGCACTGGCGGCTGGTGCATTTCCGGATGCCGGTGATCGATTACGTCGTCGCGCACGAACTGAGCCATCTGCGCGTGATGGACCACAGCCCGCGCTTCTGGGGAACCGTCGAAAGCGTGGTGCCCGATTACGAGGTGCTGCGCAAACAACTCAAGGAAGAGCCGGTCCCGCGCTGGTGAATGCGCTTCAAACGGCTTGAGCCGGCACACGTTCCGTGGCGAGCAATGCGATGGTCGCCTTGGTGGCCTGCTTGGACAGCACGGCGAGATGGTCCTCGGCTTTGCCAGTAAGCCTGCCTTCAACTGGCCCAGTTCGTCGGGGCGCAGCGTGATCTGACCGCGAAGCTTCGTTGCCCAGTCTGCTGCACAATTGCAGCCGCCCGAGGGCGAGCCTAACCAATGGAGACAAACAGAGATGAAAGTACGCAAGCCGTTGTTCTTTTCAGCGATCGCCGCCATGCTGCTGGCCGGCGGTGTCGCGTCCGCACACGCAGAGGATCTCCTCGATACGGTCAAGCAGGCCGGTGTCTTGAAGATCGCACTGGAAGGTACGTATCCACCGTTTGACTCCCGCAATAGCGAAGGCGAGCTCGTGGGCTACGACGTCGATGTGGCGAAAGCGGTCGCCGCACGGCTCGGCGTGAAACCGCAGTTCATCACGACCGAATGGAGCGGGATCCTTGCCGGCCTGCAAGCCGGCAAGTTCGACGTGATCGTCAACCAGGTCGGGATCACGCCAGCGCGCAAGGAAGCCCTCGACTTCAGCAAGCCGTACACCTACTCCGCCGCGCAACTGATCCAGCGCGCGGACGACAAGAACGACTATGGCGCGCCGGGCGCGTTGCAGGGCAAACGGATCGGCGTCACGCTCGGCACCAACTTCGCCGATCTCGCGAAAACGCTGCAGGGCGTCGAGGTGAAGACGTACCCTGGCGCACCCGAAAAGCTGCGCGACCTCGCGGCGGGCCGCAACGACGTCAGCATGGATGACCGGCTGATGCTGCCGTATCTGATCAAGCAATCGAATCTGCCGCTGCGGACGGGCGCGACGATCAAGGGCGGCGAGACGCAGATGGGCATCCCGTTCCGCAAGGGCAATCCGAAGTTCGCAAAGGCGCTAGACGACGCGCTCGACTCGCTGCGCCAGGATGGCACGCTGAAGAAGATCTCGATGCAGTGGTTCGGCATCGACGTCACGACCCCCAACACGTAGTAGCGTCCCCGATTCGCGGGCGCGTCGGCGGGCATTCCGCCGCCGACGTGTCCTGCAATGGTCTGGAGTCCATTCATGGAAGCGTTCCATCTGGTCGTACGCTCGCTCCCGGTCCTCGCGACGGGAGCAGTGCTCACGATGAAATTCGCAGTCGCATCGATGGTGCTGGGGTTGCTCCTCGGCCTCGTGGTCGCAATCACGCGCATCGGGAATAACCGGGTGCTATCCGCGGTCGCGCAAGGCTATGTCAGCCTGATGCGCGGCACGCCATTGCTCGTGCAGATGTTCGTCATCTACTACGGACTGCCCGACATCGGCATTGCACTCGAACCGACGTCGGCCGGTATTCTCACGCTGACCCTCAACGCCGGCGCGTATCTGTCCGAGAGCATGCGCGGCGCGATCCTTGGTATCGGCCCCGGCCAGTGGGCGGCTTCGCACAGCCTCGGCCTCACCCACATTCAGACCCTGCGCTACATCGTCTGTCCGCAAGCGCTGCGTCTCGCCGTTCCGAGCCTTGGGAATACGCTGATCAGCCTGATCAAGGATACGTCGCTCGTCTCCGTCATTACCGTGACGGAGCTGCTGCGTTCGACGCAGGAAATCATCGCAGCAACATTCCGTCCGCTTCCGCTATACCTCGCGGCCGCAGCAATCTACTGGGTGTTGAGCACGCTGCTGTCGCGGCTTCAGGTACACGTCGAAAGGCGCGTCGCGCTGCCGTCGACGCGCTGAGCATCCGTCGTCGACCGGCTGAACGCGTGAAGGAATTGAACAGGCATGGAAACGAATTTACTCACTGCCAAGCTCGACGCCGTCGACCGCTTGAGATTGATCGACGCACCGACGCCGCTGCAGCGCCTGCGACGTCTCTCTGCCCATGTGGGCCGTGACATCTACGTCAAGCGTGACGATTTCACGCCGCTGGCCATGGGTGGCAACAAGCTGCGCAAGCTCGAATACCTTGTCGCCGACGCGATCCGCCAAAAGGCGGACGTGCTCGTGACCGCCGGGGCCGTGCAGTCGAATCATGTACGGCAGACGGCGGCGGTCGCGGCGCACCTCGGGATGGAGTGCATGGCCCTGCTCGAAAATCCGATCGATACTGCCCGCGATGACTACTTGCAGAATGGAAATCGGCTTCTCATGGATCTGTTCCGCGTTCGCGTGCAGGAAGTCGACCGCCTCGACGATGCGGACAGGCAACTGCGTGACGCGGCGCGCCGTCTGAGTGACGAAGGCCGCCGCCCGTACGTGATTCCCATCGGTGGTTCCAATGCGCTCGGCGCGCTGGGCTACGTGCGGGCCGGCATCGAGCTGGCGCAGCAGATTCGCACCTTGGGGTTGGACGCTTCGGCCGTCGTTCTCGCGTCCGCAAGCGCGGGTACGCATGCGGGCATGGCGTTGGCGCTTGCGTACACGATGCCTTCGACTGCCGTGATTGGGGTCACCGTATCGCGAACCGACACCGAACAGCGCCCGAAGGTGGCGAGCCTTGTCGATCGCACGAGCGAGTTGCTCAACGTCGAGGTGCCGGCAGCGTTGCGTATCGATCTGTGGGACGAGTACTTCGCGCCACGCTACGGAGAGCCCAATCGCGGCGGCATGGACGCGGTGCGTCTTGCGGCAGCAACAGAAGGGCTGCTATTGGATCCCGTCTACACCGGCAAGGCGATGGCCGGCCTGCTCGACGGCATTGCCCGTGGCCGCATCGAAGGTGACAGCCCGGTGGTGTTCCTGCACACAGGGGGAGCTCCGGCACTGTTTGCCTATCGCGACGCGTGCGTCGGCAAGCAATAAGCGTTGTGCGCCGCAGAGCTGCGCAAACGGAGGTCGGACCAGGACCGCCCATGACGACACCCATCTTCCGGCAGGCTGTTCCTTCGGACACCATGCGCTGCTATCAAATCGAAAGCTCGGCCTACGAAGGGGACGAAGCTGCCACGCGGGAGAAGATCGCCACGCGAATCGCGCAATACCCCCAGGGCTTTCTGATCATGGAACTGGCGGGGGAAGTTATCGGTTTCATCAATAGTGGATGCGCGCACGAAGTCGTGATGTCCGACGAATCCTTCAAGGAACTGATCGGGCACGACGCACAGGCGCCTCACGTGGTGATCATGTCGGTGGTGATCGACCCTGCCCATCAGAGCAAGGGATATTCGACGTCGATGATGCGTACTTTCGTCGAGCAAATGAGGCGGATGGGCAAGAAGGCCATCCACCTGATGTGCAAGGACCAGCATGTCGAGTTGTACACGCGGCTCGGATACCGCTATGTCAAGCCTTCGGATTCCGAGCACGGCGGAATGGCTTGGCACGAAATGGTGATGGAACTCTAGGAGCCGACGACCCAGGCGGCCCACCGACAACCCCTCAGCGCGCGTGCGTCACCCCGCCATCCACGATCAGCGTCGACCCCATCACATAGTCCCCCGCACGCGAGGCCAGGTAGATCGCCGCACCCGCCATGTCTTCCGGTTCGCCGATCCGGCCCGCCGGAATCCGCGCTTTGACTTCATCGCCATGGTCGCGCGCATCCTTGTTCATGCTGGATGCGAAGGCGCCCGGAGCGATGGCGCTGACCACGATGCGATCCTGCGCCAGACGCAGCGCCATCCGGCGCGTGAGCTGGATCAGTCCCGCCTTGCTCGCCGCATACGAGTATGTCTCCTGCGGATTCACCGAGATGCCGTCGATGGACGCAATGTTGATCACCTTGGCGAGATGGTCCGTCGCGGCCTTCCTGAGCATCGGCGTCAGCGCCTTGGTCAGGAAGAAGGGCGTCTTCAGGTTGAGGTCGACGACCTTGTCCCAACCGCTTTCGGGGAACTCGTCGTACGGCGCGCCCCATGCGGCGCCCGCGTTGTTGACCAGGATGTCGAGCGAGCCTTCGTGCTTGGCATAGGCGTCGACCAGGGCTTGCGCGCCTTCGAGCGTGGACACGTCGGCCGGCAGCGAAACGCAATGGCCGAAGGCTGAGAGTTCCTTGGCGGTCTGATTGCAGGCGTCGGCCTTGCGGGCCGAGATGTAGACGCGGGCGCCTTGCGCCAGGAAGCCTTCGGCGATCATGCGGCCGATGCCGCGCGAGCCGCCGGTGATGAGGGCAGTGCGGCCTTTGAGCGAGAAAAGTTGGGTCGTGTCCATGTAGCGTGTCTCCTGGATTTCCGGCGCGGGCGCCGCTCTGAAGCTGCCTCGCAAGGCAGCCGCCTTCCGCAAGCTTAGTGCGCCGTGTCGCCGAGTGGCGTCACATTGGCGCCAGCGGCAGTGCGAGCGATCGGGGGCTCGTGAAGCTGCGCTCGACGCCGTTGACCGGGTCGCGAAAGCGAAGCGCCTTGGCCAGCAGTTGCAAGGGCCGGTCGAAATCGTCGCTGCCCTCGGGGAGCAACACGGGATAGATGGCGTCGTTCAGGATCGGCATGCCGAGCGCGGCGCAATGCACGCGCAACTGGTGCCTGCGTCCTGTGACGGGCGAGAGGCCAAGGTGCGCCCAGACGTCACCAGTTTCCAGCACCTCGATGCGGGTCTCGGCGTTGGGCTCGCCCGGGATCTCTCTCATGCGCATGAAATGATCGTCCGGCGCAAGGCGGCTGCGATGCACGGCCGGCGGCATGCGGTCGCCGGTCGGGTGCACGATCGCTTCGTACTGTTTGGTGATCGCCCGATCGGCGAACAGCGCGCTGTAGGCGCCACGGGTCGCGCGCCGCACCGAGAACAGCACGATCCCGGCCGTTTCGCGGTCGATGCGGTGAAGGGGTGCGAGATCCTCGATGCCCAGCTTGCGTTTCAGGCGCACGAGCAGGCTTTCCTGCACGTACTTGCCGACCGGCGTGACGGGCAGGAAATGAGGCTTGTCGACGGCCAGGAGGTGCTCGTCCTGGAACAGGATGCGCTCTTCGAACGGGATGCGGGGCTCCGCTTCGAGGCTGCGGTAGTAGTAGACGCGCAGCCGGGGCTCGTAGGGCCGCGTCTCGGTGACGAGCGCGCCGTGTTCGTCGACCACCTCGCCGGCCTGGATGCGGGCTTCCCATGTCGCACGCGGAATCGCCGCGAAGCGCTGCAGCAGGAAAGCCGCGATCGTCGGCCAGTCGCCGGTCGGAAGGGCGACGCAACTTGGGCCGACGCCGTCTCGCATGGGCAACGGCAAGGTGTGCATCGCGAGCGCGCGCTCAGTGGCCGGTCGGCCCGGCGACGGCCAGGGCGGCAGCCATTTTGGAAAAGGCCGGGCGCGCCATGACCTCGGTGTCCATGCAGCGCGATTGAAGGTCGGCAAGGAGTGCGACGGTGGCGTCCTCGTCCGGCGTTGTGGGTACGCAATGCGCCAGCAACTCTTCGAGCAGACAGCCGAAGGCGCGCGCCTCGATACGTTGCAGCGCATCGGCTCGCGCGTTGTCGTCACCCGGCAGGAAGGATGCCGCGCCGAAATCACCCAGCATGGCATCGCCCTCGCCGTTCCACAGGATGTTGTGGGCGTACAGGTCGCCATGGAGGATGCCGCGCGCATGCAGTTGGGCCACGACGGACGCGATGCCGCTGGCCATGCGCAGGGCAGTGGGAACAGACCAACGCGCGCCGTCTGCGTAGACGTCGCGCGTGCACGACGCAAAGCTGGGCGGACCGGCCAGATTGCTGAAACCGGCATCCACCAGCTTCAACACGAGGCCGGGTGTCGCCTCGGGGTGGTCTTGAACGCGGCCGAGCACCGCGATCAGGTTGGGATGCGTGCCGGCCGCGATGCAGGCGGCCATCTCGCTGTGGGGCCAGCCGTCGCTGGTCACCGCGCCCTTGAAGAGCTTCACTGCAACCGGTCGCGCGCTGCCATCCGGCTGACGCCATTCCGCCTGATGGATCACGCCGGAAGCGCCTTCGCCCAGCTTGTGCTGCATCGAGAGCTGGCGCCACTCGATCGATGCGGTCGGGTGCGCTTCGAGCACCGTCGCTTCCGGCCCTTCGTCGAAGGGATTGCCCGCGAAAGCGAGCCATGAGAGGCGCGGCAGCGAGAGCAGCCACGCGGGCAGGGCGTCGAGCTCGTTGGCGGAGATCCGTACCAACTCCAGCGCGCGACAGGCCGCCATCTCGGGCGGCAGGGCGCGCAGGCGATTGCCGGCGAGCAACAGCTTCTGCAACTGCGTGCAGCGGCCGAGTTCGGGAGGCAATGCTTCGATCTGGTTGTTCGTCAGGATCAGCCAGCGCAATTCAGCCGGCAGCGAGGCCGCCGGCACGTCGCGGATGTCGTTCGAGCGAAACGCGACCATGCTGAGTCGAGGGCACCGGCCGAGGGCTTCCGGAAGCGCGGTGAATCGGTTGTCGGAGCAGAACAGCACCCGCAGGCCGTGCAGCCGATGCAGGTCGTCGGGCAGGGCGGTGAGTGCATTGCCCGAAAGGTCCAGCACTTCCAGCGTGTCCGCCAGATCGAAGATTTCGCGCGGAAATTCCGAGAGACCGCAGCTGAGTTTCAGCCGCCGCGACCCGGCCAACTGGCCCGTGCGCAGTTGGCCCAGGGTGTTCATGCGAACGCGCCGAACCGGTAGATCCCGTCCTCGCCGCGCCGGCGCTGCACCTGGCCCGAGAACCACAGCAGATGCAGGTGGGCGACCGTCTCGCCCATTGCGAAGGTCATCTGGTGCAGGTCGAGCGCGCGCTTGAAGAGGATCGGCAGGCCGTCGGCGCCGCTGTGGGGTTTGGCAATGCAGGCTTCGAGCAGTTCGGCGAGTCGGTCGCGATGGTGCTCCTTGAGCTGCTCGACGCGACGGTGGATGCCGGTGAACGGCTTGCCGTGCGATGGCAGGCCCAGCGTGTCCGCCGGCAAGGTCTTGAAGCGCTCGATGCTGTCGAGGAAGAGCCGCAGCGGATTGGCCTCGGGCTCGCCGGCATGCACGCTCACGTTCGTCGAAATGCGCGGCAGCATCATGTCGCCACCGAGCAAGGCGTTGAGTTCCTCGCAGTACAGCGCAATGTGCTCAGGCGCGTGGCCATAGCCGCTGATGCAACGCCAGCCGCGGCCGCCGATCCGGATGACGTCGCCGTCCATCATGCGGACGAAGTTCTCGGGCACCGCGGGCACCATGTTGGCGTAGTAGTTGCTGCGTGCGCGAATCTTGGCGATCGCTTCCGGGTCGGTGAGACCATGCGTTGCGAAGAAGTCCGCGGCCGCGTCGCCGCCGGCCAGCGTGTCGCCGGCGGAGGTGAGCACGCGCGCGACGTGGTAGTCGGTCGAGCTGATCCACAGCGGCGCATTCCAGCGCTTGCACAGCCAGTCGGCCAGGCCGATGTGGTCGGGGTGCATGTGGGTCACGATCACGCGCAGGATCGGCAGGCCCTGCAGCTGTGTTTCGAAGATCTGTTCCCACTGCTTTCGCGACGCCTCGTGGGAAATGCAGCAGTCGACCACCGTCCAGCCCTCGACGCCGTCGATCGTGTCGCGCAGCAGCCAGAGGTTGATGTGATCGAGTGCGAAGGGCAGCGCCATGCGGATCCAGCGCACGCCGGGAGCGACTTCAAGCGCCTCCCCGGGGGCCGGCAATGTGTCGCCGTGGGGGTAATGGAGTTCGCGTTCGAGGAGGTTCATGTACGATTGACGTTAACGTAAACGTCATGGCAAGGAGCCACCATTGTAGGCAGTGCCGCTTCAACCTGCTGTCACAACCGTTTTCCGCCATTCTCATGCAGTCGCAAACCTTCACCATCAGCGAGCTCGCCAAGGAGTTCGACCTCACCACGCGGGCGATCCGCTTCTATGAGGACATGGGCTTGCTCGCGCCTCGGCGAGCGGGCCTGCAGCGTATCTATACCCCGCGCGACCGCACCCGCCTGACGCTCACCTTGCGTGCCAAGCGTCTCGGATTGAAGCTGACGGAGGTGAAGGAAATCCTCGACATGTACGACAGTCCGCGCGACACGGCGTTGCAGTTGCAGCGCTTCCTGGGCGTGCTCGGCACCCATCGCGAGCAGTTGGAAGCGCAGTTGGCCGAAGTGCAGGCCAATATCGACGAGATCCGCGAGCAGGAAAAGCAGGCGCGTGCCGCGCTCGCGCGCGCCGCCAAGCCGAAGGCGCGTTGAACACCCCGTCCCACCATTCAAAACATTCAATTCATTCGAAATCGATCATGGAAAACGCACCCGACAACCTCGACGACCTGTTCGCCCACAACCGTTCATGGTCCGCGCGCATGGAGCGCGACCGGCCCGGCTTCTTCACCAGCCTGGTGAAGCAGCAGACCCCGCGCTACATGTGGATCGGCTGCTCCGACAGCCGCGTGCCGGCCAACCAGATCACCGGCCTGGAGCCGGGCGAGGTGTTCGTGCATCGCAATGTCGCGAACATCGTGGTGCACTCCGACCTCAACGCGCTGTCGGCGATCCAGTTCGCCGTCGAGCGCCTGAAGGTGAAGCACATCATGGTGGTCGGCCACTACGGCTGCTCGGGCGTGCAGGCGGCGCTCGAAGGCGCGCGCATCGGCATTGCCGACAACTGGCTGCGTCACATCCAGGACGTGCGCGACCGGCATCGCGTGATGCTGGAGACGCTGCCCGAAGCGTCCCGCGCCAATGCGCTGTGCGAACTGAACGTCGCCGAGCAGGTGGTCAACGTGTCTGTCAGCACGGTGATGGTCGACGCATGGAGCCGCGGCCAGGCCGTCACCATCCACGGCTGGGCGTTCGGCGTGCACGACGGTCTCATCCAGGACCTCGAGATCACGGTCGACGGCAGCAAGCCGATCGAGAACCAGTACCGCGCCGCGGTGCAGCGCATCCGCTACAAGTGGAGCAAGCCGGCCGAAGCATCCCCTTCCGAATACATCAAGTAGTCGCCGGAAGACATGTTCCCGCAGCGCCTCGATTCGCCGCTTGCCTACGACATCGCCAAGGCGATGCGCGACGGCTTCGACCGGCACTACAGGCTCTTTCGGGCCGAATCGGCGCGTGCCAAGCATCGTTTCGAGACCGCGGACTGGCATGGGCAACAGCGCGCGCAGCGGGAGCGCATCGAGTTCTACGACCTGCGCGTGAACGAAGCGGTGGCGCGGCTCGAGAAGGAATTCAAGGCGGGCGAGCAGCCGATGGACGTCTGGCACCAGGTCAAGCTGCACTTCATCGGCCTTCTGGTCGAACACCACCAGCCGGAGTTGGCCGAGACCTTCTTCAACTCGGTGACCACCAAGATCCTGCATCGGGCGTACTTCCAGAACGACTTCATCTTCGTGCGGCCAGCCATCAGCACGGAGTACCTCGAGCCGCGCGGGGCGCCGACCTACCGTGCGTACTACCCGGCGCAGGAAACGCTGGCCGATACGATCGAGTGCATCCTGGAGGACTACGCGCTGCAAGGCGGCTACGCCAACATGCGCCGCGATGCGGAGCGCGTGGCGGCCACGATCCTCGGGCGCTATCACCAGGTCAAGCTGCGTGCCAATTTCCAGGTGCAGGTGCTGTCGGGGCTGTTCTATCGGAACAAGGGTGCGTACGTGGTCGGCAAGATCATCAACGGGTTCACCGAGTTGGCCTTTTCGCTGCCGATCCTGCACGACGCAAAAGGCAAGTTCTACGTCGATGCAACGCTCTTCGGCGAAGAAGACCTGCAGATGCTCTTCAGCTTCGCGCGCGCGTATTTCATGGTCGACATGGAAGTGCCTTCCGCGTACGTGCAATTCCTGCGATCACTGATGCCCAGGAAGCCGCGCGCCGAGATCTACAACGCGCTGGGACTCGCCAAGCAGGGCAAGACGCTTTTCTACCGCGACTTTCTCTATCACCTGAACTATTCGACCGACAAGTTTCGCAGCGCGCCGGGCATCAAGGGCATGGTGATGCTGGTGTTCGACCTGCCGTCCTTTCCGTACGTGTTCAAGCTCATCAAGGACTTCTTTCCGCCCCAGAAGGACACCACGCGCGAGCAGATCAAGAGCAAGTACATGCTGGTGAAGCAGCACGACCGGGTGGGGCGCATGGCCGACACGCTGGAGTACAGCGACGTGGGCTTTCCGATGGACCGTTTCGAGCCCGAACTGATCGAGGAGATCAGGAAGTTCGCGCCCAGCCAGCTCGAGATCGGCGACCGCGACGGGAATGGGGAGATGGAAGTCGTGGTCAAGCACGTCTACATCGAGCGCCGCATGATTCCGCTCAACATCTACCTGCAGGAGGCATTCGACCAGCTCGATCACCCCGATCACGCCCATCGCGCGAGCAAGCAACTCGAGCATGCGGTGATCGAGTACGGCAATGCGATCAAGGACATGGTGGCCGCCAACATCTTTCCGGGCGACATGCTGTTCAAGAACTTCGGCGTCACGCGTGGCGGCAAGGTCGTGTTCTACGACTACGACGAGATCGAATACCTCACCGACTGCAACTTCCGCAAGGTGCCGACACCGCACAACGAAGAGGAAGAGATGAGCGGCGAGGTCTGGTATTCGGTCGGCCCCAAGGATGTCTTTCCGGAGACCTTCGGGCCTTTCCTGCTCGGCAACGCAAGTGTGCGTGAAGCCTTCATGGCACACCACGCCGACCTGCTCGACGCGGCCTTCTGGCAGAGCCACAAGCAGCGCATCCAGGCGGGCCACATGCTGGACGTGTTTCCCTATGACGAGGCACACCGCTTTCGTCACGACAGTCACAACCCCTATTTCTGACAACTTTTCAAGACCACTGAAGGAGCATCTCCATGAGCGAATCGATCGTGATCGTCGGCGCAGCCCGTACCCCAATGGGCGGCTTCCAGGGCGACTTTTCTTCTCTCGCGGCGCATGACCTCGGCGGCGTCGCCATCAAGGCCGCTGTCGAGCGCGCAGGCATCTCGGCCGACAGCGTCGGCGAGGTGCTGTTCGGCAATTGCCTCATGGCGGGCCAGGGCCAGGCGCCGGCACGCCAGGCGGCCTACAAGGGCGGTTTGCCCGACAGCGCTGGCGCGGTGACGCTCAGCAAGATGTGCGGATCCGCGATGAAGGCGGCGATGCTCGCGCACGACATGCTGCTCGCGGGCACGCACGAAGTCATGGTCGCCGGCGGCATGGAGAGCATGACCAACGCGCCCTACCTCATGCTCAAGGGCCGTGGCGGCTATCGCATGGGCCATGACCGCATCTTCGACCACATGATGCTCGACGGCCTCGAAGACGCCTACCAGCCGGGCCGTTCGATGGGCACCTTCGGCGAGGACTGCGCGGCCAAGTACAAGTTCACGCGCGAGCAGCAGGATGCTTTCGCCATTGCCAGCGTCGAGCGCGCCAAGGCTGCGACGTCGTCGGGCGCGTTCAAGGCCGAGATCGCGGCAGTGACGGTGAAGGGCCGTGGCGGCGAGACGGTGATCGACATCGACGAAGGCCCTGGCAAGGTCAAGCTCGACAAGATCCCGACGCTCAAGCCCGCCTTCAAGAAGGATGGCGGCACCATCACCGCCGCATCGAGCTCGTCGATCAACGACGGCGCCGCCGCGCTGGTGATGATGACCGAGAGCACCGCGAAGAAGTACGGCGCGAAGCCCATCGCGCGACTCGTCGGCCATGCCACGCATGCGCAGCAGCCGGAGTGGTTCTCGACCGCACCGGTCGGCGCAGTCGCCAAGCTCTTCAAGAAGACCGGCTGGGGCGTGAAGGACGTCGATCTCTGGGAAGTCAACGAGGCCTTCGCCGTGGTGCCCATGGCGCTGATGCATGAGCTCTCGGTGCCGCACGAGATCGTCAACGTGCACGGCGGCGCCTGCGCGCTCGGTCATCCGATCGGTGCGAGCGGCGCGCGCGTCATGGTCACGCTGATCCATGCGCTGCAGCAGCGTGGCAAGAAGCGCGGCGTCGCGACGCTGTGCATCGGCGGTGGCGAAGGCACCGCGGTGGCGATCGAACTCCTCTGAAGACATGCTGCTAACCACTGACCAGGAAGCGATTCGCGACGCCGTGCGCGAATTCGCACAAGCCGAACTCTGGCCCAATGCGCCGCGCTGGGACCGCGAGCACAGCTTTCCGAAGGAGGCGCACACCGGCCTGGCGGCACTCGGCGCCTACGGCATCTGCGTGCCGGAAGAAGACGGCGGCGCGGGGCTCGACTACCTGACGCTTGCGCTGGTGCTGGAAGAAATCGCTGCCGGCGACGGCGGCACCAGCACCGCGATCAGCGTCACCAACTGCCCGGTCAATGCCATCCTCATGCGCTACGGCAACGCGCAGCAGAAGAAGAAGTGGCTGCAGCCGCTGGCGCGAGGTCAGATGCTCGGTGCGTTCTGTCTGACCGAGCCGCAGGCCGGCAGCGATGCATCGTCGCTGCGCACCACGGGGCGCAAGGACCGCGAAGGCTGGGTGATCGACGGCGTCAAGCAGTTCATCACCAGCGGCAAGAACGGGCAGGTCGCGATCGTGATCGCGGTCACCGACAAGGCCGCGGGAAAGCGCGGCATGAGCGCCTTCATCGTGCCGACCGACGCGCCGGGCTACAACGTCGCGCGCCTTGAAGACAAGCTCGGCCAGCACTCGAGCGACACCGCGCAGATCAACTTCGACGGCTGCCGCATTCCGGCCGAGAACCTGATCGGACAGGAAGGCGAAGGCTACAAGATCGCCCTCGGTGCATTGGAAGGCGGCCGCATCGGCATCGCCGCCCAGAGCGTGGGCATGGCGCGCAGCGCTTTCGACGTGGCCGTTGCCTACGCCAAGGAGCGCCAGGCTTTCGGCGGCGCGATCTTCGACCAGCAAGCGGTGGGCTTCCGGCTGGCCGATTGCGCCACGCAGATCGAAGCGGCGCGCCAGCTGATCTGGCATGCCGCGAGCCTGCGCGATGCCGGCCGGCCATGTCTCAAGGAGGCAGCGATGGCCAAGCTCTTCGCGAGCGAGATGGCCGAGCGCGTGTGCAGCGCGGCGATCCAGACGCTGGGCGGCTACGGCTACGTCAACGACTTTCCGCTCGAGCGCATCTACCGCGACGTGCGTGTGTGCCAGATCTATGAAGGCACTTCGGACATCCAGAAGCTGCTGATTCAGCGCGCGTTGGCCTAAGGGTTTATGCGGGGGTCTGCACAATACGCGCTGAACCCCTCGCCAACATCCCCCATGCCCGCACCCGACCCTGCCCGTATTCCCTGTCCCTGCGGGCGCCGCGACCGGAGGGAGCTGCCGCTCGTCTACGGCCAGTGCTGCGGTCGCTACGTCGACGATTTCGACAATACGCCGGCCCCCGACGCCGAATCGCTCATGCGCTCGCGCTACACGGCCTTCGTCCGCGAGCGCGCCGACTACCTGCTTGCGACCTGGCACCCCTCGACGCGTCCGGCAACGGTCAGTTTCGAGGTGGGCGTCAAATGGCTTGGCCTCGATGTGCGCTCGCGCTCGGTGCTCGACGCCGACCATGCGGAGGTCGAATTCGTCGCCCGCCAGCGCAGCAGCGCCGGCGTGGCGACCCGGCTGCACGAGCGCAGCCGCTTCGTCCGCGAAATCGACGGGGCCCACGATCGCTGGTTCTACGTCGACGGCGACCTGGGCTGACCGATCGGGTCGATGAAGCCGGCGCTGGCGTAGCGCCTGCGGATGGTGCTATCGATGACGTAGCGCCGGGCGATTGTGTGCTGGCGGGAGACAGAGCGATTCCCGATGGGGTATTTATCTTGCGGCGCGCCTGGATCACACTCCGTGTCGGCGGGCGCATGGCGCCCATTTCCCAACCACCAGCCATAGAGGCCAGCCATGGACAACACGAGATTCCGGTTTGGACGCGGACGGCATTCGATCACCGCGGCGGCGCTGCCTGCTGCGGCCGCGCTGCTCTGCATGGCGGCCTCGGCCGCGCGCGCCGAGGGCGTGTTGACGCCGTTCTCGACCGCGCCGGGTCCGCAGGCGCCCGCGCCGTGGCGCTTCACGACCTTGCCCAACAAGGCGCCGACGAAGTTCGAGATCACGCAGCTCGATGGCCAGAAGGTGCTCAAGGTCGATGCCGACAAGTCCTACGGCAACCTGGTCCATCCCACGCGGGTTCAGCTCAATGACGAGGCCACGCTCGCCTGGCGCTGGAAGGTCGAGGAATTCGTGGAAGGTGCCGATCTGCGCACCAAGGGCGGCGACGACGGCGCGGCCAAGATCTGTGTCTTCTTCGACTTCCCGTCTGACCGGCTGTCGGTGGGCGAGCGCACCAAGCTGGCGCTGGCGAAAGGCTCGACCGGCGAAGCGGTGCCCACCGAAACCCTGTGCTACGTCTGGGACGTCAAGGAAAGCAAGGGCAGCGAATTCGACAACGCCTTCACCAAGCGCATTCGCATGGACGTGATCGAATCGGGCGCGACCGACAAGGCAGGCGGCTGGCTGACCGAGCGCCGCAACCTGCAGGCCGACTACAAGCGAGCCTTCGGCGGCGAGGCGGGCGATTTGCTGCCGGACGTGGTGGGCGTCGCGATTCAAGCCGACGCGGACAACACCAAGGCTCACGGGATTTCCTATTTTTCCGACGTCGACCTGCGCGGCGCACCCGCTGCGGCGCCTGCCCCGGCCGCAGCGAAACCTGCGCAATAGCGGCCCGCCATCGATTGAGATCAACGCCATATTCCCGCCATGAACGAATTCGTCGCGCTCCTCGCCAGTCAGGGCCCCGCCCTGGTGTTCGTCGCCACCCTGGCGACGCGCCTGGGTGCGCCGGTGCCGGCGGTGCCTTTCCTGATCGTCGCCGGCGGCCTCACGGTCGGCGGGCAGGTCTCTTTCCTGGCGGTGACGGTGGCTGCAGTGCTCGGCAACATCCTGGGCGATGGCGTCTGGTTCATCGCCGGGCGGCGCTGGGGCTATCGCGTCATGCGGCTGTTGTGCCGCATTTCGCTGTCGCCTGACTCGTGCGTCAGGCAAAGCGAATCCATCATCGGTCGCTGGGGCGGCTGGTCGTTGATCGCGGCGAAGTTCGTGCCGGGGGTGTCAGTGGTTGCGCCGCCGATGGCGGGTGCGCTGGGGATGTCGAACACCCGGTTCCTGTCCTACGAGACCGTGGCCGCGTTGATCTGGACGCTGGGCTTCCTGCTGATCGGCCGCGTGTTCCACGCCGCCATCCAGGATGTGTTGTCGGTGCTTTCCAGCATCGGCGTGGCGGCGACGGTGATCTGCGCGCTGCTGCTTGCCGCATTCGTGCTGTGGCGCTATCAGAAACGTCGCATGGCCTTGCGCTCCGATGACATCGAGCGCATCGAAGTCGCGGCGCTGCGCGCGGCGCTGACGGCGGGCGCGGGGCTCACGCTGATCGACGTGCGTTCCGACGAGGCACGCGCGCTCGACGATCGCGCCATTCCCGGCGCCCTCGGCATTGCGCTCAAGCAGCTTCCGAAGCGGCTCGATGCATTCACGGACGGACGCGAGCTTGTCGTCTTCTGCGACTGCCCCGACGACGGCTCCGCCATCGCGGCAGCGCGGGTGCTGCGGACCGCCGGAATGACCCGTGTGCGCGTGCTCACTGGCGGCCTGGATGCGTGGGCAGCGCAGTCCGGCGAAGGGGCTCTGTTGGCCGATGCGCCGATGGCCGTCGTCAATCCTGCTTGATCCCCGTCCCGGGCTGGGCCTAGAATCGTCCCCGCTCCGGGGTGCACGCAGATGCGTACTGAGATGGCCAAGCGGCCGAACCCGCGAACTTGATCTGGTTCATACCAGCGTAAGAAGAGCTGCGACTCCACGGTATCCCGTCCGTCTTCCATGGACCGATACCGCCCGGAGCGATCGCGGAGCACCCGTTGTCCCACAACCAGGAGTGCCCCGCATGAATGCCGTCGACAAGTTCGCCTCCCTCCTCACGCTCACGCGTGAGCCCTTTCCTGCTTCGACCAAGCGCGTGATCACCGGCAGCCGGTCCGATCTGCGCGTGCCTGTGCGCGAAGTGCTGCTCACCAACGGCGAGCGCGTATCGCTTTACGACACTTCCGGCCCCTACACCGATCCAGCCGCCGACATCGACGTGCGACGCGGCCTTCCCGGCGTGCGTGACGCGTGGATCGCCGAACGCAGCGACACCGAAAGTTACGAAGGCCGCCTGCACCTGGCGCTCGACGATGGCGCCACCAACGCCGACCGCGATGCCCAGCGCATCGCCGAACTGCGCGCCGGCGCCGCCGCACTGCAGCGCACGCCGCGCCGCGCCAAGGCGGGCGGCAACGTCACGCAGATGCACTACGCACGCCGCGGCATCGTCACGCCCGAGATGGAATACGTGGCCCTCCGCGAGAACGGCCGCCGCGAGTGGATGGCCGAATATCTCGCCGACGCCGCGCGCGAAAAGCGCCTGGCCGGCAACCCGATGGGTGCGAGCATCCCGAAGATCATCACGACCGAGTTCGTGCGCGACGAAGTCGCACGCGGCCGCGCCATCATCCCGGCCAACATCAACCACCCCGAAGTCGAGCCGATGGGCATCGGCCGCAACTTCAAGGTCAAGATCAACGCCAACATCGGCAATTCGGCCGTGACCTCCAGCATCGAGGAAGAGGTCGAGAAGCTCGTCTGGGCCATCCGCTGGGGCGCGGATAACGTGATGGATCTTTCCACCGGCCGCAACATCCACACCACGCGCGACTGGATCGTGCGCAACAGCCCGGTCCCGATCGGCACGGTGCCCATCTACCAGGCGCTCGAGAAGGTCGGCGGCGTCGCCGAAGACCTCACCTGGGAGATCTACCGCGACACGCTCATCGAGCAGGCCGAGCAGGGCGTCGACTACTTCACCATCCATGCGGGGCTGCGCCTGCCCTTCATCCACCTCACGGCGGACCGCCGCACCGGCATCGTCTCGCGCGGCGGATCGATCATGGCCAAGTGGTGCATCGCGCACCACAAGGAAAGCTTCCTCTACACGCACTTCGAAGACATCTGCGACATCATGAAGGCCTACGACGTGAGCTTCTCGCTCGGCGACGGCCTGCGCCCGGGATGCGCATCGGATGCGAACGACGAAGCCCAGTTCGCCGAACTGCGCACGCTCGGCGAGCTCACGCAGATCGCGTGGAAGCACGACGTGCAGACCATGATCGAAGGCCCGGGCCACGTGCCGATGCATCTCATCCAGGCCAACATGGACGAGCAGCTCAAGCACTGCCATGAAGCGCCGTTCTACACGCTCGGCCCGCTGACCATCGACATCGCGCCCGGCTACGACCACATCGCCAGTGCGATCGGTGCCGCGATGATCGGCTGGTTCGGCACCGCGATGCTGTGCTACGTCACGCCCAAGGAGCATCTCGGGCTGCCCGACCGCGACGATGTGAAGCAGGGGATCATTGCGTACAAGATCGCGGCGCACGCCGCGGACGTGGCCAAGGGCCATCCGGGCGCGCGGGCGCGCGACGACGCGCTCTCCCAGGCCCGCTTCGACTTCCGCTGGCAGGACCAATTCAACCTCGGCCTCGACCCCGACACCGCGCGCGAATTCCACGACGAGACGCTGCCGAAGGACAGCAGCAAGGTCGCCCACTTCTGCTCGATGTGCGGCCCCAAATTCTGCTCGATGAAGATCACCCAGGAAGTCCGCGAATATGCGGCGCAGAAGGGTATCGACGAGGCGCGGGCGGTGGACGACGGCATGGCCGGCAAGTCGGCCGAGTTCAAGGCCGCGGGCGGCGAGATGTACATACCGATACACAGCAAGGCGGAATGACCGTACGGGGGTTCGTTGATAGGATGGCCCCCCATGAATTCCATCCCCTTCGACGCCGTCCTCTTTGACTGTGACGGCGTCCTCGTCGACTCCGAACCCATCACCAACCGCGTCCTCGCCGAAATGCTCGGCGAACTGGGCTGGGCATTGAGCGTCGAGGAATCGATGCGGATCTTCACCGGCAAGGCGGTCAAGGACGAGGCCGCGCTGATCGAGGCGCAGACCGGCTTTGCGATCACGCCCGACTGGCTGGACGGCTTCCGCCTGCGCCGCAACGAAGCGCTGGAACGTGACCTGGTCGCGATTCCCGGCGCGGCGCAGGCGGCGCGTGCATTGCATGCCGCGATGGACGGCCGCATTGCCTGCGCATCGGGCGCCGATCGGTTCAAGGTCGAACTGCAGCTCGAGAAGATCGGCATCCTCGATTGCTTCAAGGGCCGCATCTTCAGCGGCCACGAAACGCCCCGGTCCAAGCCGGCGCCCGACGTCTACCTGGCTGCTTCCGCGGCGCTGGGCGTGGACCCCACGCGCTGTGCCGTGGTGGAGGACACCGTGACCGGGGCCACGGCGGGCGTCGCTGCGGGCGCGACCGTCTTCGGCTACAGCCCGAGCGATCTCGGCCACAGCGGGCCGGAGGCGCTGCGCGCGGTCGGCGTCGCGCATGTGTTCACCGACATGGCGCAGTTGCCGTCGCTGCTCGCCGACTGGCGCTCCGTGCCAGCCTGAGGCGCCGCATGCGGAGTCTGCGCGCAGTCTGCGGTCTCCTGATCATCGCGTGTGTCGCGGGCTGTTCGTCGCTGAGGCCATGGCTCAACGAGCCGCTTCCGGACAATCCACCGGCGAGCAGCATCGTGGCCGGGGCCACGGGTCGGGATCCGACCATCCTGGTGGCTGTCACCCTGTCCGGCGGCGGCGCCCGGGCCGCCGCTTTCGGGTATGGGGTGCTCGAAGAACTCCACAACACCAGGTTCCACTGGAACGGCCGCAACACAGACCTGCTCGACGCCACCGACGTCATCAGCGGGGTGTCGGGCGGCAGCATCCTGGCCGCTTATTACGCGGCCTTCGGCGCCGAGAAGCTGCCGAATTTCGAGCAGGATTTCCTGCGGCAGAATTTTCAGAACAGCCTGATCTTGCAAGCGTTGCGCCCGGGCAGCCTCTACGACCTCACCTCGCCGTGGTACGGCCGCACCCACCTCCTGGCGCGACGGCTCGACGAGATCTACGAGGGCAAGACCTACGCCGACGTGGAGCGCAATCCGCGACATCCGCAACTCGTGATCGCCGCCACCGACATGTCGCTGGGCACGCCCTTCGAGTTCACGGCCGACCAGTTCGAGCTGATCTGTTCCGACCTGCAGACTGTTCCGCTGTCATTCGCAGTCGCGGCCTCGTCGGCAGTGCCGATCCTGCTGAGCCCGATGACGCTGAAGAACTACGCACTGGATTGCCGCAACAGGGGCATCGTGCCGCGGCTCGCTGCACGCTCGGGCGGCAACTATCGGGCCCGAATGTTTCGCATGCAGGCGAACAGCTACCTCGATGGGGAAAGTCGTCCCTTCATCCACCTCGTGGACGGCGGCGTCGCGGACAACCTGGCCGTGCGCAGGCTGCTCGACCGTGCGCTGGTCGGAGGCGGACTGCGCCAGAGCTTCGAGGAAGTCGGCATTCCGCCCGGCAGCGTGCGCAAATTGGTGGTCATCAGCGTCAACTCGGCGCGCGATCCCGCCAACAACATCGACCGGAGCGACAGGCTGCCGGGCGTCAGGCAAGTCGCTGACACGCTCTTGTTCGGTGCCGGCGCGCGCGCGACCCTGGAGACGCAGGAATTCCTGCTCGACACCGCCCGCCAATGGCGCGAAGACCTGAAGGTCCGCAGCGCCGACCGCACCGACGCTTTCGCGCCCGATGCCGAGATTCACGTGGTGCAGGTGAATCTGCGCGATGCCGCCGACGGCGAACTGCGATTGCGGCTCCTTCAGATTCCGACGGCGTTCTCGATCAGCGATGAGGAAGTCACCCGGCTGATCGCGGCGGGCCGCAGCGCGCTGCAGCGCTCACCGGACTTCCAGGCGCTCAGGCAGTCGCTGGGCGTCAACGGCAATTGAAGGTCGGGGGCGGAGAAAGAGGGGGAGGGGCCGAAGCTCCGCGAAAAGGAGGCTTCAGCGATTGGCGTGCATCGCGGCGTTGGCCACGGCGACGAGGGATTGGGTCATGGCCTGCGCGCGGCCGGCCCACATCTGATTGACCAGTTTTTCGGCGTTCTCGGTCACGAAGGCACCGTTGCGCGTGCGGCCGGACGTCGCGATGAAGTCCATGAGGTCCGCAAAGTCGTCGCTGTCGGTGTCGGGAAAGTTCTGCATCCGGGCATCGTAGGGGCGCCATTGTCGGGTTCCCGGGGCATGCATGGTCATGCAGGCGCAGGGCGAGTATTTGTTCACAGATTGACATCCCGTTACTTTTGGCTTTTCGCATACCGGAATTACGGGCTTCAAGCGCCGGTCGCCGGCTTTCCGTTCGGCAGGTCGCGGCGCCTGAAAGCCCCTGGCGTGACACCAGCCCACGCCCGGAATGCACGAGAAAAGCTTTTCTCATTGCGGAATCCCACTGCGAGCGCGATCTGCTTGATGGGCCGCTCGGTGCGGCGCAACTGTTCCGCAGCCAATTCGTGCCGGACCTCGTCCTTCAGTGTCTGCAGCGACACGCCTTCCTCCAGCAACTGCCGGTGCAGGGTGCGGCTGGACAGGTTCAGCAGGCCGGCGATGGCGTCGGCGGTGGCGGCTTCGCCGCCCCGCTTTCGCAAGAGTTCGCGCACGCGCTGTCCGAGCAGCCGGTCGCGGCGGTATTGCAGCACCGTGAGCGGCAAGGCGCGCCGCAGCATGACCCGGAGCGCCCGCTCGTCGCGCTGCAGGGGAAGCGCCAGGTAGCGTGCATCGAAGCTGTAGCTCGTGCGGTCGGCGCCGAAGTGCAATTCGCCGCCGAACATGAGCGGATAGGCATCGCGATGGGGCGGCGCCTCGAAGGAGAACGAGGCGGAGCTCAACGAAACCCGGGAGTCGACGGCCCAGCAGGCGTAGCCATGCAGGAAGCGCAGGTTGGATACGAGGCAGAACTCCCGGAACACGCCCAGCGCCCGATGCTCGGTGATCGACACCGTCGCCGTGCCGTCGCTCACGTGCAAGTCCAGGGTGATGTCCTCCGTCAGCAGCCGGAGGTGCCGGCACCAGCGCTTGATCGCCACGCCGAGGTCGGGCGACCCGATCGATGCGCGGCACAGCATGCCGTAGGTGCCCCAGGGCAGCCGACGCGAGAACCAGCCGAGCGCTTCATCGTCGAGTTCCTGCATCGCGTGGCCGGAGAGCGCCTCGAACTGCACCGCCGTCACCCTGGCCTGCGGATTTTCCACCTCATGCGGCGCAATCTGTGCCTCCGCCAAGGCGCCCGCGGGGTCCATGCCGTAGCGCTCGTAGCCCAGCACAATGGCTCTCACGAAGGCCATCGGCGTGGCCGCACGGCCAGCGTTCCGGAAGGGGGATGAGGACATGGGAGAGGCCGAAGTCGGTGGCGTGATTTGCAACCATTGTGGCGCCAATTGCAACGACACACGGCGTAAGCTGCGGCTTTTCCGCGCACAAACATCTCGCGCGGCTGATGCTTCTGAGGAGACAACCCATGCACGATCCCGGCCTGAACTTCGACCTGGGCGAAACCATCGATTCCCTGCGCGACGCCATCCAGCACTTTTCCGCCGAGGAAATCGCGCCGCGCGCCGCCGACATCGATCGCGACAACCTCTTTCCGCACGATCTCTGGAAGAAGCTCGGCGACCTCGGCCTGCACGGCATGACGGTGAAAGAGGAATACGGCGGCACCGAACTCGGCTACCTCGCGCACATCGTGGCGATGGAAGAAGTCTCGCGGGCCTCCGCCTCGGTGGGCCTTTCGTACGGCGCGCATTCCAACCTGTGCGTCAACCAGATCCACCGCAACGGCAGCGACACGCAGAAGAAAAAATACCTGCCCAAGCTGGTGAGCGGCGAACACGTGGGCGCGCTGGCCATGAGCGAGCCCAACGCGGGCTCCGATGTCGTCAGCATGAAGCTGCGCGCCGAGAAAAAGGGCGATCGCTACGTGCTCAACGGCGGCAAGATGTGGATCACCAACGGCGGCGACGCCGACACGCTGGTGATCTACGCCAAGACCGAGCCCGAGATGGGCGCGCGCGGCATGACGGCCTTCATCGTCGAGAAGGGCTTCAAGGGCTTCTCGGCCGGCACCAAGCTCGACAAGCTCGGCATGCGCGGCTCCAACACCTTCCCGCTGTTCTTCGACAACTGCGAAGTGCCCGAGGAAAACGTGCTGGGCGGCGAAGGCCAGGGCGCCAAGGTGCTGATGAGCGGGCTCGACTACGAGCGTGCCGTGCTCTCCGGCGGCCCGCTGGGCATCATGGCGGCCTGCATGGATGCCGTGCTGCCCTTCGTCCACGAGCGCAAGCAGTTCGGCCAGAGCATCGGCGAATTCCAGCTGATGCAGGGCAAGCTCGCCGACATGTATTCGACCTGGCAGGCCACGCGCGCCTACGTCTACGCGGTCGGCAAGGCCTGCGACCGCAACGACCACGCGCGCACCTTCCGCAAGGACGCGGCCGGCGCCATCCTCTACTCGGCGGAGAAGGCCACGTGGATGGCCGGCGAGGCGATCCAGGCGCTCGGCGGTGTCGGCTACACCAAGGACTTTCCGGTCGAGCGCTTGTGGCGCGATGCCAAGCTCTACGAGATCGGCGCGGGAACGTCGGAAATCCGGCGCATGCTGATCGGCCGCGAGTTGTTTTCGGAAACAGCCTGAAGGAGCTGCCATGACCCTGACGCGCAGCATGGCGCAAGGCGCCACCGACATCCCGCTGATCGAGCAGACCATCGGCGACTTCTTCGATGACATGGCCGCGCGACAGGGCAACCGCGAAGCGCTGGTCAGCGCCCACGAGAAAAAGCGCTACAGCTACCTCGAACTGCAGCGCGAAGCCAACCGGCTCGCCAGCGCCTTGCTGAAGCTGGGCCTGGCGTCCGGCGATCGCGTCGGCATCTGGTCGCACAACAACGCGCCCTGGGTGCTGATGCAGCTTGCCACGGCGAAGGTCGGGATCATCCTGGTCAACATCAATCCGGCCTATCGCACCTCGGAGCTCGAATACGCGCTCAACAAGGTGGCGTGCAAGGCGCTGGTCACGATGAAGACCTTCAAGACCAGCGACTACGTCGGGATGTTGCGCGAACTGGCGCCCGAACTCGCGAGCGCCAAGCCTGGTGCCTTGAATGCCGCGCGCCTGCCGCATCTGCGCACGGTGGCGTGGATCGACTCCGACGCCGATAGCGGCGAGCTGCCGGGGCTGTTGCGCTTCTCTGCCTTGCTGGCCAGTGGATCGGCCGACGACCCGCAGGTCGCCACTGTCGCGAAGACATTGAAGGCGACCGATCCGATCAACATCCAGTTCACCAGCGGCACCACGGGCTTCCCCAAGGGGGCGACGCTGACGCACCGCAACATCCTGAACAACGGCTTCTTCATCGGCGAATGCATGAAGCTCTCGCCGGCCGACCGCTTGTGCATCCCGGTGCCGCTCTATCACTGCTTCGGCATGGTGCTGGGCAACCTGGCGTGCATCACGCACGGCTCGACCATCGTCTATCCGAATGACGGCTTCGACCCGCTGACCGTGATGCAGACGGTGCAAGACGAGAAGTGCACCGGCGTGCATGGCGTGCCCACGATGTTCATCGCGGAACTGGACCATCCCCGTTTCAAGGAGTTCGACTTCTCGACACTGCGCACCGGCATCATGGCCGGCTCGCCGTGCCCGACCGAAGTCATGAAGCGCGTGGTCGAGCAGATGCACCTGCGCGAAATCACGATCGCCTACGGCATGACCGAGACGAGCCCGGTGAGCTGCCAGAGCTCGACCGACACGCCGCTCGAAAAGCGCGTGTCGACCGTGGGCACGGTGCAGCCGCATCTCGAAATCAAGATCATCGACCCCGCCACGGGCGAGCTCGTCGAGCGCGGCCAGTCGGGCGAGTTCTGCACGCGCGGCTACTCGGTCATGCACGGCTACTGGGAAGACGAAGAGAAGACGCGCGAAGCCATCGACAGCGAAGGCTGGATGCACACCGGCGACCTCGCCACGATGGATGCCGAGGGCTACGTCAACATCGTCGGCCGCATCAAGGATCTCGTGATTCGTGGCGGCGAGAACATCTACCCGCGCGAGATCGAGGAGTTCCTCTACCGCCATCCGAAGGTGCAGGACGTGCAGGTGGTGGGCCTGCCCGACAAGAAATACGGCGAAGAGCTCTGCGCCTGGGTCATCGCCAAGCCGGGGCAGACCGTGAATGCCGACGAGATCCGCGACTTCTGCAAAGGTCAGATCGCGCACTACAAGGTGCCGAGGTACATCGAATTCGTCACCGAGTTCCCGATGACCGTCACCGGCAAGATTCAGAAATTCAAGATTCGCGACGCGATGAAGAGCCGCCTGGGCTTGGATGAGGACAAGACTGCATGAAGCTGGATACGAAACTCAACGCGCGCTCGACCGACTTCCAGGCCAATGCAACGGCCATGCGCGCGCTGGTCGATGACCTGCGCGAACAGTTCGCCAAGGTCGAAGCCGGCGGCGGCGAGGCCGCACGCAACAAGCACACGGCGCGCGGCAAATTGCTGCCGCGCGATCGCGTCGCGCAACTGCTCGACCCCGGCACGCCTTTTCTCGAAGTGGCGCCGCTCGCGGCGCACGCGATGTACCACGGCGCGGCGCCCGGTGCGGGCCTCATCGCCGGCATCGGCCGCGTCAGCGGCGTCGACTGCATGATCGTGTGCAACGACGCGACGGTGAAGGGCGGCACCTACTACCCGATGACCGTCAAGAAGCATCTGCGCGCGCAGGAGATCGCCGAGCAGAACCGCCTGCCCTGCATCTACCTCGTCGACTCGGGCGGCGCCAACCTGCCGAACCAGGACGAGGTCTTTCCGGACCGCGATCACTTCGGCCGCATCTTCTACAACCAGGCGAACATGAGCGCGCAGGGCATCGCGCAGATCGCGGTGGTGATGGGCTCCTGCACGGCAGGCGGTGCCTATGTGCCGGCGATGAGCGACGAAAGCATCATCGTCAAGAACCAGGGCACGATCTTCTTGGGCGGCCCGCCGCTCGTGAAGGCCGCGACGGGCGAAGTCGTCACGGCGGAAGACCTCGGCGGTGGCGATGTGCACACGCGGCTGTCGGGCGTGGCTGATCATCTGGCGCAGAACGACCTGCACGCCCTGGCGCTGGCACGCACGGCGGTCGCGAATCTCAACGCAGGCGCTCGTGCCAACGACGCGAAGGCCTCTGCAAGCGCAACGCCGCGGCCGCCCGCATTCGCGACCGAAGAGCTCTACGGCGTCATCCCGGTCGACACACGCAAGCCCTTCGACGTGCGCGAGATCATCGCGCGCATCGTCGACGGCAGCGAGTTCCACGAGTTCAAGTCTCGCTTCGGCAGCACGCTGGTCTGCGGCTTCGCCGAGATCGAGGGCATGCCGGTGGGCATCGTGGCCAACAACGGCATCCTGTTCTCCGAATCGGCACAGAAGGGCGCGCACTTCATCGAGCTGTGCTGCCAGCGCAAGATCCCGCTCGTGTTCCTGCAGAACATCACCGGCTTCATGGTGGGCCGCAAGTACGAGAACGAAGGCATTGCGCGCCACGGCGCCAAGATGGTGACGGCCGTGGCCACGGCCAGCGTGCCGAAGTTCACCATCATCATCGGCGGCAGCTTCGGCGCGGGCAACTACGGCATGTGCGGCCGGGCCTACTCGCCGCGCTTTCTCTGGATGTGGCCCAACGCGCGCATCAGCGTGATGGGCGGCGAGCAGGCCGCGAGCGTGCTCGCCACTGTCAAGCGCGACGGCATCGAGGGCAAGGGCGGGCAGTGGAGCGCCGAGGAAGAAGAGGCCTTCAAGGCGCCAATCCGCAACCAGTACGAGGCCCAGGGCCATCCCTACTACGCGACCGCGCGACTGTGGGACGACGGCATCATCGACCCGGCCGACACGCGCCGCGTGCTGGCGCTGGGCCTGGCCGCCGCGCGCAACGCGCCGATCCCCGAGCCGAAGTTCGGCATCTTCCGCATGTGAGGTAACGACCATGACGCTGCCGAACTACTTCGCAAGCCTGGGGCGATATCACGTCTGGGCCACCCACAGGCTGATCGGGACGAACCTCCACGGCCTGTCCGACGACGACTGGTATCGGGACTGCGGGCTGTTCTTTCGCTCCGTGCATCGCACCGTCAATCATTTGCTGCTGACCGACAACATCTGGTTCTCCCGCTTCGCCGAGGGAAAGTCGCTGCGCGTCGCGCTCGACACCGAATTGCACACCGATCGCGCCGAAGTCTGCAAGCAACTCGGCGAAGCCGTGACGCGTTGGAGCCCATGGCTCGCAACGCTGGCGCCGGACCGCTTCGACGGCGAGTTGGCGTACACCCGAAACAACGGTGAGCAGGTGCAGATTCCCTTCGCACCGGCACTCGGCCATGTCTTCAACCACGCAACCCACCATCGCGGCCAGTTGACGGCCGCGCTGACGGCAATGGTCCATCCCGGACCGGAGCTGGACTGGGTTTATCTGCTGCAACAGGAAGCTCGTTCCCCATCATGAGCACATCGTTCACCACCCTCGAACTCGCCATCGAAGGCGCCGTCGCGCGCATCTGGCTCAACCGGCCCGAGTTGCGCAATGCCTTCGACGACGTCGTCATCCGCGAACTCGGCGTTGCCTTTGCGCAGGCGAGCGCGGCGCCCGATGTGCGAGTGATCGTGCTCGGCGCCAACGGGCCCGCGTTCTGCGCCGGTGCGAATCTCAACTGGATGCGCCGCGCGGCCGATTTCACGCACGAGGAAAACACGACCGACGCGGCCGGTCTTGCGGCGATGCTGCGCACGATCCACGAGAGCCCGAAGCCGGTGATCGCGCGCGTGCAAGGCGATGTCTATGCGGGCGGCATGGGCCTGGTCGCCGCGTGCGACATCGCGGTCAGCGTCGACACGGCCTGGTATTGCCTCAGCGAAGTCAAGATCGGGCTGATCCCCGCGACCATCAGCCCCTATGTGCTGCGCGCGATGGGCACGCGCGCCGCGCAGCGCTGGTTCCTGACGGCCGAGCGTTTTACCGCTGCAGAAGCGCATCGCATCGGCTTCGTGCACGAGGTGGTCGCCGCCGATGCGCTCGACGCCAAGGTCGCGGAGATCGTCAAGGCGCTCACCAGCGCCAGCCCGGCGGCGGTGCGTGCCTGCAAGACGCTGATCGCCGATGTTGCGGGCCGAGAGATCGACGATGCACTGATCGCCAGGACTGTGCAGGGCATTGCCGACATCCGCGCCAGCGAGGAAGGCCGCGAAGGTGTCCAGGCCTTCCTGCAGAAGCGCAAGCCCTCCTGGCTCGTCGGCTGAAACAGGCCACGCAAGATGGACACCCTTGACATGCCCCAACTGCTGGCGCTCGCCGCCGCATTGGGCTGGGCCAGCGGTGTGCGGCTCTACCTGGTCGTGCTGCTGACAGGGCTTGCCGGCTACCTCGGCTGGCTGCCGCTGCCGCAAGGGCTGCAGTTGCTGGCGCATCCGGTCGTCATCGCGGCGAGCGGGTTCATGGTGTTCGTCGAATTCTTCGCCGACAAGATTCCCGGGCTCGATTCGATCTGGGACATGGTTCACACGGCGATCCGCATCCCGGCCGGCGCCGCGCTGGCAGCCGGCGTTTTCGGCGCGGACCATACGGCGATGGCGCTGGTCGCAGCGCTGCTTGGCGGCGGCTTTGCGGCCACCGCGCATGCGGCCAAGGCGACGACGCGCGCCGCCATCAATACGTCGCCGGAACCCTTCACCAATGTCGGCGCCTCTCTGGTCGAGGACGGCATGGTGCCCGCAGCGCTGTGGCTGGCGGTGGCTCATCCCCTGGTGTTCGGCGTGCTCTTCATTGCCGTGCTCGTGCTCAGCGTCTGGCTGATCCGAAAGAGCTGGCGCTTCCTCAAATCGCTTTTCAGCCGCGTGGCCCGCATCTTCAGCGGCCGTGCCGATCCCGGCGTGGTGCCCGCGTTCCAACTCAAGAAGAATCCTCCCGGAGACTCATCGAATGTTTAAGAAGATCCTGATTGCCAATCGTGGTGACCAGTCGCGAAGCGGCGCAGCGGCGAAGCCACATCGCATGGCACGCGCAGCGTGCCGAGGCGATTTCACCGCGGAGACGCACCATGTTTAAGAAGATCCTGATCGCCAACCGCGGCGAGATCGCATGCAGAGTTGCAGCGACGGCCCGCCGCATGGCGATCCGCACGGTGGCCGTCTATTCCGACGCCGACGCGCATGCCAACCATGTGCGCGCCTGCGACGAATCGGTCCACCTCGGCGGCAGCGCACCCAAGGACAGCTACCTGCGCTGGGAAAAGATCCTCGAAGCCGCCAAGGCCACGGGCGCCGAGGCAGTGCATCCCGGCTATGGCTTTCTGAGCGAGAACGAAGAGTTCGCACAAGCCTGCGCCGATGCCGGCCTGGTCTTCATCGGCCCGCCGCCTTCGGCCATCAAGGCGATGGGCCTGAAGGCCGAGTCCAAGCAACTGATGGAAAAGGCCCGCGTGCCGCTGGTCCCGGGCTATCACGGCAGCGACCAGAATCCGGCGCTGCTGCAGCGCGAAGCCGATCGCATCGGCTACCCCGTGCTCATCAAGGCCAGCGCGGGCGGCGGCGGCAAGGGCATGCGCGTGGTCGAGAAAGCCGGAGACTTCGCGGCGGCGCTGGCGTCGTGCCAGCGGGAGGCGATCAACAGCTTCGGCGATGACGCGGTGCTGATCGAAAAATACGTGCAGCGTCCGCGTCACATCGAGATCCAGGTCTTCGGCGATACGAAAGGCAACTACGTCTACCTGTTCGAGCGCGATTGCTCGGTGCAGCGTCGCCACCAGAAGGTGCTGGAAGAAGCGCCTGCGCCGGGAATGACCGAGGCGATGCGCAAGCAGATGGGCGAGGCGGCCGTGGCTGCGGCGCGTGCCGTGAGCTACGTGGGCGCTGGCACGGTGGAATTCATCGTCGAGCAGCGCGGCGAAGGGGAGATGAATTTCTTCTTCATGGAGATGAACACGCGGCTGCAGGTGGAGCATCCGGTGACGGAAGCGATCACCGGGCTCGACCTCGTTGAATGGCAACTCCGCGTGGCTTCGGGTGAAGCATTGCCATTGAAGCAGGACCAACTTCAGATCCACGGCCATGCCATCGAAGCGCGCATCTGCGCCGAGAACCCGGACAACAACTTCCTGCCCGCCACCGGCACGCTTCACGTCTACCGCAAGCCGCAGGCCACGGCGTTCCAGCGCAGCCGGGTGCGCATCGATGACGGCGTGCGCGAAGGCGGCGTGATCTCGCCCTTCTACGACTCGATGATCGCCAAGCTCATCGTGCATGGCGCTACGCGCGACGAGGCGCTCGCGCGGCTCGACCTCGCGCTGGCGCAGACGCACATCGTGGGCGTTGCGACCAACGTGCAGTTCCTGCGTGGCATCCTGCGCACCGATTCATTCGCGAACGCGAGGCTCGATACGGCACTGATCGAACGCGAGCGCGCGGTGCTTTTCGACCAGGAGCCGCTGGGGCTCCCGCTCGCTGCCGCTGCGTCGATCGCGCGCACGTTGCTGGCCGAATCCGCGACCGCGACCGCCGATCCGTTCAGCCGCCGCGACGGCTGGCAGTTGCACGGCGTCGCGGTGCGACCCTTCGAATTCGAGTTCCGCGGCGAAACGCAGAGCGCCGAGTTGCGCTATCTGCACGACGGCGCGCTGTCGCTGCGCGTCGGCGACGTGTCGGGACTCCTCGAAATCGGCAGCTTCCCTTCGGGCGAGATCGAACTGCAATTCGCCGGCCACCGCCACACGTTGAACGTCTATGAAGACGAATCGACCGCGTACGTCTTCGCGGCGGACGGCGCGACACGCATCACAACCGTCGATCGACTGGCGCATGCGGGCGAGACGCATGCCGAAGGCGGCCGCCTCACCGCGCCGATGCCCGGCAAGGTCGTCTCCTTCGCCGTCAAGGCTGGCGACAAGGTGACGCGCGGCCAGCCGCTCGCCGTCATGGAGGCCATGAAGATGGAGCACACGATCGCCGCGCCCGCCGATGGCACGGTCCAGGAACTGCTCTACGCACCCGGCGACCAGGTCGCCGAAGGCGCGGAACTGCTGACTCTCGCCGCCTGAGGCAAGGCGCACGGATTCCCCGGTGGCAGATCAGCAAGGGTTTGTTCTGGTCAGGCCAATTCGGGCCTATGGCAGAGTCGTCGGACGACCGGTTGAGATCGTATGCCGCAACCCATCGTCACCATCCGTGATCTGACCAAATCCTTCGCCGGCGTGCGTGCGCTCGACAGGGCGCAGTTCGACCTGCTGCCCGGCGAGGTGCATGCGCTGATGGGCGAGAACGGCGCGGGCAAGTCCACTTTGATGAAGGTGCTCGCGGGCGTCTACCGCAAGGACGCCGGCGAGGTGACCTTCGACGGCCAGCCCGTCGACATCGAGAGCCCGCGCGCTGCGCAGGCCCTGGGCATCGGGATCATTCATCAGGAGCTGAACCTGATGAACCATCTGAGCGCCGCACAGAACATCTTCATCGGCCGCGAGCCGCGCAGGCGCTTCGGTGTCTTCATCGACGAGCAGGCGATGCGTGTCGAGGCGCGGCGCATCTTCGAGCGCATGAACCTGCGGCTCGACCCGGACACGCCCGTGGGCGAACTCACGGTGGCCAAACAGCAGATGGTCGAGATTGCGAAGGCGCTGTCGCACAACTCGCGCGTGCTCATCATGGACGAGCCCACTGCCGCGTTGAACAACGAGGAAGTGGCCGACCTGTTTCGCATCATCGGCCAGCTGAAATCGCAGGGCGTGGCGATCGTCTACATCTCGCACAAGATGGACGAGTTCAAGCGCATCGCCGACCGCGTGACCGTGATGCGCGACGGCCAGTACATCGCCACGGTGCCGATGGCCGACACGGCGATGGACTCGCTCATCGCCATGATGGTGGGACGCCAGCTTGCCGAAGTCGAGAACGATTTCCCGGACACATCGCGCAACGAGATCGTGCTCGAGGCCAGGGGCATCAACCGTGGCGCGATGGTGCGCGATGCCAGCTTCGTGCTGCGCAAGGGCGAGATCCTGGGTTTCGCCGGCCTCATGGGCGCGGGCCGCACCGAACTGGCGCGCGCGGTGTTTGGTGCCGACACCGTCGACTCGGGCGAGATCTGGCTTCAAGGCCGGAAGGTGTCGATCAAGTCGCCGGAGGACGCCGTGTCGCACGGCATCGGCTATCTCTCCGAGGACCGCAAGCATTTCGGTCTCGCCACCGGCATGGACGTGGAAACCAACATCGCGCTGCCGAGCATGAAGCGATTCCTGTCGATGGGGGTCTTCATCGACCAGGCCGCCATCGAGGCCGCCGGCGAAAGCTACGTCAAGCAGCTCAACATCAAGACGCCCTCGGTACGCCAGCCGGTGCGGCTGCTGTCGGGCGGCAACCAGCAGAAGATCGTGATCGCCAAATGGCTGTTGCGCGACTGCAGCGTGCTCTTCTTCGACGAGCCCACGCGCGGCATCGATGTCGGTGCCAAGGCGGAAATCTATCGCCTGCTGAATGCGCTGGCCGCGCGCGGAAAGGCGATCGTCATGATCTCTTCGGAGCTGCCCGAGATCTTGCGCGTGAGCCACCGGGTGCTCGTGATGTGCGAAGGCCGCATCACCGGCGAGCTCGCCGGCCGCGAGGCCTCGCAGGAAAAGATCATGCAGCTCGCCACCCGGCGCGAAGCCGCCACAACCGGAGACGCGCCTTGACGACACCTACCGCCGGCAGCACCAGCACCGCCGCCGCACCGGGCTTCTCGCTGAAGGCGCGGCTCTTTCGTCCGGCCACGCGACAGAAGCTGCTCGCCTTTGCCAGCCTGATCGCGTTGATGGTGTTCTTCAGCCTCGCGTCGTCGCAGTTCCTGCAAACCGACAACCTGGTGGGCATCCTGCAATCGACCGCGGTGAACGGCGTGCTGGCCATTGCCTGCACCTTCGTCATCATCACCGCGGGCATCGACCTCTCGGTGGGCACGCTGATGACCTTCTGCGCCGTGATGGCCGGCGTGGTGCTCACCTACATGGGCATGCCGCTCGCGCTCGGCATCGCGGCGGCGATCTTCTTCGGCGCGTTGTCCGGATTCGTTTCGGGCATGCTGATTGCCAAGCTCAAGATCCCGCCCTTCATCGCGACGCTGGGCATGATGATGCTGCTCAAGGGGCTGTCCCTCGTGATCTCGGGCACCAAGCCGATCTACTTCAACGACACACCGGACTTCACGGCGATCTCGCAGGACTCGCTGATCGGCTATTTCATTCCGGCGCTGCCGATTCCGAATGCGGTGCTGATCCTCTTTCTCGTGGCCGTGGTTGCGAGCATCGTGCTCAACAAGACCATCCTGGGGCGCTACACCTTCGCGCTTGGCAGCAACGAAGAGGCGGTGCGCCTGTCGGGTGTCAACACTGAATTTTGGAAGATCCTGGTCTACACGGTCAGCGGCGGCATCTGCGGCATTGCGGGTCTGCTGATCGCGTCGCGCCTGAATTCCGCGCAGCCTGCGTTGGGGCAGGGCTATGAACTGGATGCGATTGCGGCGGTGGTCATCGGCGGCACCTCTCTCAGCGGCGGCACCGGGACGATCGTCGGCACGATCATCGGCGCCTTCATCATGAGCGTGCTCACCAACGGCCTGCGCATCCTCTCGGTCGCGCAGGAGTGGCAGACCGTGGTGACCGGCGTGATCATCATCCTCGCCGTGTATGCAGACATCCTGCGCCGTCGCAGCGCCAGCAAGCAGTAGTCGATTCGATTTCACAACCACAGGAGACTTCGCATGATCCAGAGAAGAGCAGTCACGACCACCCTCGGCGCGGCCCTCATCGGCCTGTCGGGTATTGCCAATGCGCAGCAGTCGCAGGAGATCTATATCCCGCTGGTGTCCAAGGGCTTCCAGCATCAGTTCTGGCAGGCCGTGAAGTCGGGCGCCGAGCAGGCCGCGAAGGACCTGAAGGTGAAGATCAGTTTCGAGGGGCCCGAGTCGGAGTCGATGGTCGACAAGCAGATCGACATGCTCGCCGCCGCGCTGGCCAAGAAACCGCAGGCCATCGGCTTCGCCGCACTCGACAGCCAGGCCGCCATTCCGCTGCTGAAGAAGGCGCAGGCGGCGAAGATCCCGGTCATCGCCTTCGACTCGGGCGTGGACAGCGACATCCCCCTGACGACCACCGCGACCGACAACAAGGCCGCTGCGGCGCTCGCCGCCGACAAGATGGCCGACCTGATCGGCAAGTCCGGCGAAGTGGCGCTCGTGGTGCACGACCAGACCAGCCGCACCGGCATCGACCGGCGCGACGGCTTCGTGAACCGCATGAAGTCGAACTACCCGAACATCAAGATCGTGAGCGTGCAATACGGCGGCGGCGATCAGCTGAAGTCGACCGAGATCACCAAGTCGATCCTGCAGGCCTACCCGAACCTCAAGGGCATCTTCGGCGCCAACGAGGGGTCGGCCATCGGCGTGGTCAACGGCGTGAAGGAGATGAAGCGCAACGGCAAGGTCGTGATCGTCGGCTACGACTCCGGCAAGCAGCAGAAGAACGCGATCCTCGACGGCAGCATGGCCGGCGCCATCACGCAGAACCCTGTGGGCATGGGCTACAAGACCGTGGAGATGGCCGTGAAGGCGATCAAGGGCGAGCCGGTGCCGAAGGTGGTTGATACGGGGTTCTTCTGGTACGACAAGACGAACATCGGCGATCCGAAGATCGCCGCCGTACTTTATGACTAACCCCCAGGTTGGCTCACTTCGTGTAGCCGCCCACCCCCTTGCAGGGGGCAACACCGGCGGCCCGGCGGAGCCGGTTCCGCGGTGTTTCACGAAGGGGAAGAGGGGCGGCTGCAGGCGGGACAATGGGAGCACTTTGTCGCCGTGTTCTGAATTCCATTTTTGACTTATGCGAATCATCGTTAGCTTGACCGACAACCGGCCTGAACCGTGGATCGATGGACTTCGTGCCGCCTTGCCGGGGGCGGAAGTCGAGAACTGGGCGCCGGGGGCGGCGCCTGCCGATCACGCGGTGGTCTGGGCGCCGCCGCAGGCGCTGCTGGATGACCAGCCGGGGTTGCGGGGGCTGTTCAACATCGGCGCGGGCGTGGACGCGCTGCTCAAGCTCAAGGTGCCGCCGCAGACGCAGGTGGTTCGGCTCGACGATGCGGGGATGTCGGTGCAGATGGCGGAGTACGTCTGCCATGCGTTGATCCGGCACTTCCGCGAATTCGACGCCTATGAGGCCGAGTCGCGCGCGGGGCGCTGGAGCTACCGCAAGCCGCGCGAGCGCAAGGATTTCGCGGTCGGGATCATGGGGCTCGGCGTGCTGGGCGAGCGTGTTGGCAAGGCTGTCGCGCAGTTCGAGTTCCCGGTCAATGGGTGGAGCCGTTCCGCCAAGGACATCGACGGTATTCGCTGTTTTGCCGGCGAGGAGGCTTTCGATGACTTCCTGGGCGCGAGTCGCGTGCTGGTGAACCTGCTGCCGCTGACGGCCGCGACGCGAGGCATCCTGAACCGCGAGACGCTGTCGAAGCTCAATGGCGGCCAGCCCGGCGGCTATGTGATCAACGTGGCGCGCGGCGGGCATCTGGTGGAAGCCGACCTGATTCCGTTGATCGACAGCGGGCAGCTCGCAGGCGCGACGCTCGACGTGTTCGAAGTCGAGCCGCTGGCCGCCGACCATCCCTTCTCGCGGCACCCGAAGATCACGGTGACGCCGCACTGTTCCGCGCGCACCGAGCGCGAAGCCTCGATCACGCAGATCGCCGGAAAGATCCGGGCGATCGAGCGCGGAGAGCCTGTTGCCGGCGTGGTCGATGTCCAACGCGGATACTGACTCGCCCTTGCCTTTTAGAGATCCAAAGACAACTGCCATGAAACTCCCCACCCGAGTCAAGATCGTCGACGTCGGCCCGCGCGACGGCCTCCAGAACGAGAAGCAGCCCGTGCCGGCCGAGATCAAGATCGGCCTCGTCCATCGCCTGCAGGACGCGGGGCTGAAGGACATCGAGGTCACCAGCTTCGTATCGCCCAAGTGGGTGCCGCAGATGGCGGACAACGCCGAGGTCATGCATGGCATCCAGCGCAAGGCCGGCGTGCGCTATTCGGTGCTGACACCCAACCTGAAAGGCTTCGAGGCGGCCATCGCCGCGCCGCGAGAGGAGTGGCCCGACGAGATCGTGGTGTTCGGCGCCGCGAGCGAGGCCTTCAGCCAGCGCAACATCAACTGCTCCATCGCCGAGAGCATCGAGCGCTTCCGGCCGGTGGTCGAGGCGGCGCGTGCCAACGGCATCTACGTGCGCGGGTCGATGTCGTGCTCGGTCGGATGCCCCTATGAGGGCGAGATCGCGCCGTCGCGCGTGGAGATGCTCGCCGGGCTCATGA
This sequence comes from Variovorax sp. 05L425, assembly GCF_056397705.1. NCBI lineage: Bacteria > Pseudomonadati > Pseudomonadota > Betaproteobacteria > Burkholderiales > Comamonadaceae > Variovorax > Variovorax sp. 05L425. The sequence continues at coordinate 14,954 of NZ_JBFTNY010000029.1, read as the reverse complement.
AGGGGATCGGTGTGCAGCATATCGGCGTGGCCGACACCATCGGCGTGGGCACACCGCTCAAGGTGCAGCGGGCACTGGAGGCGACGTTGAAGCACTACAGCGTCGACGACATCTCTGGGCATTACCACGACACCTACGGTCAGGCGCTCGGCAACACGCTCGCGAGCCTTGAGTTGGGCGTGTGGCAGTTCGACGCTTCGTCGGCCGGCCTCGGCGGCTGTCCCTATGCGAAGGGCGCGACGGGCAACGTTGCCACGGAGGACGTGGTCTACATGCTGCACGGCATGGGCATCGAGACGGGCATCGATCTCGACCGCCTGATCGATGCGGGCGTCTACATCAGCGATGCGCTGGGCCGTGCGCCGAACTCGCGCGCGTCGAAGGCCATCCTCGCGAAGAGGGCTGGATGATGTGTGGTGCTGAATTGACTTCACTGCCTGATGGCGTGCAACGTGTCGCACGCCATCTGCAGGACAGGGGCCATCCCCACGCGCCGCAGATGCTCGACGATGCGGCGCGCACTGCACAGCAGGCGGCCGATGCGTTGGGCATCGACGTCGGACAGATCGCGAAGAGCATTGTCTTTCGCCGCAAGACCGACGACGTCGCGGTGCTGGTCGTGACTTCGGGCGACAAGCGCGTGGACGAGAAGAAGGTCGAGGCGCTGGTCGGCAAGCTCGGCCGTGCGGATGCCGAGTTCGTCAAGTCGCGCACCGGTTTCTCGATCGGCGGCGTCTCGCCCTTCGCGCATGCCACCCCGCCGGTGATGTTGATCGACCGCGAACTCTTTCGCTTCGAGGACATCTGGGCAGCGGCCGGACATCCGCATGCGGTGGTGCGCTTGCGTCCTCAGGATCTCGAAGGCCTGACCGGTGCGCCGGTCGCGGATGTGGTGTGACCGCTGACGCCGCGTCGTCGCTCGCCCATCGAGCCATCGCCGCGCGCGAAACGGCGAGCGACGTGCCGTCGCCGTGCATTTCAATCTGCCGCATGGACCCCTGCAGCGGCTTCTGCGAAGGCTGTCTGCGCACCATCGCGGAGATCGCCGCATGGAGCCGCATGGACGATGCCGAGAAGCGCCGGGTATGGCGCGCGATCGAACTGCGCGCGGAGGCCGGGTTCCTCGTCGCCGCCGGAGACAAGCCTTGAAGCACATCACCTTCCATCTGGACTTTCTCTCGCCCTATGCTTACCTCGCCTTCGAGCAGTTGCCGCGGGCCCTCGAAGGCGTGAGCTACAGCGTGGCCTACCGGCCGGTGCTGCTCGGCGCGCTGCTGAAGCACCACGGCCAGCTGGGCCCGGCGGAGATCCCGGCGAAGCGCGCCTGGACCTACCGCCACGTCCTGTGGCTGGCGCGAGCGAACGGCATTCCGATACAGATGCCCGCATCGCATCCCTACAACCCGCTGCCGCATCTGCGGCTCGCGCTCTCGACGACGACGGACGGCGACATCAACCGCCACGTGGCCGAGACGATCTTGCGCAACGTGTGGTGCACCGGCGAGGAGGCCGGCGATGCGGCGCGTCTCGCGACGCTCGCCGCGCAACTCAAGCAGGTGCGCGACATGGGCAGCGACGAAGTGAAGGCGCAACTCAAGGCGAACACCGACGAGGCCATCGCGCGGGGCGTCTTCGGTGTGCCGGCCTACGAAGTCGACGATCGCCTGTTCTGGGGCTTCGACGGCCTCGGGATGCTCCGCTCTTACCTCGCAGGCGACGCATGGTTCGACGGTCCTGAGTGGATCAGCGCGGACCAGCGCCCTTCGCTGCTGCGCAAATAATCCCATTCCAGAAATACCGCGGAACCGGCTCCGCCGGGCCGCTGGTATTGCCCCCGGTAGGGGGTGGGCGGCTACACGAAGTGAGCCAACCTGGGGGCGAGCTTTTTACAGGCTGAAACGCGAAGAGCGGGTTTCACCTTAAGTCGTCAGCGAGCATTCAGTTTCGCGACAGGCTCGGGTCAGTCGGCTCTCCAAGAATGCGTCACGTCCCACGCCGTGGGCGCATTTCATACGAAGGAGACGACATGTCAGCCACACTAGATTCAAGGGGAGCGCCGCACAGCGCCCCCCGACCGATGACCGCCGAGGAGAAGAAGGTCATCTTCGCCTCCTCGCTGGGCACGGTGTTCGAGTGGTACGACTTCTATCTCTATGGCTCGCTCGCGGCGATCATCGCCAAGCAGTTCTTCAGCGGTCTCGAAGCGGGCGCGGCCTTCATCTTTGCGCTGCTGGCCTTTGCGGCGGGCTTCCTGGTGCGTCCCTTCGGCGCCATCGTGTTCGGCCGGCTCGGCGACATGATCGGCCGCAAGTACACCTTCCTGGTCACCATCCTGATCATGGGCCTGTCGACCTTCATCGTCGGTCTGTTGCCCAGCTACGCCACCATCGGCGTCGCGGCACCCGTGATCCTCATCGCGTTGCGCATGCTGCAGGGCCTCGCGCTCGGCGGCGAGTACGGCGGTGCCGCCACCTATGTGGCCGAGCACTCGCCGCACGGCAAGCGCGGCGCCTACACCTCGTGGATTCAGACCACCGCCACGCTCGGCCTGTTCCTGAGCCTGGTGGTCATCCTCGGCGTGCGTGAAGGCGTGGGCGAGGCCGCCTTCGCCGATTGGGCATGGCGCATTCCGTTCCTGGTGTCGATTGCACTGCTCGCCGTGTCGGTCTGGATCCGGCTGTCGCTGTCGGAGTCGCCGGCGTTCCAGAAGATGAAGGCCGAGGGCAAGACCTCGAAGGCGCCGCTGGCCGAATCCTTCGGCCAGTGGAAGAACCTGAAGATCGTGATCCTGGCGCTGATCGGCCTGACGGCCGGCCAGGCGGTGGTCTGGTATTCGGGCCAGTTCTACGCGCTCTTCTTCCTGACGCAGCAGCTCAAGGTCGACGGCACCACCGCGAACCTGATGATCGGCCTCGCACTGCTGATCGGCACGCCCTTCTTCGTCGTGTTCGGCGCGCTCTCCGACAAGATCGGCCGCAAGCCGATCATCATGGCCGGCTGCCTGCTGGCCGTCGTGACCTACTTCCCGGTCTTCAAGATGCTGACCGAAGCCGCCAACCCTGACCTGGCGAGGGCACAGGCCACCGCCGGCGTGACGGTGACTGCAGATCCGCGGTCCTGCTCATTCCAGGGTAATCCCGTGGCGCGTGAGATTGATTTCAGCAGTTCCTGCGACATTGCCAAGCGCTTCCTGGTGCAGAACTCGGTGAGCTACGAGCGCATCGATGGCCCCGCCGGCTCGCCCGCCGTGGTCAAGATCGGCGAGGTGGCGATCACCGCGCCGGCCGGCAACGTGGTCAACCACAAATTCGATGAGGCATCGAGCAAGGAAATCGCAGCGTTCAAGAAGTCGGTCGCCGACGGGCTCAAGGCCGCCGGCTACCCGAGCAAGGCCGACCCGGCGAAGATGAACAAGGTCCTGACCGTCGCGCTGCTGTTCTGGCTGGTGCTGCTGGTGACGATGGTCTACGGCCCGATCGCCGCGATGCTGGTCGAACTGTTCCCGACACGCATCCGCTACACCTCGATGAGCCTGCCGTACCACATCGGCAACGGCTGGTTCGGCGGCCTGCTGCCGACCACTGCGTTCGCGATCGTGGCCAGCACGGGCAACATGTACAACGGCCTGTGGTATCCGATCATCATCGCCGCCGTGACGCTGGTCGTGGGCACGATCTTCATCCGCGAGACGAAGGACGTGGATATTTACGCCAACGATTGATCGGCGCTCCACGAGGGTTTCGGCCCCCGGTTCAACAAAGGGGCTTCGTACTGTTGCGGTACGAGGCCCTTTCTGTCGGCACGACTGTGGAGCATGTTTCAGTGAGGGTATTCGCCGACGTCGGATATATCACGTTCAGATACATTGGATCAAAGTCCATTTGATCCAAATTCAAATCGGACTTCCGTGGTCATGGCCCAACCAGCAGGAGATCGCAATGCAGTACGACAAGAAAGCCCCCCCCTTCTCGCCGAGCCGGCGGGAATTCGTCCGCATCGGCGCGGCCGCTGCCGGTTTGGTCGCTTTACCCGGAGTCATTGAAACCGCATGGGCGGACGACAAGGCACCCATCGGCACGTGGCCCGCGGGTACGTCGGGCGACTCCGTGTTCATCGGCATCAGCGTCCCGCGCACGGGCACCTACGCCCTGCAGGGCGAGGACGAATTGAAGGGCTATCAGCTCGCCATCGAACATATCAACGCGGGTCACCCGCTCATCAAGGCCATTTCGCCCAAGACAACAAAAGGTGTGTTGGGCAAGAAGCTTGTCTACGGCGTTGCAGACTCTGCCGCCAAGCCGAACGACGCGGTGCAGGCGCAGCAGCGCTTCATCACCGAGAACAAGGCCATCATGATCACCGGCGGCACCTCCAGCGCCGTGGCGGTCGCACTCAACAAGCTGGCGCAGCGCGAGAAGGTGCTTTTCGTCTGCGGCATCTCGGGCTCGAATGACACCACCGGCAAGGACTGCGTGCGCTACGGCGTGCGCCAGAACTTCTACGGTGAGACTGCCGCCAACGCCATCGGGCCAGCGCTGCTCAAGGCTTACGGCAAGAACAAGAAGGCCGCCTTCATGACGCCGGACTACACGTACGGCCACACGGTCACGAAATCGGTGAACGACTTTCTCACCGAGAACGGCGGGTGGCAGATGGTGACCAATCAGGTCTCGCCGCTCGGCGCGCCCGACTACAGCTCCTATCTCACGAACATCGCCAACTCCGGCGCCGAATTCCTCATCAACGTGAACTGGGGCCACGACGCGGTGCTCTCCACTCAGCAGGCGAAGCAATTCGGACTCCTGCCGAAGATGAAATTGGTGATTCCCTACCAAATCCCTTTCTTGGCTCGCGAGGTCGGCGCCGAAACGACGGAAGGCGTCTTCGCCGCGACGGACTTCTGGTGGACGCTCGAAGACAAGTACCCGCTCGCCAAGATGTTCGTGCAGGAGTTCGAGAAGAAGTACGGCTACAAGCCCGAGTGGGGCGCCGAGAACGCGTACATGGAGTTCGCCCTGTGGGCCGAGGCCGTGGAGCATGCAGGCACGTTCTACCCGCCGGATGTCATCAAGTCGTACGAAACCCCGCGCAAGCTTCAGTCTTTGGTGGGCGAGGTGAGCTGGCGGCCCGAAGACCACCAGTTGGTGCGACCGGTGGTCATCGTGCGCGGCAAGAAGCCCAGCGCGATGCGCAACAAGGAAGATTTCTGGGAAGTCGTTGAAGTGGTGCCGGGCGCGGGGCTGATGCAGAAGCCCGACGCCTTCGGTTGCAACCTTGGCTCATACAGCTGATCAGTGATCACCTGGACGAACTTCCTCTCACAGCTTTTCAACGGGCTCGCCCTGGGGGCCCTGCTGGCGCTGATCAGTTCGGGCCTCACCATCATCTACGGGACGCTTGGCGTGCTGAATCTCGCGCACGGCGCGATGTTCATGTTGGGTGGCTACGCGGGCTATGCGGCGTTCCAGGCCACGGGCTCCTTTCTCGTGGCACTTGCGGCCGGCACCTTGGCTGTCGGACTGCTTGGCCTCGTGATGGAGCGCGTGATCATCCGCCACTTCTACGCTCGGCCCGATGAGGATCAACTGCTGGTGACCTTCGGCCTGTCGATCTGCCTGGTGGAAGCCGTGCGGCTCATCTTTTCCAGCCAGTCGCTCACCGTGCCGCCTCCGCTTGCGCTCACCGGCATCACTTCGCTCGGCGTGATGATGTATCCCACGTACCGCCTGGCGGTGGTCGGCATCTGCGCCCTCGCGCTGCTCGCACTCTACGTGCTGCTCTATCGCACGCGCCTCGGGATGATCGTGCGCGCCGGCATCGACGACGCCGTGATGGTCGACTCGCTCGGCATCAACGTCTATCGCGTCTTCATGGTCGTCTTCGGCATCGGCGCGATGGCCGCGGGTTTCGCCGGCATCGTCAATGCGCCCGTGGTCTCGCTGACGCCGGAAGTGGGCGAAGCGATCCTCGTGCAAACCTTTGTGGTTGTCGTCATTGGCGGGGTCGGCTCCTTTCCGGGGGCAGTGCTCGGCGGGCTCATCGCGGGCCAGATCATCAGCCTCACATCGATGGTCAATCCGGGTTACGCGTACGTGATGCTGTTTGTCGCGATGACGCTCGTGCTGCTCGTGCGTCCCCGGGGCCTGCTCGGCGTTCAGGGGCGCGTGTGATGGCCCGCATCCGCCGCCTCCGGTTCCTGCTTCTGGCGGCGGCTTGCCTCATCGCCGCTCCCTTTGTCCTTCCGTACCTCAACGCCGCGCCGAACACGGTCAACCGCATCCTGGTGTGGGGTCTGTTCGGGCTTGGCTTCGACATCCTCTTCGGTTTCACAGGCCTGCTGTCGTTCGGGCAATCGGCGTTCTATGGCACGGGCGGCTTCGTCGCAGCCTACCTGCTCACGCGCGCGGGGTTTCCACATGTGATCACGGCGCTCGTGATCGGCATGGTGGTAGCAGCGATCGTCGGATGGCTCGTCGGCATGCTCGCCTTGCGGCGCACGGGCATCTACTTCGCGATGATCACGGTGGCGATCGGGGAGATCTTTTTCTTCGTGGAATTCAACCCGCTTGCCGACTGGACCGGCGGTGAGAACGGCCTGCCTGGTGTACCGACGCCGAGCATCGATCTCGGCTTCACGACCTTGAACTTCACCTCGGGCTGGTCGCTGTACCCGTTCCTCGCGTTCTGCTACTTCGTCGGTCTCGTGCTGGCGCTGCGCATCGTGCGCTCACCGGTCGGCGCCGTTCTCGCGGCGATCCGCGAGAACCCCCTGCGCGCGGCAGCAGTCGGGCACAACGTGCAGGCATACAAGCTCACGGCCTTCGTCATCGCGGCCGCATACGCAGGGTTTGCGGGTGGTCTGCTCGGTGCGCTGCAAGGCTTCATGCCGCCCGACGCTTTCATGTTCGCCACTTCCGGCCAGCTCATCATCCAGACGGCCATCGGCGGGAGCGGCACCTTGATCGGTCCGCTCGTGGGCGCTGCCGTGTGGCTGTTCCTGCAGGACTTCCTGCAAGCCACGTTGAACCTCGGCGCCGCATGGAAACTCGTGCTGGGCCTGGTCTTTGTTCTTCTGGTGTGCTTCCTGCGCCAAGGGATCATTGGCGGACTGCGGGAGGTGTACCGGAGGGCGACCGGTGGCCGCGCCGCGGAGGCTCACGCGCCGATGATTGAAACGTCGCTCCCATCGAACGCCGATCCCGCCGATGCGGCGGAGCATGCCACGCATCACGCCGATGCGGCCCACTCCGGTCCCGTATTGCAAGTGATAGGTCTGACCAAGCACTACGGCGGCGTGATCGCCAACGAGGGAATCGACTTCACCGTGAATGCCGGCGAGCTGCGTGGAATCATCGGTCCGAATGGCGCCGGCAAATCGACCTTCTTCAAGATGCTCACCTGCGAAGTGCCGCCCACCGCTGGCCGGATCATGTTCGAAGGGCGCGACATCACGGGCATGCGCGTGACCGAGGTATGCCAACTCGGCTTGACGAAGAGCTACCAGGTCAATCAGCTGTTCAATCGCCTCACCGTGCGCGAGAACGTGACGATCGCCGCGCTCGCCGAGCTGCGCGGGAAGTTCAAGCTGGATCTGCTGCGCCCCGTCGGGAAGGTGCAAGGCCTGCAGGAACAGGTCGAGCGCACGCTGCGCCTGATCAGGCTCGAAGGCCGCGCGGATGCCTCGGTTTCACAGCTCGCCTACGGCGAGAAACGCCGGCTGGAGATCGGGCTGGCGCTCGCCTCCTCACCCAGTCTGCTGCTTCTCGACGAGCCGCTTGCAGGCATGAGTCCGAGCGAGCGCCTCGAGACCGTGTCGCTGCTCAAGTCGATCGCCAAGGGCCGCACGCTGGTGATCATCGATCACGACATGGATGCGCTGTTCGAGCTTGCCGAGCGCATCACCGTCTTGCAGGAAGGCAAACTGCTCGTCGAGGGCACGCCCGAAGAGGTCAAGGGCAATGGGCGGGTCCAGGAGGCCTATCTGGGCGGTGTCCACGAGGCGGTTGCAGCATGAGCCGGAGGATCGCTCCTCAGGGTGGTGGGTCCGTAGAGCGCAGCGCAGGGGTTCTTCAGTGAGTCTTCTCGAAGTCCACGGCCTCAACAGCTACTACGGGGATTCGCACATCCTCTTCGACGTGGCGCTTCGCGTCGAGAAGAACGAGGTCGTCGCCTTGCTCGGGCGCAATGGCGCTGGCAAGAGCACCACCCTCAAGAGCCTGATGGGTGTCGTCACGCCGCGCGCGGGCTCGGTGAAGCTCGACGGTATCGAGCTCGCAGGCCGGAAGAGCCACGCCATCGCGCGCTGCGGCATGCAGCTCGTGCATGAAGAGCGACGGATCTTCGGTAGCTTGAACGTCGAGGAAAACCTCATCCTTGCGGGATTGACGGCAAAGGGCCGCTGGCCGCTCGCGCGCATCTACGAGATGTTTCCGCGCCTGAAGGAAAGGCGGGAAAGCCGCGGCACCGATCTCTCCGGCGGGGAGCAGCAGATGCTCGCCATCGGGCGAGCCCTGATCCGCGATCCGAAGATCATCCTGCTGGATGAGCCGTTCGAAGGTTTGGCCCCGGTCATCGTGCGCGATCTCATGGAGGCCTGCCGGGAACTTGCCGCTGCGGGGCAGACCATCGTCCTCGTCGAGCAGAACCTCGCCGCCACGCTCGCCCTCGCCCAGCGCGTGTACATCATCAACAACGGCCACATGGCCTATGAAGGCTCCGCGCAGGATCTGAAGGCCCAACCCGCGATTCTGCAGCGCCATCTGGGCGTCTGAACCGCCAAGGATGCGGTGGTCGCGCGACCGACAACCCGGCGCAACTTGAGCCTTTCCGGCCAATGTATCCACGCGTAAACGCCGATTGCGGGGAGTCCGCCTCGTAATCCCCTGCAAAGCCGACAACCATGCGCCGGGGCCAACGCAAGTTGGCCGGTCTTCCTAGAATGTCTGCCCTATCCCGCAAGGCATTCATGACACAGGGCTCCATCCGGATTCGCGGTGCACGTCAGCACAATCTCCAGAATCTCGACCTCGACATCCGCACCGGCGAGATGACGGTGGTCACCGGCCCGAGCGGTTCGGGCAAGTCGAGCCTGGTGTTCGACACGCTTTACGCCGAGGGCCAGCGCCGCTACGTGGAGACTTTCTCGGCCTACGCGCGGCAGTTCCTCGACCGCATGGACAAGCCGGCCGTCGACAAGGTCGAAGGCGTGCCGCCCGCCATTGCGATCGACCAGACGAATCCGGTGCGTTCCTCGCGCTCGACCGTCGGCACGATGACGGAACTCAACGACCACCTGAAGCTGCTCTTCGCGCGCGCGGCGCAGCTTTTCGACCGTCAGACCGCGTTGCCGGTGCGGCACGATTCACCTGATTCGATCTACGTCGAACTGGTCTCGCGCGCCACCGCAGCGGGCGATCCGCGCGTGGTGCTGACTTTTCCGGTCGAACTGCCGGCCGGCACCAGCGCGGACGAAGTGACGCAATGGCTGTCCGCCAGCGGCTTCACGCGGGTGCAGGCCGAGCGGGACGTCGCGACACCGACCGGGCCGCGCAAGGTGCTCGACGTGGTGGCCGATCGCTTCCGCGTGGCCGGCGCCGAAAGGGCGCGCGTGGTGGAAGCGATCGAGGTGGCGCTCAAGCGCGGCAGCGGACGGCTGACGGTCTACGCGCTGTCGGCGGAAGAGGGTGCGGACCCGGACATCTGGAAGTTCTCGACCGGCCTGCATTGCCCCGAGAGCGACATCCGCTACACCGACCCGATCCCGTCGAAATTCTCTTTCAACTCCGCAGTGGGCGCGTGCGAGACCTGCCGTGGCTTCGGCCGGGTGATCGGTGTCGATCTCGGCCTCGTGATCCCGAACGACAAGCTCACGCTGCGCGCCGGTGCGATCAAGACCATCCAGACCCCCGCCTGGAAAGAAGCACAGGACGACCTCATGCGCCACGCCGAAGTCGCCGGCATTCCACGCGACACGCCGTGGAACAAGCTGACCGACGAGCAGAAGCATTGGGTGATCGAAGGCACCCCCAACTACAAGGAAGGCAACTGGAACAAGCAGTGGTATGGCGTGCGCCGCTTCTTCGCCTACCTGGAGAGCAAGGCCTACAAGATGCACATCCGCGTGCTCTTGTCGAAGTACCGCAGCTACACGCCATGTCCGACCTGCGCGGGCGCGCGGCTCAAGCTCGAAAGCCTGCTGTGGCGCATCGGCAGCAAGCAGGATGCCGACGCCGTGCTCGACCCGGCGAAGCGCTTCATGCCGGTGGGCGCCAAATGGTCGCGGGAGCAGCTGGAAGCGCTGCCCGGCCTCTGCCTGCACGACCTGATGCTGCTGCCCATCGAGCGGCTGCGGCGCTTCTTCGACGGGATCGAGAGCCACGGCAGCGGAGCCACCGCGAACGAAGGCGATGTGCAGGCGCTCAAGCTGCTGTTCGAAGAGATCACGACGCGGCTGCGCTACCTGCACGATGTCGGCATCGGCTATCTCACGCTCGACCGGCAAAGCCGCACGCTGAGCGGCGGCGAGGTGCAGCGCATCAACCTCACGACCGCGCTCGGCACGTCGCTGGTCAACACACTCTTCGTGCTCGACGAGCCCAGTATCGGGCTGCATCCGCGCGACATGAACCGCATCACCGAAGCCATGCTGCGCTTGCGCGACGCGGGCAACACGCTGGTGGTGGTCGAGCACGACCCGGCCGTCATGCTGGCCGCCGACCGCGTGATCGACATGGGCCCCGGCCCCGGCGTGCGCGGCGGACAGGTGGTGTTCGACGGCAGCACCGACGCGCTGCGCGACGCCGAGACGCTGACCGGCCAGTACCTCGGCGGACGCAAGCAGATCGGCATGGGTTTCCGCCGCATGGTGAGCGAGAACACGCCGCGCCTCATCCTGGAAGGCGTGCGCGAGCACAACCTGCAGAACGTGACGGTCGAGTTGCCGCTGTCGCGGCTGGTGTGCATCACCGGCGTGAGCGGATCGGGCAAGTCGACGCTGGTGCAGGATGTGCTCGCACCGGCGCTGATGCGGCATTTCGGCAGGGCGACTGAATCGCCGGGCGCGCATGACCGTCTGCTGGGCGCCGATCACCTGAGCGATGTGGTCTTCGTCGACCAGTCGCCGATCGGCAAGACCGCGCGTTCCAATCCTGCGAGCTACGTGGGCGCGTGGGACGCGATTCGCGAAATCTTCGCCACGGCTGCGCTGTCGCGGCAGCGTGGCTACACCGCGTCCAAGTTCAGCTTCAACAGCGGTGACGGGCGTTGCCCGACCTGCGGCGGCTCGGGTTTCGAGCACGTCGAGATGCAGTTTCTCTCCGACGTCTACCTGCGCTGCCCCGATTGCGACGGCAAGCGTTATCGCCCCGAGATTCTCGAAGTGAAGATCGAGCGCGCGGGCCGCAGCGTCAACGTGGCGGACGTGCTCGACCTCACTGTCGCCGAAGCTACAGCGGCTTTCGAGGCCGATCGCGACGTGCTGCGCATGCTGCAACCCATCGTCGACGTGGGGCTCGACTACGTGAAGCTCGGCCAGCCGGTGCCCACGCTCAGCGGCGGCGAGGCGCAGCGCCTCAAGCTGGCGGGCTTCCTGGCCGAGGCGGCAAAGAACGGCAGCGCCAGCAAGCAACCGCTGGCGCGCAAGGGCACGCTGTTCCTCTTCGACGAACCGACCACCGGCCTGCACTTCGACGACATTGCGCGGCTGATGCGCGCGTTGCGCAAGCTGCTCGATGCCGGGCATTCGCTCGTCGTGATCGAGCACAACCTCGACGTGATCCGCGCCAGCGACTGGCTGATCGACCTGGGCCCCGAAGGCGGGGAGGGTGGCGGGCAGATCGTGGCTGTCGGCACGCCGGAGCAGGTGCGCGAGAACCGCGCGTCCCTCACCGGCGCAGCGTTGGCGGACTACGAACTCGCAATCGGCCCCGGTGCCTACAAGGTGGCGGAACGCGCGGCGCGGTCCTACGCTGCACGTGCGCAACCGACGGCGGGGCGCGACGCGATCCAGATCGTCAATGCGCGCGAGCACAACCTCAAGCATCTTTCGGTCGACATCCCGCGCGGCAAGTTCAGCGTGGTGACCGGCGTGAGCGGCTCGGGCAAGTCCACCCTGGCCTTCGACATCCTTTTCAATGAGGGGCAGCGGCGTTACCTCGAATCTCTGAACGCCTATGCGCGCAGCATCGTGCAGCCGGCCGGCCGGCCGGAAGTGGATGCGGTGTACGGCATTCCGCCGACCGTTGCGATCGAACAGCGGCTGTCGCGCGGTGGCCGCAAGAGCACGGTGGGCACGACCACCGAGGTGTGGCATTTCCTGCGGCTGCTGTACGTCAAGCTCGGTATCCAGCATTGCATCCACGAAGGCGCTGCCGTTCAGCCGCAGACGCCCGACAGCATCGCGGCGCAACTTCTGAAGAACTTCAAGGGCCAGCACATCGGCCTGCTGGCGCCGCTGGTAAGCAACCGCAAGGGTGTCTACACCGAACTGGCCGACTGGGCGCGGCCGCGCGGCTACACCCACCTGCGGGTCGACGGCGAGTTCTTGCCGACGACGAATTTCCCGCGCATCGATCGCTTCAAGGAGCACAGCATCGAGCTGCCGGTGGCGAGCCTCGATGTGCTGCCCGCGCAGGAAACCGAGCTGAGGCAAGCGCTGACGCGCGCGCTGGAACACGGCAAGGGCGTGGTGCATGTGCTGAGCGATCTCACCGGTCTGCGCGGCGCGATGATGGCCGGCGCGCCGACCGTCGGCATCGGGCGTGCGCATGTGTTCTCGACGCTGCGCGCGTGCCCGGTGTGCAGCACCAGCTATGCGGAGCTCGATCCGCGCCTGTTCTCGTACAACAGCAAGCATGGCTGGTGTCCCGACTGCGTGGGCACCGGCGTCAAGCTCACGAAGGAGCAGCGCAAGGTCTACGACGATTCGGTGATGGCCGATGACCAGAAGGGGCGCGAGCAGACCTTCGCCGAGCCGGAGGCCGAGGATGTCGGCGACGTGGTGTGCCCGACCTGCCAAGGCACGCGGCTCAATGCGACGGCGCGCGCCGTGAGTTTCGGGACATCGGATGCGGGCGGCAACGGCGGCATCGGCATCACCGAACTGGCGCGCATGAGCGTGAGCGACATCCGCGTGTGGTTCGAAGGCTTGCGGTTGGTTGGCCGCGAAGCCGAGATCGCGCGCGACCTTGTGCCCGAGATCAAGAGTCGTCTCGAATTCCTCGAAGAGGTTGGGCTGGGCTATCTCACGCTGGACCGTGGCGCGCCGACCCTGAGCGGTGGCGAGGCCCAGCGCATTCGACTTGCCGCGCAACTCGGCAGCAACCTGCAAGGCGTCTGCTACGTGCTGGACGAACCGACCATTGGCCTGCATGCGCGGGACAACCAGATCCTGCTGGACGCGCTCCACAAGCTGGGCGACAAGGGCAACACGCTGGTGGTGGTGGAGCATGACGAGGACACCATCCGCCGTGCCGATCACATCATCGACATCGGTCCGAGCGCGGGCAAGCGCGGCGGGCGACTGGTGGCGGAGGGCACGGTTTCCGATATTCAGGGTGCGATCGATTCACAGACGGGCCGCTATCTGCGCGATGCGATCAAGCATCCTTTGCAGGCGCGGCGTCCGGTGCCTGCGCCTGAACCGGGAGCGCCGGGCTGGCTCACGGTGGGCGGCGCCGATCTTCACAACCTGCAGGACGTGACGGTGTCATTGCCCTTGCATCGGCTTGTGGCGGTGACTGGCGTCAGCGGCTCCGGCAAGTCGACGCTGGCGCGTGACGTGCTGCTGGCCAACGTGTATGCGGTGGTGGTTCAACGCATGACCAAGGCGGGCCGCGATGCTGACGCCGCCGGCAAGCACCCTGCCTGGGCCGGGTGCAGTGCGGTCGAAGGCTACGAGACGATCGACCGCGTGCTGGAGGTCGACCAGACGCCCATCGGCAAGACGCCGCGCAGTTGCCCGGCGACCTACATTGGCTTCTGGGACACGATCCGCAAGCTGTTTGCCGACACGCTCGAAGCCAAGGCGCGCGGCTACGGGCCGGCGCGCTTCAGCTTCAACACGGGCGAGGGCCGCTGCCCCGGCTGCGACGGCGCGGGCGTGCGCACCATCGAGATGAGCTTCCTTCCGGACGTGAAGGTGCCGTGCGAGGTCTGCCATGGCGCGCGCTTCAATCCCGAGACGCTGGCGGTGAGCTGGCGCGGAAAGAGCATTGGCGATGTGTTGCAGATGGAGGTGGATGAGGCGGTCGAGTTCTTCGCGTCGATGCCCAACATCAGCCATCCGCTGCAGTTGCTCAAGGATGTGGGGCTGGGCTATCTCACCCTGGGTCAGCCTTCACCGACGCTCTCCGGAGGAGAGGCGCAGCGTATCAAGCTGGTGACCGAACTCAGCAAGGTTCGGGACGATGTCACGCGGCGCGGCAACAAGGCGCCGCATACGCTGTATGTGCTCGACGAGCCGACGGTGGGGTTGCACATGGCGGATGTGGAGAAGCTGATCCATGTGCTGCACCGGTTGGTGAACGGCGGTCACAGTGTGGTCGTGATCGAGCATGACCTGGACGTGATCGCCGAAGCTGATTGGCTGATCGATCTCGGTCCCGAAGGTGGCAATTCCGGTGGGCGTGTGGTGGCTGCCGCACCGCCGGAAGAAGTGGTGCGGCTGGGCACGCACACGGGGGTTGCGCTTGCGCCGGTGCTGGCGCGGTCGCGCGAGAAGCACGTGGTGTTGACCTTGCCCGTGCAGGACGCGCAGCCCGCGGCGGTGCGGCGCGAGGCTTGATGGTGAGTTGTTCCGGTGGGGGGCCGCCCGGTATGCGGTGCGGGCTGTGCGACCCCGCTGCGCCGGCCCTTCGGGCTTCCCTGCAGTGCTCGCCTCAGGCGGGGTCCGCGTGAAACTCGCTTCGCTCAGACACACGCGGCCCTGATCCGCCTGAGGCTGCGCGCTTCGGCGG